>MNEX01000297.1:11336-12839 GCA_001917905.1 Acidobacteria bacterium 13_1_40CM_65_14
TGCAGGTCACGCCGCTCGTGATCAACGGGATCATGTACGTCACCGCCGGCAAGGACATTCTCGCGCTCGAGCCGGAGACGGCGAAGGTGGTCTGGAAGTACACGGCGCCGGCGGCGGTCAGCCGCAGGGGCGTCGCCTATTGGCCCGGCGATCGCGACACGCCGCCGCGTCTGTTCAGCGGCGCCGGCGATCGGTTGCTGGCCGTCGACGCGGAGCGTGGGAAACCCGCCGCTGGTTTCGGCGAAGACGGCTCGGTCGATCTCAAGGCCAGCGTGCGAGGCGACGTTGACGGCGGCTTCAGCCTCGTCTCACCACCGTCCACCTACAAGAACATCGTGATCACCGGCGGCAACAACGGAGAACAATCGCCGAGCTCGGGTCTCTACGGCGACATTCGCGGATGGGACGCGCGGACAGGAAAGCTCTTGTGGTCGTTTCATACCGTGCCGCGGGCCGGCGAGCCCGGTGTCGAAACGTGGGAAGGCGACAGCTGGAAAAACCGCTCGGGTACGAACGTCTGGTCCTTCTTCACCATCGACACTGACCGCGGCATCGTCTACGCGCCGATTGGCTCTCCGACCTCCGACTACTACGGCGGCGATCGGAAAGGAAACGGCTTGTATGGCAACTCCATCGTCGCGCTGGATGCGACGACAGGACAACTGAAGTGGTACCGGCAGATCGTGCATCACGATCTGTGGGACTACGACTTGCCGGCCGCGCCGACGTTGATCGATGTGAAACGCCACGGCCGGACAATCCCGGCCGTGGCGGTGATGACGAAGATGGCGCTGCTGTTCATCTTCGATCGCGTCACGGGTGAACCCATGTTCGGCATCGAAGAGCGCCCGGTTCCTCAAAGCAGCGTCCCCGGCGAGGCCACGTCGCCAACGCAGCCGTTTCCGACGAAGCCGGAGCCGCTGGCGCGCAACACGTTCGATCCCGCGAAGGATTTCTACAGCCTGACGCCGGATCATGCGGCCTACTGCAAGGAGCTGTGGGACAAGAACAAGATGTTCACGAAGGGTCCCTATACGCCTCCAGCGGTGGAAGGCGTCATGGTGACGTTCCCCAGCACGCTCGGTGGCGGCAACTGGAACGGCCTGTCGTACGACCCGACACTGGGTCTCGTCTTCACAAGCGTGATGAACCTCGGTCAGGTCGCCCGGATGGTGCAGGGCACGGCGCGCGACGGCGGGCCGACAACATGGGTTCGCCGGAGTCCGTGGGGCGGAGCGGTCGGCCGTTTCTGGAATCCGGAGAACAAGGTGCCGTGCTCCGCGCCGCCGTTCGGCGAGCTCATCGCCGTGGACGTGAACCGGGGCGAAATCGCGTGGAAAGTGCCCATCGGGTTCGTGGAGTCACTGAAAGCCAAGAACATCACGAATACGGGCGCGCTGAACATCGGCGGCAGCATCGTGACGGCGGGCGGCATCGTGTTCATCGGTGCGACCACCGACAATCGTTTCCGCGCGTTTGATTCCCGAAACGGCAAACAACTCT
>MNEX01000226.1:0-13256 GCA_001917905.1 Acidobacteria bacterium 13_1_40CM_65_14
AGCGCGGTCGGCGCGACCGCGGCAATCGCGACGCGCGCCGCCGTGCAGACGCCGCTCGCGTCGAGCGTCACGCTGACGCCGGCGCCCGCGACGGCAATGTCCATCTCGGTGCGTGGAATCAACCGAAGATACGCGTCAGATGTCCGCGCGGCCGGGCGCGGCACACGGATTGCCACCAGCAGCTCGCCGCGGACGAGAATCGTTTGGCCGGGCGCCGTGCAGAACTGCTCCACGGGCACGGTGCGCTCGCCTTTCGGTCCGGCGATCACGCAGGCGGCATGATTCACGATCAGCGCACACGTCGTGTCGGCGGCGGGCGAGGCATTGCACAGATTGCCGCCGACGGTCGCGCGGCCCTGGATTTGGGTCGAGCCGATCAAGGCGACTGCTTCGACGAGGCCGGGCCACAGCCGCTTCAACTCGTCGTGCTCGCAGATCTCGGCGGCGGACGCTGCGGCCCCAAGCCGCAAGCCGTCGCGATCGATCGTGATGCTGGTGAGCTCTGGAATCTGTTTCACGTCGACGAACGCCGTCGGCTGCCGCAGCCCGGCGCGGAACTGCACGAGCAGATCGGTGCCGCCGGCGAAAATCTTCGCGTTCGGATCGGCGTCGATCAGGCGAACGGCCTGCACGATGGATTGAGGCGCTTCGTATCGAATGTCCAATGACGCTCAGTATATGCGCTGAATACCGGACACAGTTTCAAAACCATCAAAACGGAAGCTCGGAGGGCGCGCCGTCCAGCGTCAACACCTGTGACCCGGTCCAGTGAAACGGCAGAGGCTTCGGGAGAAAATCGTCGCCGAGCGTGAAGACCTTGTTGAGGCGGGTCACACGAACGAACGGTTGCAAGGTTTTGGCGTCTGCTTGCCGCCACGCGCGGAATCGGATCGCGTCCACTGCGCCGGCACCGCGGGGCACAGGAACGGCGCCGCGAAAGCAGCCGGTGCGCACGATTCGAAACTGATCGCGGTCGCGGTGAGAATCGAACCACCGTGGACCGTCCGGTGTCGTCACCTGCACGCCGAACGCGAGCGCCGCGCCGTCGAGATCCGAACACGCTTCGACGAACACGAATCGCCGCGGGTCTGGAATCTTTCCCGATCCCGGTGCGGCGTCATCCGCGATCTTGCCCTCGCGTGACATTTCCTGGCTGGTGACGCGATAGGTCCACGGATGCGCGTCCATCACGACCTCGCGCGACTGGTTCGTCAGGTCGAACAGCTCGGGCGCGGGCGCGTACCGGACGGCCGCTTGTGGCGTCCGGCTCGAGCCGGACCCCACCGGAGTGGCGGTGCGTCTGTCGCTGACCATGTTGTTGTCGGTCACGACGAACTCGAGCGGATGACGTGTGTCGTGCCGCCCGCGAAACGGCGTCACCACGTGATCCGGTCCCTGGAACTCTTCGGCGATGGTGTGTCCGTTCGCGTCGATCTCGATGCCGTACACGAACTCGATGTCGGTCGTGCGCCCCCACGTCGCCATCAGCCGATCGGTCGCGGTGCCGCCGTCCTCGTTCGAGAAGATGACCGAATAGCGATACGAGCGGCCGCGCGGCGCCGGCCCCGTTTCGTACCACATCAAGAGCGGGACGTCGGTGAAGTGGCCGATGGTGTTGGGACGCGCGTGAAGGATGGGCGCGTGCGCGAGCGCTTCGTACGACGGATCGTGCTCGCCGATCGACGCGACGTCCACGCGGCTGACGTGAACGGCGCCAACGCCGGGAGCCGATGCGGATGGATCGGACGCGACCGTGACTGTGTGCTTACCCCTCCCATAACGGCCGAGCAGCACGCGATACTCGGCGTCGTCTTCACCGCGCGTGAGCATCACGTGCGCGCGGTAGCGGCCGTCAACGGCGATCGTGACGGCCGCGCCTTCGCGGCCCTCGACGCCCCAGTCACAGCCGTCGCAGCGTGCGTGCAGCGTGGCGACGACTTCTGCGGTGTGGTCGAGTGAAAAGGATTGTTCGGCGAGCGGCGCCGCCGCGGCGATGAAGACGGCCGCGGCGACACCGAGGATCATGACGCTCCCAGCTCCTTCTCGGCTACTTCACCTGCAACCACGAAACCACGAAACCACGAAGCCACGAAGAAGACCTATCTTTTCGTCGTGGGTCAGTTTGAAGCAACCGCGGAGCTCGCAGAGCCCGCAGAGATTTGGTTTCTCAGCGATCTCCCCGCGCTCCGCGGTTGCTTTTCCGGTCGAATGTGAGTTGACCCACTACCTATCTTTTTCGTGTTTCGTGTGTTTCGTGTGTTTCGTGGCTAGAACACGAACCGCAGCGCGAACTGCATCACGCGCGGATCGCCCGCGAGGCGCGTGATCGTTCCCGCCGCCGCGTTGCTGATGTTTGTCTCGGGCAGCCCGAGCTCGGTCGCGTTGAACACGTTGAACACTTCCCAGCGCAGCTCGACCGCCGTCTGACCGGTGATGGCGAAGCGCCGTTGCACGGCGATGTCGGTGTTGAACAGCCCGGGTCCGCGCAGGATGTTGCGTCCCGAGTTGCCGAACGTCCCCGACGGCACCGCTTGGAAGGCCGTCTTGTCGTACCACGAGTCGACGGTCTTCGCCCCTTCGCCATCGCCGATGCGATTGGGCAGTCCCGTCATCAGGTTGCCGACCGAGTTACTGCTCTGCGTGACGGTGAAGGGACGGCCGGTGCGCGCCGTCGTGATGCCGCTGAAGTTGAACCCGTACGGCAGATCGAGGATCCAGTTGGCCGCGACGCGATGACGCGTGTCGGCGTCGGCCGGTCCCTGCCACGAGTCGCGATTGCGCGCGTCCTGCAGGAAGCTCGGCGATCCGCCCGTGAACAGATGCTCGCCCGAGTTGTCGTCCGCCTTCGACAGCGTGTACGACACACGGAAGCCGAACGGACGCGCGAACCGGCGTTCGACCGCGAGCTCCAGGCCGTTGTAAGAAGAAGTCCCGTCCTGATCCGCATACTCGATCGTGCCGAAGGTCGGATACGGGAGGGCTTTCGTCACTGGATCCGGCTGATTCAGATTGCGCAGCGTCCAGATCTTCGCGCCCTTCGTGCCGACGTAGTCAGCCGAGACAACCATGTAGGTCGAGAGCTGCCGCTGCGCGCCGGCGCTCCACTGCTGGTAATACGTTTTCGTGCCCACGGGGTTGATCGCGCGCACGCGCACGTTTCTGACGTTGATGGTTGCCGGATCGAGCGCGTTCGCCGGAAAGCCGGTCTTCAGCAGGAACAGCGGACCGCTGGCGGCCGTCGCCGGTCCGAGCAGGTTGTTGATCAGGAACGGCAGGTTGAGGCTGAGCTGATCCTCGCTCCCGATCCGATCGTACAGGTTGTAGAAAATTCCGTACCCGCCGCGGACGACCATCGCCGGCGTCGACGCGTAGGTGAGGCCGATACGCGGCGCGACGTTGTTGCGATCCGGCTTCACGAGCCCACGCTGCTCGATCGAACCGCCACTCGCCGACAGGAGTGTGCCGGCGCCCGCCGCATCGAAGTTCGAAATGTGGTTGTCGCGCTCCAGCTGCGGCGTCATGAAGTCGTAGCGCAAGCCGGCGTTCACCGTCAGCTTGTCGTTCGGCTTCCAGTCGTCCTGCGCGTAGAACGAGTAGGAGTACAGCTCCTGATGCGTTTCGGCGAGGTTCGAGAGCTGTGCGTCCGACACGTAGCCGAGCAGGAAATCGCCGAGCACCTGGCCGCTGAACGTGTTGCGGAAGGTCACCGATCCGCGCGTCGCCGGCACGTCGAGGAACGTGTTGCGCATCGGCATCATCAGATCGACGCCGAACTTCCACTGGTTCGCCCCGCGGAACATGGTGAAGGTGTCGGTGAACTGGAACACGTCGGTCAACTGATACTTCGGCAGGAAGTCGGGCGATCCCAGACGGTATCCGCCGGAGCTGAAGTTGACGCCCGGCAATCCGCCCGCGACTCGCGCGTCGTTCGGCACGCCGCCGAGATTGATCCCGGTCTGCCCGAACGGATCGTGGTTCGCCGTCGAATCGGCTTTGTTGTAGCCGAAGCGCAGCTCGTTCAGCGAGTTCGAGCCGACGGTGTGATTCCACCCGGCCGCGAACGTGCGCGTCCTCATCTCTTGACGGCCCCACGCCGACGTGCTCGTGCCGTCGGCGATGCCGCCGAAATTGCCGGGGATGAACCGGTTGCGATCGGAGTGGAAGTAGCGCGCGAACATGTTGTCGCTGTTGCTGAAGTGCAGATCGACGCGCCCGAGATAGCGCTGCGCGTTGTCGGTCGTGTTCGCGACGCGGAAGAAATTGCTCGCGCCGCTCGCGTTCGGCAGCGGGAACATGTCCATCATCTGGCGGGCGATCGGATCGATGCGGTCGGCGGGGATCGTGTTGTTCGCGAACGGCAGACCGGTGAGCGGATCGCGGACGGCGCCCGTGAAGATCCCCTGCCGTTCGGTGGCCGTCGGCACGGTCGTCTGCCGCGTCACGCCCTGCGTCAGCCGCGTCGCCTCGACGTCGCCGAAGAAGAACGCCTTGCTCTTGACGATCGGTCCGCCGAGATTGCCGCCGAAGTCGTTCTGCTTGTGATCGGGTTTGGCGACGCCCTGGCGAATCGAGAAGAAGTCGTTCGAGTTGAACGTGTCGTTGCGCAGGAACTCGTAGGCGGTGCCGTGCAACGCATTGGTGCCCGACTTGGTCGTCACGCTGATCGCCGCGCCGGGCGACTTGCCGAACTCCGCGGAGTACGCGCTGGTCACCACTTTGAACTCGCCAATCGCATCGACCGACGGCCGCGACACCTGCGTCGTCAGCTCCTGGACGTTTTCGGAGATCGAGTTGTTGTCGAGACCGTCGAGCAAGAAGTTGTTCTGCAGCGATCGGACACCGTGCACGTTGACGCCGCCCGTGCGGCCCGCCGCCGTGCTGCCGGCCTGCTCGGTGTAGCGGTCGCCCTGCACGCCGGCCGCGAGGCCGATCAGATCGTCCCAGTTGCGGAGCGACAGCGGCAGCTTCGCGACCTCGGGCTGGCTGATGACCGTTCCGAGCGTGGACTGCTCGGTGTTGACCAGCGGCGACACCGCTTCGACGCTGACGCTCTGCTCGAGGCCGCCGACGGCGAGCGCAAAATCGACGCGCGCGCGCTGGCCGGTGTCGAGCGCGACGCGCTTGCTCGACTTACGGAATCCTTGCAGCTCGACCTCGACGACGTATTCGCCGGGAATCAACGCGCCAATCACGTAACCGCCTTGCGCATCGCTGATCGTCACGGACGGGACGTTGGTTGCCGTGCTTCGTGCAGTCACGGTGGCGCCCGGCACCACCGCGTCGGATTGATCTTTGACGGTTCCGGTCAGCGACGCGCGCTCGACCTGCGCAGCCGCGTACGGCGCCGACGACAGCAGCAGCGCGCTGCAGAGTACGGCGTTCAGCATTCGCCTCATGGTCTGGGCCTCCCTGGTTTTCACTGAATCAAGCTCGCCACCACGGAGGACGCGGGGGACACGGAGGAACAAACCTGTTCGCAGCGTGCGTTCCAACCTCCTGTCCGCCGTGTCCTCCCTGGTGGAGAGCTCAGTGTGCGCAGGATTGTACAGAAATCACGCGACGGGGAGGTAACGTTTACCATCGTGCTCGATTCGCCACGCTGATCAAACACAATGGACACAAAGGACACAAAGGCAGAAACCGATCATATCTTTGTGTCCTTTGTGTCCTTTGTGTTGATTCAGCGCCGCAACATCGAGTCGAAAACCGATTTAGCGATCCA
Source organism: Acidobacteria bacterium 13_1_40CM_65_14 (assembly GCA_001917905.1). Lineage (GTDB taxonomy): Bacteria > Acidobacteriota > Vicinamibacteria > Vicinamibacterales > CAVVIG01 > QHWF01. The sequence continues at coordinate 5,723 of MNEX01000226.1, forward strand.
GAAACTTGGCGAGTGTGTCCGCGACGATGCGGTGTCCGGTTTCGTTGAGGTGAGATTCGTCGGGAAAGTAGACGTTCTCGCCGGCGCGCACGCGAGCCGACAGCGCCTCGGTCGTGTCGAGGAAGCGAATCCCGGACTCGTTGCATAAGCGTTGCATCAAGGTGTTCTGCGCGAGACGATTTCGCATCATCATCGCGACATCGGGCGGGATTGGGTTGTCGCGCAGGTAGAACTGCAGCGCCCGCGACAACTCCGCCGGCAGCATCGACGACTCAACGAGCGGCAAGTAGATTTGACTCTTGAACGGCAGGAACATCACGACGAGCTCCGCCCCAATCCCGCGTGTGACACGCTGCATGTCCGCGATCGCGCGGCGCGTCAGCATCCAACCGGTCCGCGCCGCGAGGTCGTGTTCTGACAAGTTCAGCGTGTTGAGGTACGGCGGCATGAACGCCCATCGCAGCGTGCGTCCGTGTACCGACGCCGTGAACATGCCGCGGTCGAAGACCGGCGTCGGTCCCGCCGCAGCCGCGCGCGGCGGCGCCGTGTCGATCGGCTTCGCCTCGGCGCTCTGACGCTGTGACGCCCACGTGCCGGCGGCACGCAGCGCGCTGACGACGAACCACGTGTCGGCACGGCTGACGACGTCTTTGATCGGCCAGCCCGGCACGGCCCGCTGAACGGCGCCGCCCGATTGCTCGAATTCGTCGAACGCTTCGGCGTCGAAGAGATCGTTGCCGGCGAAGTACGCGAGCACGACCACGCGCGGGCGATGGCGGACGACGTAATCGGTCAACACGCGCAGCTCCTGCTGCGGACCGAAGCCCGCGGTCCCGTAATTCTGGACCGCGAGTCCGGTCTGTCGCTCGAGCACAGCCGTCCACCCATCGTACGCGTCGAGCGTCATCGCGTCGGTGAACGAGTCGCCGAGCGCGGCGACATCGATGCGGTCGCGCGTCCGCGCGTTGCGGAATCCCTCGTCGTCGGTCTGGAAGCGGAAGCGGTGCATGACGCCGTCGCTGACTTCGAACGGGATGTAGCCCATGCGGACGATGTCGCCGCCACGCCATTCGTTCACCGCGTCGACGCGCGTGCGCAACCGCCGGCCGTAGCGCAGCGTGTCTTCCCAGCGCGGATCTTTTCGGACTTCGCCGAGATCGTGCCGCTCGCTCGCGATGCCGAGCGGGACGCGATCGCCCAGCGCGCGCAAACCGATCTCGAGCGACGCGACGGTGAACACGACGCCGGCGGCGAGGGCGATGCGGCGGAACCAGATCATCCGCTCGACATCCTGCGGCCGAAGACGCGGTTCGCGGTCCCGGCTCCGGCGCGCGAGCACCGCCGAGACGAGCAGCAGCAACGCCAGCCCAATCGCGCGCCGCGTGACGCGCAGATTGCCGACCAGTCGCGGATCGACCCAGGTCAACCGCCCCTGGCTCACGAGCTCCACAACGCCCGCGTCGGCAGGAATGGGGACCGCGACGCTCGTGGCCGCTGCCGCGTCGCCGTCTACGAGGATCCGATCCGCCGCCGCACGTCGCCAGTGAATCTGGTAGCGCGCGTGACCCTCCGGCCTCACATCGATCCGAAGGACCGAGGGGATGCCGAGTGCGGTCCGAAACGCGACGCGATCGTCACGACTCATCGCGTGCATCGCGATCTGCGGCACGACGCGCGCGCCTTCGATGTCGAACCGCTGAGCCGCGATCGACCGTGACGCGTCGTCGACGCGGTGACTGATATACAGACGGTAGGTCGTGACGTAGGCGACGTCGCGGAAAATCGAGAAAACCAGCGCGATTTCAGCGATTACGAGCAACCGGGGCAGGTGGCGGGCGAGTCGCGGCATACGGCGTTGCGGCCGAGGTTCGCAAGCCTCATGCCGCAGCAAGCTGGTATTCGCGACAACACGAACGCAACCGCGCAACCCGGGCGGATTCCGATCACCGTTCTGCTAGCATCTCCGCACATCCGCCGTCAGAAAGGAGACTCCGATGCGTCGGTTCCTCACAGCGGTCAATCGGATGGTCGTGGTGCTGGCGACGCTCTTGACGATGCAGCCGCTCGTTTTGCACGCACAGACCTTCCAGGGCGGATTGCGCGGCACGATTCGGGATGCGCCTGTATCTGAACCCGGCGGCATTTTCGACCGCAGCCGCGTTCACTCTGGGCAGCGGACCGCGAATCCTGCCCGGCCTGCGTTCGCCTGGACGGTGGAGCACCGACCTCGCGCTCGACAAGGAATTCCATCTCGCGCGATCCCTGCGCGGGCTGTTCCGCGTCGAAGTGATCAATCTGTTCAACACGCCGTGGTATACGAGCCTCGCGAGCACCAGCTTCGGCGCGGCGAACTTCGCCCAAGTCACCACGCAGGCGAACCTGTCGCGGTTCACGCAGTTCACGTTCCGGTTGTCGTTTTAGGACGGAGTTGGACGGAGGTAACGGATTCACAAACGGAGGAACGGAGTAACGGAGGACGAACGGAGCGTTGCGCCGAAACGAAGTGAATCGCCGATCGGGTTCGACGCGCGCCGCGTAGCGGCGCTGGTGGCCGGAAGCAGCCACGGACACGAGTCGCACAGCGGCGGACAGCGACTCGTGTCCGCGGCTGCTTTGGGCCACCCGGTGGGCCTGCTTCGCAGGCCCCACGCGTCGAACCCGAGGCGCCGTTTCCTCCGCTCCTCCGATCCTCCATGTTGCATTTATCAGCGTTTCGGCGCGACCCACCAAGCCCTCATAAACGACTTCACCCATTGGGTGCGATGAACCTTTCTGAATATGCGAGCTATGACGCGCTCGGGCTCGCCGAGCTCGTCGCGAACAAGCACGTGTCGCCGAAGGAGCTCGCACAGACCGCGGCGCGCGCGATAGACGCACTCAATCCCGCCGTCAACGCCGTCGTCGAGACCTACGCGGATCGGATCGAGGATCTCGACGAGCGGACTCTGGGCACCGGCCCTTTCCGCGGCGTCCCGTTTCTGATCAAGGACTTTTTCGGCCACGAGGCGGGCCGCACGATCGAGTTCGGCAGCCGTCTGTGCCGCGGCATGATCTCGCAACAAGACACGCATCTGTGCGAGCTGTTCAAAGCGTCTGGCGTCAACATCCTCGGACGATCCGCCGCGCCCGAGTACTCGATGTCGGGCACGACTGAGAGCGCGCTCCACGGCAACACGTCGACGCCGTGGAAGCGCGGATATTCCGCCGGTGGTTCGACGGGCGGAGGCATGGCTGCTGTCGCCGCCGGCATGGTGCCGATCGCGCACGGATCCGACATCGCCGGATCGATCCGCATTCCGGCCAGCATGTGTGGCGGCGTCGGCCTCAAGCCGTCGCGCGGGCGCGTGTCGCTGGGGCCGCTGCAGGATGAGAACGGATTCGGTCTCGGCCAGAACTTCGTGCAGACGATGAGCGTGCGCGACGCGGCGGCGATGCTCGATTGCGTCGCGGCGCCGCAAATCGGCGATCCGTTTCTGATCCCCAAGCCGGAAGCATCGTATGCGGCGCTCACGCGCATGCGGCCGCCGGCGCTGCGGATCGGCTGGTCGACGAAACCGCTCATGGGTGTCGAGGTCGATCCCGAGGTCGCACGCGCCGTCGAGCGCACGGCGGCGCTCCTCGCCGAAATGGGCCATCACGTGTCGGAAGTGAGTCCAGAGCTCGACGGTCTGACGGCGATGCGCCACATGACCGACGTGTGGTTCTTCGGGTTCGATCTCCGGCTCGAGGGCTATGCGAAGCGAAGCGGCCACACAATAACTCCGGACACGCTGGAGCCGGTGACATTCAAAATCTACGAGCACGCGCGGCAGATGAAAGCCGCGCAGTTCGTGAACGCGCTCGCGGGCATCAACGCGGCTCGGCGTCAGCTTGGGCGCTATTTCGCGCAGCACGACATCTGGCTGTGTCCGACGACCGCCCATGTGGCGGAGCCGTGGGGCACCCACAATCTCGGACGGACCGACGTGACGATCGAGAATCTTGCAGAGAAGATTTTCCGGGGCCCGTGTCAATTCACCTTGCCGCACAACATTCTCGGAATTCCGGCGATCTCCTTGCCCTTGGCGCTGCATTCCGCCGGCCTGCCGATCGGCATCCAGGTGGGGGCGCGGCCCGCGAATGAGCACATAATCTTGCAACTTGCCGCCGCCCTCGAAGAGGCCATGCCCTGGCGCGGGCGCGTGCCGCCGTTACATGTGACTGGGAATGCTGACTGAGCGGACAGTCGCTACGGACCACCGCCGCGAGCGAACGAGCGAGCGGCGAGGCGCCTGCGGCTGTTGCGAGCGCGGAGGCGCGAGCAACACTCGGGGGGCGGGACCGCTTTCAGAGTGCGGACTGAGCGGACAGTCGCGACGAAAGACCGCCGCGAGCGAACGAGCGAGGCGTACGTGGGTGAGGCCCCGCTTCAAGAATGCCGACGAGTGGATAGTCGCAACGAATCAACGCCGCGAGCGAACGAACGGCGAGTGGCGACAAGTGGCGTGGGTAGGGCCCGCTTCAGAATGCTGACTAACTGGATAGTCGCAGCGAATCAACGCCGCGAGCGAAATGAGCGAGCGGCGGCAGGTGGCGGGGGGGGGGCCCCGCCACTAGTAATAAAGGAGAACTCATCATGTGGAGCCGACGTGCCTTTCTTCGAATCACCGGTGGCGGAGTCGGCGCGGCTGCCGTCGCCACGAAGTTCAACGGTGTGTCAGACGTCGCAGCGGCGTCGGCGGCCGTCGCCGACCGCACGCCGGAGGACGTTGCGCAGGACGAGTTCTACTGGCGTGAGATCCAGCAGGGCTTCACGCTCGATCGGACGCTGATCAATCTGAACAACGGCAACAGCTGTCCCAGCCCGCGCGTCGTCCACGAGGCGTACAAACGGTATCTCGATTCCTCGAATCAGCTGCCGGTCCACTACCGCGGCATGATCGAGCGCAACATCGAGACGGTGCGGCGCCGGCTCGCGGCGGAGTTCGGCTGCGACATCGAAGAGATGGCCATCACACGCAACGCGAGCGAGGCGTTGCAGATCGCGCAGTGCGGTCTCGACCTGAAGCCGGGCGACGAGGTCATCACGACGGATCAGGATTACCCGCGCATGCTGACGACCTGGGATCAGCGCGTGCGGCGCGACAAGATCAAGCTGACGCGGATCAACTTCCCGGTGCCGACGACGGCCCAGGATCTCGTGCAGCGGTTCGAGCGCGCGATCACGCCGCAGACCAAGGTGCTGCACTTCTGTCACATCACGAACCTGTCGGGACAGCTCTTTCCGGTGCAGCAACTCAGTCGCCTGGCGCGGCAGCGCGGCATCTTGACGATCGTCGACGGCGCGCACGCGGTCGCGCATTTCCCGTTCAAGCTGCGCGACCTCGAGGCCGATTTCTACGGCACGAGCCTGCACAAGTGGCTGCTCGCGCCGCACGGGACAGGATTCCTGTACGTCCGCCGCGAGAACATTCCCAAGCTGTGGCCGCTGCAGGCCGTCCCCGAGCAGCAGGTCACCAATATCCGGAAGTTCGAGCAAATCGGCACGCATCCGGCGGGCGCCCGCGCGGCGATTGCCGAGGCGCTGGCATTCCATCAGGCGATCGGCGCCGAGCGCAAAGCGGCGAGGCTTCGCTATCTGACGACGCGGTGGGTGAATGCGCTGAAGCCGAGCTCACGCGTCAAGATGCTGTCGAATATGAACGAGACGTGGGGCCTGGCGATGGTCGGCATCGACGGCATCGACGCGCGCCAACTGTCGACCTTCATGTTCGACAAGTACCGCATCGTGATCAACGCCGTTGTCCGCACCAAAGATCCTGCGCAGGCGATTGAGTATCAGGGTCTCCGCGTGACGCCGAACGTGTACACGACGCTCGAGGAGATCGACACGTTCGTGATGGCGATGGAGGATGCGCTGAAGAACGGCGTCGGCCCCGCGCCTTCGACCGCTCGTCGCGGAGCATAAGGAGCGTTGTGCTGAGCGCGACCGCACGAGCTCTCCACCACGGGGGACATGGAGGACGGGAGGTCCAAAGATGAAGAACACACATCTTGCCTCCGCGTCCCCCGTGTCCACCGTGGTGGCGAGTCGATCGGTGTCCACGTTCGGTCGCTGGGGAATCGCGCTCTTCGTCATCGCGCTCCCGGTCGTGCTGCTGGCGCAATCGCGTCGTCCCGATACCCCGCCGCCGCCGCTCGCGACCTTCGAGGTCTTCGAGCGCACGATCTCGGAGCTGCAGGACGCGATGCGAGCCGGCGAGATCACGTCGCGCGGCCTGGTCGAGCTCTATCGCGCGCGGATCGCGGCGTACGATCGCGAAGGCCCGCGTTTGAACGCGATGGTTGCATTGAACGCGAAGGCGCTCGAACAAGCCGGCGCGCTCGATCGCGAGCGCGCCGCGGGTAAGGTCCGCGGTCTGCTGCACGGGATTCCGATCGTCGTCAAGGACAACTACGAGACGGTGGAGATGCCGACGGCGGCGGGATCGCTCGCGCTCGGATCGTTTCAGTCGGACGCCGACGCGTTCCAGGTGACGCGCCTGCGCGACGCCGGCGCGGTCATCATCGGCAAGACCAACATGCACGAGCTCGCGTCGGGCATCACGACGATCAGCTCCGTCGGCGGCCAGACGCGCAATCCGTACGACCTCACACGCAATCCCGGCGGGTCGAGTGGCGGCACCGGCGCGGCGATCGCGGCAAGCTTCGCGGCCGCCGGGATGGGCAGCGACACGTGCGGATCGATCCGGATTCCCGCGTCGCACAACAACCTCGTCGGGCTCCGCGGCACACGCGGACTCGCGAGCAGCGCCGGCATCGTGCCGCTGTCGCATACGCAGGACATCGGCGGACCGCTCGCGCGTACGCTGACGGATCTCACGATCATGCTCGATGCGACCGTCGGGTCCGACGCGCAGGACGCCACGACGGCGCGGAGCAACGGACACATTCCACGCAGCTATCGCGATGCGCTTCAGGCCGGCGGCCTCAAAGGCGCGCGCATCGGCGTCCTCCGGTCGCTGTTCGGCTCCGTCCCGGAAGACAACGAAGCCGGGCTGCGCGACAGCGGCGTCATCAATCACGAGTTCAAATTCGATCTCCTCGACTATCTCGCGGCGCGGCCAGGCGCGCCGGTGCGATCGCTCGACGAGATGCTGAAGCGCGGGCTGTACGACGATTCGATGGAGCGGTCGCTCAACACGCGCAACAGAGTGGAGAAGCGCGACAGCGACGACTATCGCCGCGCGCTCATCAAGCGAGACGCGCTCCGCAACGCCGTGGTGTCGGCGATGGAGGACCAAAGGGTCATCGCGCTAGCCTATCCGACGATGCGCCGGAAGCCGGCGCTGCTGGGCGAAGCGCAGCCGGGCACCAACTGCAGCCTGAGCGCGAACTCGGGACTGCCCGCGTTGAGCGCGAACGCCGGTCTCACTGACGACGGGCTGCCGATCGGCATCGAGTTGCTCGGACGCGAGTGGAGCGAGTCGGATCTGCTGAAGGTCGCCTACGACTGGGAGCAGCGGTCGGCGCGGCTGGCGCCGTTCAGTACGCC
>MNEX01000226.1:13333-17748 GCA_001917905.1 Acidobacteria bacterium 13_1_40CM_65_14
GTTCGCGGGGACGACGTGCGGCTCGTGGCGCTGCAGCGCGGTGACAGTGATTCACAGAAGGGCGATGTCTTCCGCGGTGTCCTGTTCCGCGTCGTCGAACCCGGATCGCTGCGCGGCAGCGGCAAGGTAGTATTGCGGTATCCGTTCCGCCAGGAGTTGACTCGCGGCGATCTCTACCTGCGCGTCTACACGCGCGAGCATCCGTTGGGCACCACGCGCATGGCGATTGTTCCGCCGCAGGGCCGCGACCGCACGTCCGGGAAGGAGGTCAGATGACGCCGACGCGATCGATGATGATGGTAACGCTTGGATGTCTTGTCACCGGTGGCCTGTTGCTGGCGCAGGAACAACGTTCGCTGACGCTGCCGCCGGGCCAGAATCCTCATCTCGGGAATCCGGAGTCGATTCGCAGCGGCATGGCGCTGTACCGGTTCCGGTGCGCAGACTGCCACGGTCTGGACGCGAGCGGCTATCGCGGTCCTGATCTCGTCGCGGCCGTCGCCGGCGGCGCCACTGACGAACGGCTGTTTCAAACCATCCGCAAGGGCGTGCCCGGCACCGAAATGCCGCCGACCGAAGCGCCCGATAACGATCTGCTGCTGATCATCGCGTATCTGCACAGCGTCGGCACCGTCACCGCGACGGAGCGTCCCACCGGCAACGTCGAGAACGGCGCGAAGCTGTTCTCGTCGCAGTGCGCGAGCTGCCATCGCGTGGCCGGCCGCGGCGGACGGATCGGTCCCGACCTGACGCGCGTCGGCATCGCGCGATCGCGCACGGCGCTCGTGCGCGAGATCCGCACGCCTTCGGAGTTCGTCGCGCCGAACTACGAGACGGTCACGCTCGTCACCAAGGACGGCCAGCGCATCCGCGGCGCGAAAAAGAATGAAGACGTGTTTTCCATCCAAGTGATGGACACACGCGAGCGGATTCAGGGATTTCTGAAGTCCAACCTGCAGGACGTGGTGTACGAAAAGGTCTCGCTGATGCCGGAATACGGTCCCGGCCGCTTGAACGACAACGATCTGAACGACCTGGTGGGATATCTGAGCACGCTGCGCGGCGCAGATATGGCTGTTCGCTGACAGGAGACGTCTCATGCCTATGCGTGCATTGCTGATCGTCATCGTCTGTTCGGTCGCGTTGGCCGCGCAGCAGACCGCGTCGCCGCAGGTGACCTCGCAGGACTTGCTCGACGGCCAGAAGGATCCGTCGCGCTGGCTCACCTATTCCGGCGACTACAGCGGGCATCGCCACAGCCCGCTCACTCAGATCACGCCCGAGAACGTTCATCAACTCAGTGCGCAGTGGACGTTCCAGACCGGCACGCTCGGGAGCTTTCAAACGACGCCGCTCGTGCTGGACGGCGTGCTGTATGTGACCGGCTACAACAACAACGCGTGGGCGATCGATGCGCGATCGGGGCGCACGATCTGGCGCTATCGCCGCCAGCTTCCCGAAGACCTGCGCAACTGCTGCGGCCCGGTCAATCGCGGCTTCGCCATGGTCGGCGATCGGCTGTTCATGGCGACGATCGACGCGCACTTGATTGCGCTCGACATCAAGACCGGCGGTCTGCTGTGGGACGCCGAGCTTGCCGATTACAAGGTCGGATATTCTGCGACCGTCGCGCCGCTCGTCGTCAAAGACAAGGTCATCGTCGGCATTGCCGGCGCCGAATTCGGCACGCGCGGATTCATCGATGCGTACGACACGCAGACCGGCAAGCGCGCGTGGCGCTTCTACACGGTCGCCGGACCCGATGACGCGGGCGGCAAGACGTGGCCGACCGGCGACTCGTACTTGCGGGGCGGCGGCTCGATTTGGGTCACCGGCACGTACGACCCGCAGCAGAATCTGATCTTCTTCGGCACGGGAAATCCCGGTCCCGACTACTACAGCCAGGCGCGCGAAGGCGACAACCTCTATACGGCGTCGCTCGTCGCGATCGATGCGGACACCGGCCAGCGCCGCTGGCACTATCAGTTCACGCCGCACGACGTGCACGACTGGGACTCGACGCAGGTGCCCGTGCTCGGCGACCTGACGATCAACGGCCAGCCGCGCAAGGTCGTGATGTTCGCCAACCGCAACGGCTTTTTCTACACGATCGATCGCGTCACCGGCAAAGTGATCGTCGCGAAGCCGTTTGTCGAAACGACGTGGGCCAAAGAGATCGGTACCGACGGCCGGCCGGTGCTGCTGCCCGGGAATCTGCCGGACGAAGACGGATCGAGGACGTGTCCCGATCTCGGCGGCGGCACCAACTTCATGTCGCCCTCCTACGATCCGACGACGCGCCTGTTTTTCGTCACCGCACGGGAAACGTGCGCGGTGTATTACTCCTGGGACCAGAAGTTCAAGCCTGGCGAACAGTACGAGAGCGGCGGGACGATCCGGCCGCGCGATCAGAAGAACTTCGGCGCGCTGCGCGCCATCGATCCAACCACCGGTCGGCTGAAGTGGGAGTTCCGCTACACGTCGGTGTCGTCGTCCGGTGTGTTGACGACCGCGTCAGGCCTGGTCTTCGCCGGCGACGGCGACGGCAACATCATGGCCTTCGATTCGCGCATCGGAAAAAATCTCTGGCACTACCAACTAGGATTCCCGATGCGCTCGACAGCGGGGACGACGTACATGCTGGATGGTCGCCAGTACCTGCTCGTCCCGTCCGGCAGCATGCTGACGGCGTTCGCGCTTCCTCAGAGACCGTAACGCAGCGTGTGCGCGACGGCGGAGCTCCGCCGTCGCGCCTTCCTCCGCCGCGGACCGTCACTCCGACGACGGCGGCCGCACACACGTCCAGATCGCCAGTCATAGGCTTCATGTCCGCCTGAGCATTGGGGCTGCGGCGCATCTCTATGCGCCGCAGTCTGTGCGCTCGCGTTAGAACCGATAGCCGAATCCGAACGTGGCGCCTTGCGCGTTCACGGGCGTGTCCGCCGCGACGCGTGAGAAGCGGTACCCGGCATCGATCGCCCAGTGACGCGCCACGGGAACCGCGACACCGCCGCCGAGTGTGAACATGAACGCGTTGGTCGCCGTCGGCGTGGTGAAGTCGCCCGCCGTCACGAGCTGCGTGGTCACGTCATCACCGACCGACGGCGTGGAGCCATCAGGAAGTGTCCCACTCGAGTAGGTGAACTTCGCCGTCGGTGAGAGCCGCGCGAATCCCAGTCCTCCGAGCACGTACGGAGAGACGCGACTCTGCGTGGGCACCTCGTAGCGCAACCCGCCGACCGAGTACCACGCCGGCACCCGTCCGGTGCCGATGACGTTGAGCCCCGTGGATCCCGACAGCATCGCGGTCGTGCTGTCCACGGTCGGCTGGACGTCGGACGGCTGCAGGTTGTGGAACTGACCGAGGTTGCCGAACACCATCACGTGTGGTGCGACCCGTACGCCGATTTCACCAAGGACGTCGCCCGACGTCGTGTCGGGGCTGATGGCGAACCCGCCGGCGCCGCTGATGTACCCGCGTTCGGTCTGGGCCATCGACGGCGCAGCCATGAGCGCGACGAGCGCCGCGGCCATGCAGATCACTTTCATGCGTCCCTCCTGTGTGCACCCGCGAAGTTCATAAACAGTCCGAAAGCGCCGACATTTCGTGACGATCGCCTCCGTCGCGGTGATGACTGTTCGTGAACCTTGTTCCGCAACGGCGGTGCCAGCGAAGGCGAGACGAGCTCACGACACGCCGAACCTTCTCTCGCCGTTCACGTTTCGTCGCGCAACGAGATCGCGACGCGTCACGGCCTTACGCAACGTTGACGCGTGCACTGTCGTCGGACGAGGGCGTCGTGTCCCCATTCGAGCACGCGAAGAGCGTTGCGAAAGAATTTCAGGACGCGTTCAAGCGTGAAACGCGCATACAAACGGCGATAAGGCTGTCACTGTTGTTTCATCGCTCTGTCGCAATTCGGTCACCAACGATCGGTCTGACTCGAATGAAAGCTGGCGACTGCTGCTGCGGAAGAGAGGAAAGTCATGAGGAAACGAATCGGAGGATGGTCGCGGATTTTTCTGGCGACGGCGTTGATGACGATCGGCGGCGTGTCTGCCGCGCGAGCGGACGAGCGGATCGTCGCGAAGGTGCCGTTCTCCTTCATCGTGGGTGGCGTGCGGTTGCCCGCCGGCGATTACACGGTGACAGAGAACATGTTCAACGGTGAGGGCGTGTGCTTGATCGTGAGCGCCGACGGCCGCCAAGCCGTATACGTGCTGACGAACGCCTCGTCGACCGAGCGCGCACCGGCAAAGGCGGAGCTCGTGTTCGAGAAGTTCGGCAACCAGTACTTCCTGGCTCGAGTCGTTCCACAGGCCGGCGATGAACGTGCGATCGTGCTCACGCCCTCGATCATGGAGCGCGAGCTGGCCGAGGTCGCGCTGAACCCGTAGGGGAAATTGGAGAGTTG
>MNEX01000226.1:17868-27034 GCA_001917905.1 Acidobacteria bacterium 13_1_40CM_65_14
TCTAAGTTCTAAGTTCCAAGCAGCCGCCTTTGCGCAGGTGAACGAGCAACACCTATGCTCAAGGCATGCGCCAGCCAGATGCGATTGTGGTGGGCTCGGGGCCAAATGGTCTCGCCGCGGCGATCGTGATCGCGCAGACAGGCCGCAAGGTCATCGTCTTCGAAGCCGAGCCGGCCATCGGTGGCGGCGTGCGGTCAGCGGAGCTGACACTGCCGGGCTTCGTGCACGACATCTGCTCGGCGATTCACCCGTTCGCGGTCGCGTCACCGCTCTTCCGCACGCTCCCGCTTGCGTCACACGGACTCGAATGGATCGAGCCCACGGCGATGCTGGCGCATCCATTCGATGACGGGACATGCGGCCTCGTCTACCGATCGGTCGAGGCGACGGCCGCCGAGCTGAACGGCGATGGCCCCGCGTACGCGAGGCTGGTCGGCACGATTGTCGACCTATGGCCGCGCATCGAAGAGGTTGTGCTCGGTCCGCTCAGGTGGCCGCGCCATCCGTACGACGTGGCGCGATTCGGTCTTCTGGCGCTGCGATCGAGCGAAGCTCTTGCCCGTCGCGTGTTCGCGAGTCATCGCGCGCGAGCGTTATTTGCCGGCATCGCCGCTCACGGGATGTTGCCGCTCGACCGAGCCCCGACGGCCGCCTTTGGCCTGGTCCTCAGTGTGATGGCGCACGTCGCGGGCTGGGTTGTGCCCCGCGGCGGAGCACAACGCGTCGCGAATGCGCTCGCCGCGCACCTGGAATCACTCGGCGGCGAGATCGTGACTGATGTACGAGTGAGCTCTGTCGACGAGCTGCCCGCGGCCCGAGCCGTGCTGTGCGATCTTTCGCCGAAGCCTCTTCTCCGGATTGCGGGTCACAAGTTTCCCGCATGGTACCGCCGCAAGCTGGAACGATATCGATACGGTATGGGCGCGTACAAAGTGGATTGGGCCTTGGCTGCGCCGATTCCGTGGCGCGCCGCCGAGTGCGCGCGCGCCGGGACGGTCCATCTCGGTGGCACGATCGAGGAGATTGCCCGCTCCGAGCGCGACGCGTGGGAAGGCCGCATCGCCGCGCGTCCATTCGTGCTGCTCGCGCAGCCGACACTCTTCGATGGCTCGCGCGCGCCGAGCGGCCGTCATGCGGCGTGGGCGTACTGTCACGTGCCGCACGGATCCGGCGTCGACATGCTGCCGGCGATCGAGCAGCAGATCGAACGCTTCGCGCCTGGATTTCGGGATCGCGTCCTCGCGCGTGCGGTCAGGCGGCCGGCCGACATCGAGCGGCAGAACGCGAATCTCGTCGGCGGCGACATCGGCGCCGGCGTCAGCGACCTCTGGCAATTATTCACGCGTCCGACATGGCGATCCTATTCAACGCCGGTGCGCGGGCTCTACATCTGCTCGGCGTCGACGCCGCCCGGAGTCGGTGTGCACGGCATGTGCGGGTACTTTGCCGCGCGCCGCGCGCTCGACGAAGTGTTGCGCGACTAGCGAAGCGTCTCGTTGAAACAGTACCAGGACGACATGGAACGCAAAGGCCGCAATGACCGCAAAGAAGTAACTCGACGTGGTTTCTTTGCGGGCTTTGCGCTCTTTGCGTTCATCGTGATGGCCGGGCCGTTACTGATTCAGTCGTGACGTGGCACTAGTCCAGGGCCGGTTACAACCAGCCGCGCCAACCGCAGGCGCGACAGCGGTACGGGCGCGTCGCCTTGAACCATTTGCGCCACCGCTCGAACAAACGGGTATGACTGCGCAAGACACTGTCGTAGCCGCACTGCGGGCAGCGCGCAGAGCATCGCATCGGTCCATCCGCCGATTCGATCGAGCTGCTTTCGGGCGTCGTCGACGCCGTATGGCTTGCGGCGCGCATGCGAGGCTCAATCTAGCGGCCGGCGACACTTTGTGACAATGGGACTTTCGGCGCACGCCGACCGCACCTGATGCCGAATTTATGCTGATGCGAAGGTGATCGGTGCTTGGTCTGGCGCACGAGGTGCGGCGCCTGCCCAAAAGTGGCGATCGGCGCGCAAAATGCTTTGCGGTGGGTTGGGGGCTACCCAACAACTTCGGCGCTACCGCGCCTTGTCTTCGGCTGTGATGAGGCTGATTCCGATCGCTCGTGCCAGCCGGTCGAGAGAGGAATCGACCAATGGCAGCATCGAATTCGGCAGTGCTGCGATACGAATTTCAAGACCTTGGTCAGACGTTGAAAATACTGAATTCGGCAGTCTTTTAACTGAAAATACCAAGCTTGGCAGCCTTCCTGCTTCGACTTCAGCCATAGTTTACTCCACCAACTTCTTGTCGTTCCCAGGCAAAGAACCCCAACGGGCTGAGATGCTGGGCAGGTCTGGGAAAAGCTGACGACCAGCCGCCTCATTCATAAACACCAGCGCTTTGAACCCAACCTCCAAAAACTGCGCCACGCGATCCCGTGCCACCTCCAGCCATTCGCGGTGGACAGCGCGCTCCCAACCGGTCCCCATATCCGCACTGACGTTGACATTCAGCACGGCATGAACAGAACTGGAACCGACGACAGACGGTAATTTCAAGGGCAACGACACGAAAAGCGTGTCCCCGAAATTCTGTTCCATATGCGCTTGCCATAGCCTCTCGACCGCCGTTGGAAAGCCAAGGAGAGGCGGCAGGTCATGTTTGAAAACCACTGAACCTGTCATGTTGGTATATGCGGCGGTTGCGCCCGGCAGTTCCTCTCCGTTGTTGCCGCGGCGCGTCGCAGGCACCCAGAATCCCAAGTGGTTCGCCGACCGAGTTTCAGTGAGGACCGTGAGACGGTGGCCAGTGTGTCTGAGATCATTCCAGATTCTCTCTGCCTCGGTAGCATTTCGCTGGAACAGTTGACTCGAGGTGAAAACAGGACCAGCCATGCCCGGCAGCATCAGATTTGCGCTGAACCCGCATGGTTTCTTACTGAACAGACTGACGACCACTTGGCCAGCCGACTCGAGGGCGCGGCGTGAGACTCCGTTCGCTCTCAGCACAGCTTGCTCCAAATCGCTCGAGGCTTCCCATAGCGCCTGTTCGTAGTCGGCGCGTAGAGCGACCACAGCATCCTGCAACTCCTCAGGGAATCTAGGTTGCGGCGTCGTTTCAAATTCAAGTAAAGCGATTCGCCGATGTAGCCAAGGTAGAAGATCGATGTCTTCGTCCGCGATGCTCCTGCATTCATCCTGCAACCGCACGAGGAACAACTGCCGGGCGTGTTTGCCCAAACCGAAGTCACTCAGTAATCGCTCGACATCAGCGAGGCCCAAGTGCGGCTGTTTAGCACGAATCCACTCGAGGGCGGCGAATCGATACCGAGCACGTTCTGGGAAGAACCAACGGTCCGGCTTGACCGCAATTGCCGCGGGGCCATATCCGACCTTGAACTCAACGCCTTCGCCCATTCGTCCGAGTGCCCGAGCGAGCTTTGGCCGTTTGAGCGCGTCGATGTGACGCTGCAATTCGGCGTAGTTGTAGCAGGAGATGGCCATTCGCGCAGCGACGCTCTCACGGCGCTTCCGCCTTGCTTGCGTTCAACTCGAGAACAGAAACCCGGATATAGCGTCTCGAGTCTCGCGCTGTCAAGAGACAATGGCATAAGCATGCGCAACGATCACAGTACCGAAATTTCGAGATTCGTACAACTAGGAGACTGAATCGAGCTCGAGTTGTCAATAGCACCTTAGTGTCGCGTCTCCGAAGTTCGTTGTCGCACCGAGGGCGGCGAGGCGCCCCGCCGGCAAGGCGCGACGACCGACCGGCGGGGCCCCCACCGTGCGTGTTGTGCACGGTGGGGTGCAATACCGGGAGCATTTGAGCGAGGAGCGGGGCAGCCGCCGGGGATGCATCGCCCGTCGAATGCAGCCAGACTTTCACCGGGCTGTTTGTGGCCGACAAACGGTGGAAAACCGCCGCACGGGTAGATATCGCCTTTACCGGCCAGGCCGATTTCGTTGTCAGCGAAAACGTCGCTGACGCCACAGGCGCCAGGTCGAAACGGCCGTCAGCGCGAGGCCGGCGATCGTGAGCCACAGGCCGTTGCGCGCGCTGGCCGGGGCGAACGTGAACGTCACGCGGTGAGTGCCCGCATCGATCACGCATCCCACGTAGTCGCCGTCCACCCGCAGCGCGGGATATTCGCGCTCGCCGTCCCTCGCGCGCCATCCTTCGTGGAACCGCTCCGTGAGCACGAGCAGCTGCGTGCCAGGCGCTGTCGCCTGGATGACGATGCGGCCGGGGCGATCGGTGACGACTCGCGCCTGCCCAGGCTCGCCTGAGAGGCCGTCAACGGCCCGATCGGTGAGCGCCATGTGTGCGATGTCGATGTGACGAATGTCCTCGGCGATACGATCGCTCGACTGCACGTTCGAAATCAGCCGGGCCCGTGGCATTGTGTCCTCCACGCGAACCCAGCCTGCGTCGGTGAAACGCCACGCGACGCCGGCGAGGCGCTGCGCGAGCGGGTCGTCGTAGTCGAGCGTCGCGCGTGGGTTCAATCCGAGATAGCCGGCTGACAGCCGGAAACCTCGGAGCACGGGAATATTCCTCTTTTCCTGACCCTGGATTGGCAAGACGTAGTCGCCCGGCCTGGCCGCATCCGGCAGCGGCACCCTGGCCGCGATCTCGTCGATCGTCTGAGGCGGAGCGATTCGCCACGCGTAGCGATAGCCCCACAGCCCCAGATCGAAGGCGACCAGTACCACGAGCGCAGGAACGGCCCACCGCACGCCGCGCCCGGCCATGAGGAGCAGCAGGGTCGTCGCACCCAGGAGCGCTGAGCCAACTCCCGCACGGGCCGCGCCAGAGAGGGCCAATTCATGGGCCGTGGCCCACCGCGACTCGACAAGCGTTGCGGCTGTCACGGTGGTCGCGAGGTTGAGGGCGAGCGGAACCGCCAACGGCCACAATCGACGGACGTCGATGCGCTCGCGCCGCCGGGTGATGTCGGCGAGATCTTCGAACACCAGCGCGGCAATCCCGGCGAATGCCAGGTGGACCAGCAGAACGTAGCGCGACGGCGCACGGAAGCTGGCCAGTCCTGGCACTTCCGCGAGCCAGGGATACACCCCTCCGTAACGGCCGAGCGCAAGCAGTAGCGCGAGAGCCGCAAACGCCAGGAGCCCGAGAATCAGATCGCGCCGCTTCATCGCGGTCCATCGCACGACCAGCCACGCGAGAGCCGCCGTGGAAAAGGCGCTGTCGTAGACGCCGAAGTCGTGGCCGACGGACGCGAGCGCATAGGGCGACCAGAACTGGACCATGTTGATCGGCGGCACCGAGTACGACAGCCGGAACTCGAGTGTCGTCACGGCTCGGACCGAGTGGCGCAAGACGTCGAGCGTCGGCAGCAGCTGGACGCCGCCGACGCACACGCCCAGAACGGCGGCCGCGACGAGCGGCACCAACCGTGAGGTGGGCGCCCCGCCCCTGAGGAGCCAGAGGACGAAACAGCCGGCGGCGACGAGCGTCAGCCACACGTATTGCAGGTACCCGAGCAACATTTGCGACGCGAGCAGCAGGGCCACGCCGGCAAAGGCCGCCGCGCGCCCTTGCCGCGTCGACGACGTCAACAGCGAATGGATCGCCAGAAGCACCCACGGCAGATGCGCGACGATGGCCACGGCGTTCATCTGACTCAGATGCAGCAGATTGAATCCGCTGAAGGCGAATACCATCGCCCCAAACAAAGCGGCCTCGTCCGAGACGCGCCGCCGCAACAGCATCCACATGCCGGCGAGTCCCACGATGTAGCTGCTGACGAGCTCGACATTGAACGCGACGCCGAGCGGCAGCAGGCGATAGAGGAGCCAATGAAAGGGATGCGCCATGCCGACCTGCCCCTCGCCGAACAGATACGCTCCAGAAAAGAGTGCAGGCGTCCAGAGGACCGAGTCACCTGTGCGCAACGCTTCTCGATACAGGTGACGTACAGGAAGGTGGAACGCGGCGAGATCGTCCCACACGAACACTCGGCCGGTGACGAGCGGGATGCACAAAGGCACGCACAACGCCGCGCAGCACAGCCCGACCAGGCGTACCTGAGAACGCATCAGCGCTCGCGCCCGCGCCAGACGCCGAGCAGCGACTTGCCGACGCGATATCCGAAGAACCCATCGATCCGGCGGGACGTCGTGACGAAGAACCGGTCCCAAAGGCGAATCTGTGCGGGCGTCGGGCGGCCCGATCGCAGAAACAGGCGGTTGGCCGCTGACAGCAGCATCCCGGCCGAGTCGAGATAGCGCAGCGTCTCGAGCGTCGCGGACGGGGGCGTGAGGGCGCGAAACATCGAGCGGTTGTATCGGCGGAAGTGGCCGACGTGGGCATCGAACGCCGTGTACAGCTGCTGATGTGCGGGGCCGAGCACCACGACCGCGCCGTTGGGCTTCAGCAACGCGCACGCGCGTGCCAGTTCAGCGCGGTCGTCCTCGATGTGCTCGAGGACATCGATGTAGAGGATCGCGTCGTAGGCCGGCGCGGAGGGCAGGTCGCCGACTGTGCCGATCCTCACGCGTGGTACGACTGGTAGCGGCGCGTCGGCGATACTCCTCTCGAGTCTCGCGGCGAGATCGCAGTCAGGCTCCAGGCAGGTCCAGCTTCGCTGCCGTCCGTCACAGAAGACCCGTGTCGTCGCGCCGATGCCTGCACCGACTTCGAGGACATCGCCGGTCAGATGCTCGCCGATCACAGACCGGAGATACGCTTTCCAGTTGTGCGCGAGCGCGAAGACGTCGAGCTCCTCACCGATGTAGCGGTACGGCTTCATGAGATCGCGGATAGACCCTCTGAACCCTCGCGACGAAATAGACGTAGTCGCGCAGCGGAATGAACGCCGAGCTGTCGCGTCCGGAGAGGATGATGAAGACAAACGCGAGCGACACGGCGAGCACCTGCGAGAGCAGGAGGACGAGGAAACCCAGCACGTAGGGCATCCACGGAGGCCACGTGCCGGCGCTCCAGCTAATCCCCAGCGACGCGACGATGGCCGCGAACACGACGACGGCAGCGCCGAGCGTCGCCGCCAGCAGCCGCACGCCGATCCAGTCGCCAAAGACCGACATCGCGCTGAGGCCGTGCGTCACCAGCGCGACGTAGTTCATCTTCGTCGTACCCGAGTAGCGGATGCCGCGTGTCGTGACGATCGTGGCGTACGGGATGCGGGACTTGATCACGGCCGCCGCGTAGTGATTCCAGAGATCGGACATCGCGACGAGGCGGCCGAGCAGAAGCGCCGGAATCGCGCTGAAGTTGCCGAAGCGCACGCGCTCGCCGGTCAGCAGCACGTGCAGCCAGCGATAGAGGGCATACATCGTCACGAACAACGGCCCCTCCGATCGACGCAGACGCTCGGCGAAGACGATGCAGCGGCCGCCGCTGTTCTCGAGCTCGTCAATCAGACGCGGCACTTCCTCCGGGCGATCTTCGCCGTCGCCGTCCATCACGACCACCGCTTCACAGGAGATGGCGGCTTCGGCGTGCGAGAGCCCGATCGCGATCGCGCGCTGGTGACCGACGTTGCGGCGAAGCTGCAGAATTTCGATCTCGCGAAGCCGCGCCGGCGCCGGCGGCGCCAGTTCCGCGACCGGCGGGTCCGACGATCCGTCGTCGACGAGCAGGACGCGGCCGTCGCGCCCCGCGTCATCCAGCACGCGGTCGAGCTCGACGAGCAAACGCGCCACAGCGGGCCAGTCGTTGAAGATAGGAATGAGGATGAGAACCATCTGACGAACCGCTGCTCGGACGCAGCGCACATGGGTCAGGGCCGATTATCGCTGTGGCGCAAAGGTTGTCAACAAAACCGAGCTTCACCTGACCGCTGACGCGTCGCTGAAAGTGTTAGCATAGCGACGCCTTTCGACGCAGGAGATCTGCCATGGATGCTGTGTCACGCCGGGACTTCCTCGCCGCAGGTACGCTGTTGCTCTCCGCCCGATCGTACTCGCGGATTGTCGGGGCGAACGACCGGATCCAAATCGGTTTGATCGGCTGCGGACATCGATCGGCGGGCCACCGTCAGATGCTCAAGATGTCGGCCGAAACCGACCCGAACTTCGACCTGCGCAGCGTCTGTGACCTCTGGTCGGTGAATCGCGAGCGAGCTGCCGACGACGCCCAGCGGCTGTTTGGCAAGCGGCCCAGGACGTTTCAGTATTCCGAGGAGATGCTCGCCGATCCGGATCTGGACGCCGTCATGATCGCGACCGGCGATCACCAGCACGCGAAAATCCTGGCGGAGGTCGTACGCGCCGGGAAGGACTGCTATTGCGAGAAGCCAATGGCGAATACCGTGGAAGACGCCAAACTGGCCCGCGAAGCGGTGCTGGCGAGCAAGCAGGTCGCGCAGATGGGATCGCAGTGGCTGAGTTGCCCGTATCAGCACCGGGTACTGGAAATCATCCAAAGCGGCAAGCTGGGGAAAATCGTCTCAATCAGTCAGGGCTGGAACTACAACGGCCCGCGCTGGCACGTCCCGAAGGACGAAAACGTGGCCGCGATCCGCGAGCGCGATACGGATTGGAAACGGTGGCTGCTCGGTCGGTCCGACCGCGCGTTCGATCCGCGCGTCTATTTTGAGTTTCGCATCTTCAAGGACTTCTCCGGTGGGATCACCGATCAGTGGTACAGCCATGGCTCCGGGCTCGCGCATTTCTATCTGGACACTTTCATCCCCGACGACACGGTCTCGAATGGCGGCATCTTCGCCTGGCACGATGTCCGCGAGAACCCGGACACCTTCCAGACGGTCTCGACGTTCGCGAAGAACCAGGTGCTCTACACCTACAGCACCACGTTTGGAAACGCATACGGCGATCACACGATCATTCGCGGTACTCGAGGGACGCTCTATTCGCCCGGCGGGGAAGGCAGCCCGCAGTGGTGGTTCGTCCCCGAGCCGCGCAGCTTGTGGGGATCGAACATCGTCTTCGATCTGCACTCACGCAAGTCCAAGCCGGAGCCAGTGCTTCCGCCTGGCCGGACAGAAGTTCCGCCCGTCAAACAGGACGACAACCTGAAAGCTCACACGGACAATTGGCTCGCGTGCATGCGCAGCCGGAAAACGCCCAACGGAAGCATCGAGACCGGGTTCGCCCACTCCATCGCGGTGATCATGGCGACGCGAAGCTATCGCGAGGGCAAAAAGATGTACTGGGACCGGAAACGCG
>MNEX01000270.1 GCA_001917905.1 Acidobacteria bacterium 13_1_40CM_65_14
GCAGCGGTGACAGCGGCCGCGACATCATCGACGCCGTCGACACGCGCGGCGTCGGCCGCGGCACCGCGGAAGTCGGCGATCGCCCGCGCTGGTATTTCCTCACCATCGAATCCGCGAACGTGGACTGGACGGTCACTGTGGAAGAACCGATCACGGGGACGACGAACAAGAATTGGTGAGTCGGTGAACCTGAGTACAGAGGATTCCCTTATGCCGCGGCTGACGAGACACCTGATGACATCGCTTCTGCTGCTCGCCGCCGCGTGCGGCGGCAGCTCGACATCGCCGACCACGACCTCCAGCGCGCCGTACTCGCAAACCGATCTCGTCGCCGGCTTCGGTGCCGAGGCCACGGCGGGCAGAACCGTCACGGTGAGCTACGCCGGCTGGTTCTACGATACGCGCCGGCCGGATGGCAAGGGCAATCAATTCGACGCGAGCACCAGCTTTCCGTTCGTGCTCGGCGCCGGCCGCGTCATCGCGGGCTGGGACCGCGGCGTCCTCGGCATGAAGGTCGGTGGGCAACGGCGCCTGATCATTCCGCCGGAGCTCGCGTACGGCAGTACCGGCTTCCAGTCCATTCCACCGAACGCGACGCTCGTCTTCGACATCACGCTGCTCGGCGTGCAATAGACGCCTCGTCCGCTGCGGCTCGTCGCTCGCAGCTCGGCGCTCGATGTCTGATCCACACCAACCGCTGCGCGACGATGTCCGGTTGCTGGGCGAGCTGCTCGGGCAGGTGCTGCACCATCACGAAGGACCGGAGCTGCTGGCGCTCGTCGAAGAGGTCCGCGCCCTGTCGAAGAGCGCGCACGCGGGCAACGACGACGACTTCGACAAGCTGGCGGATCTGCTCCGCGAGCTGCCCATCACCACGGCGTTTCGCGTCGCGCGCGCGTTCGCGCATTTCCTGACGCTCGCCAACATCGCGGAGCAGCATCATCGCGTGCGCCGCCGCCGCGAGCACGCGCGCGACGCACGCGGGCGTGCGCAGCGCGGCTCGTGCGAAGACACGTGCGCGCGTCTGCTCGCCGCGGGCGTTCCCGCCGGCGCGCTCGACCGGGCGGCCCGATCGATTCGCATCGAGCTCGTGCTGACCGCCCATCCAACCGAGATCGTCCGCCGGACGCTACTGCAAAAACACCATCGCATCGCCGGCGAGCTCGCGTCACTCGACCGTCCGGATCTCACGGCGTCCGAACGTCAGGACGCGCTCGACGCGATCCAGCGCGAGATCGCGTCGGTGTGGCAGACCGACGAAGTCCGCCACGAGCGCGTGTCGCCACTCGACGAAGTGCGCGCCGGGCTCGTCGTCTTCGAGGAAAGCTTGTGGGGCGCGGTGCCGCGATTCCTGCGCGCGCTCGATCGCGCGCTCGCCGCCGCGACCCCAACGGGCTTGCCGCTGAACGCCGCGCCGATCCGCTTCGGGTCGTGGATCGGCGGCGATCGCGACGGCAATCCGAACATCACGCCCGAGGTGACACGTCAGGCCACGTGGCTGGCGCGATGGATGGCGGCCAGCCTGTACCTGCGCGAGATTCGCGCGCTTCGCGCGGAGCTGTCGCTGACCACGGCGAGCGACGCGTTGCGCGTGCGCACAGGCGATGCGCACGAACCGTATCGAGCGCTGCTCGCCGGCGTCCGCGATCGTCTGTTCGCGACGCGGGCGTGGGCGGAGGCCGCGCTCGCCAGCGAGCATCCGGAGCGCGCGAGCGCAACGGCGACCGCGCCGTACCTCGACGCCGCTGAGCTCCTCGAGCCGCTCGCGCTCTGCTACCGATCGCTCGACGCCACCGGCAATCAGCTGATCGCGGCGGGACGTCTCGCCGACATCCTGCGTCGGCTCGCGGTGTTCGGACTGACGCTCGCGCGGCTCGATCTCCGTCAGGAAGCGTCGCGCCACACCGACGCGATCGAATGGATCGCGCAGCAGCGTGGCTGGGGACCGTACGCCGCCGCCGCCGAGGCGGATCGACAGTCGCTGCTCGTGCGCGCGCTGACGGCGGGTCGCACAAGGCTCGCGGATCTGCCGATCGACGCCGCGAGCGAGCAGGTTCGCGACGTCCTCGAGACGTTCAGGATGGCCGCGACGCTGCATCGCGATTCGCTCGGCGCGTACGTGATCACGATGGCCGGTCAGCCGTCGGATGTCCTGGCCGTGGAGCTGCTTCAGCGGATGGCCGGTCAGGCGCATCCGCAGCGCGTCGTGCCGTTGTTTGAAACCGCCGACGATCTGCACCGCGCCGGCGAGACGATCGACGCGCTCCTGCGCGTGCCGTGGTATCGCGAACGCATTAGGGGGCATCAGGAAGTCATGGTCGGCTACTCCGACTCGGCGAAGGACGCCGGGCGCTTCGCGGCCGCGTGGATTCTGTATCGCGGCCAGGAGGACATCATCTCCACGTGCGAACGGCACGGCGTCGCGGTCACGTTGTTTCACGGCCGTGGCGGCAGCATCGGCCGCGGCGGCGGCCCCACCTATCTCGCGATCCAGTCCCAGCCTCCCCGGAAGGTGTCAGAGGCCTCTGAGGCCTCGGAGACCTCAGAGCCTGAGGTGTCAGACACCTCTGACACCGCGAGTGTTCGTATCACCGAGCAGGGCGAGACGATCGAGGCGAAATTCGGGCTGGTGGACATCGCGGTCCGAACGCTGGAGGTCTACACCTCGGCGATGCTCGAGGCGACGGTCGCGCCGCAGCCGGCGCCGCGCGCCGAGTGGCGCGAGTCGGTCGATCGCGTCGCGGACGAAGCCCGCGCGGCGTACCGGGCGGTCGTCTACGAGACGCCGGAATTCCTCGAGTACTTCCGCAATGCGACGCCGGAGCCCGAGCTCGCCGCGATCAACATCGGCAGTCGCCCGGCGCGCCGCCCCGGCGGGATATCAAGGACAGGCGGCGTCGAGAGTCTTCGCGCGATTCCCTGGCAGTTCGCGTGGACGCAGACGCGGCTGCTGCTGCCCTCGTGGCTCGGCATCGAGGCGGCGATCACCGAAGCGGACAAGACCCGGTTTCGCGAGATGTACGACGGCTGGCCGTTCTTCCGGTCCACGCTGGATCTGATCGCGATCGCGCTCGCGGAAGCGGATCCGCGGATTGCCGCGCAGTACGATCGCCTGGTGCCGGCGGCGCTCCGTCCGCTCGGCGCGAATCTGCGGAAGCGGTTCACGCGCGCGTCCGACGCGGTGCTCGCCGTCATGGCCACGCGCGACCTGCTGCACGACAACCCGGTACTTCGCCGGTCGATCGACGTGCGCAATCCGTACGTGGATCCGATCAACCTGGTCCAGATCGAGTTGCTCCGGCGGCTGCGCACCGGCGGCGCATCGGATCCGCAGCTCCAGCACGCGTTCGTCGTGACGGTGAACGGCATCGCTGCCGGCATGCGCAACACCGGATAGAGAGATTGCAGAATTCAGATTTCAGATTGCAGATTGTGTGGACGGCGCTGCGGCGCGGCCTCTCGCGGCGATGTCCGCACTGCGGCGAGGGACCGCTCTACTCAGGGTGGGCGCATCATCTCGAGCGCTGCCCGGTGTGCGGACTCGTGTACGAGCGCAACCCGGGTGACACGTGGGCGTTCACGATCATCGGCGATCGCCTGCCGATCGCCGTCATCATCGTGATGATCTTATCGGATGATGCGGAGGCCGCTCGGCGCCGACGGTGCGGCTGGCGGGCCGATGATTTTGATGATCCGTCCGGTCGAGTGGCTGACGAGGTACAGCTCGCCGTCCGCGTCGACACCAAACGAGCTGATGTTGCCCACGCTGCCGAGCTCCGCGGTGTGCTCTGTGATGGTGGACACACGCGCCTCGCGCGTCGAAGGATCAACGGCCAGGCCAAGCGACCACACGCGTGCGGTCACGTAATCCGCGAAGAAGTACCGTCCCTGGAACGTCGACCCCAGCGCGCTGCCGCGATAGACGTAGCCGCCCGTGATCGACGCGCCGATCGAGTGGTTGTACTCGTGAATCGGATCGACGAGCGGTAGAAAGGCCGGCGGCCGCGACGTGACGTTGTTGTGCGCGCCCTCGCGGTTGCGCCAGCCGTAGTTGCGTCCGCTCCGCCCCGCGGGCTCGTAGTCGATCTCTTCCCACGCGTTCTGCCCGACGTCGGCGATGACGAGCGCCCCGGTGCCGCCGCGCGCGGGATCGTCGAAGTTGTAGCGCCACGGATTGCGCAGACCGAACGCCCAGATTTCCGGCCGCGTCGCCGTGCCGACGAACGGATTGTCCGGCGGCACGCGGTACCCGATCGGATCGCTGTCGGTCACGCTCACGTCGATGCGGAGCATCTTGCCGAGCAGCTCGCTCGGTGTCTGCGCACGATGGTCGGGATCGTTCGCGGCGCCGCCGTCGCCGAGGCCGATGTACAGATACCCGTCCGGACCGAACGCGAGATGTCCGCCGTTGTGATTCGCGAACGGTTGAAAGATGTACGCGAGACCTGACGCGCCGCCCCATCGCAGATCGAAACGCGATGCCGCGTCGCCGATCACGGGATCGCTCGACCGCCGGAATCGCGCGATGACGTGGTTGCCGGCGCGATCGGTGAAGTTGACGAACAGCCGGCGGCTGCTCCCCGCATCCGGCGGGAACGCCAGCCCCAGCAGTCCCTGCTCGCCGCCTGACAGCACGGGCGCCCGCAGATCGAGGAAGTCGGTCGCCAGCAGCGACGCGCTGCGCACGATGCGGATGCGTCCATCCTGCTGCACGACGAACTTCACGTCGCGATCGGTCGGATCCTGAACGAACGCGACTGGATTGGTGAGTCCGGTCACATACACGCGCGCCCGCAGCTGCGCGTGTAAATCGGCGGTCACGGCGCACGCCACGAAGAGCGCAACGACCATCGCGCGAATCCGTGTCATACAAGTATCCTAGTGGACTGTATCAACTGAATGAGTACTATTCACAACAGGCCCTCGACCGCGATTTTCGGGCCGCGACACCGGAGCGGCCCGGTAGTAATTCTGAAGAGATACGCCACTAGTCCACGTGTCACGAATGTGGATCCTCCTGTGTGTCGCCGCGATGGTTGCGTGCAACAAGACGCCGTCGGCGCCGCCGCCGCCGTCAACCACGCCGGCGCCCAGTGAAACAATCACCGGCAACGAGCGTCTCGGATGGGATCAGCGCGCGTCGGACGCGCTCGAGTTGTCGACGTTTCGCTACGCCGTGTACGTCGACGGAACGCGCTCAGAGCTGATGGGCGCCACGTGCGCAACGACGTCGACCGACGGCGCCTTCGCATGCAGTGCGCGCCTGCCGGCGCTTTCCACTGGCGCCCACACGATCGAGCTCGCGTCCTTCATCGTCGACGGCTCCGTGTTCGAAAGCGCGCGCTCGCCGGCGCTGCGCGTGACGCTCGGCATTGCCGCGCCTGTCGGCGATCAGGCGCCGAGCCCGCTGACCGCTGGCAGCGCTGCCGTCAGCGACTCGTTCACCGTCGAACTGGTCGTCGAGGGCGTGGATCGCCCGCGCGATCTCGCCTTTGCGCCGGACGGCCGGCTGTTCGTCGTCGAAGAGACGGGGCGCATCCGCATCGTTCACCTCGAACTCGAGGTCCGGCTAAAGCCGGACGCCACCGGAGACGAACGTCGGGTCCCGCTAAAGCCGGACGTCACAAGAGACGAGCGTGGGGTCGGACTCAAACCGCAAATGAACGCAGCGGTGGTGGCCGGCTTTAGCCGGCCCGGAGAAACAGACGACCGCGCACTCTCGATCGCGATCGATCCACAGTTCGAGCGCACGCACTTCGTGTACGCGCTGTCGACGTCGCGGTCGCGAGACGACGAACCGACGTTCACCCTGGCGCGCTTTCGCGAGGCGAACGACACGCTGGCCGATCGCGTGGTGCTGCTCGACGACGTTCGCGCCTCCGCCCCGCGTCCCGCCGGATCGCTCCGCTTCGGCGCGGACGGCAAGCTGTTGGTCGCCTTCGATGACGGTGCGGATCGGGCGCGGGTGGACGATCTCGCCTCGTACAACGGCAAGATCCTCCGGCTGAATCCGAACGGCACCACGCCCGACGATCAAGCCGGCGGCTCGCCGCTCTACTCGCTGGCGTATCGATCGCCGAAAGGATTCGACTGGGATCCGGCGACCGGTGTCCTGTGGATCGTCGATGCGGTCGATGGAGACGATGCCCGGATCAGCGCGGTCGTGGCCGCCGCAGGATCGCGGACGCGCGGCGTGACGAAGACGACGCTCCGATTGCCGAGTGACAGCCGCCCCTCCTCCATCGCCGCGTACCGCGGCGATCGGCTGCCGTCCCTCCAGCACAGCCTCCTCGTCGCGTCGGCCGAAAGTCAGCACCTGTTGCGAATTCGCCTGGATCCTGCCGATGCGACGCGGGTCCTGGGCGTGGATCGACTGCTGCAGAATCGCATCGGCGCCGTGCGGGCCGTGACAATGGGCCCCGACGGCGCCGTGTATCTCGCCGGCGACGGCGCGATTCATCGGCTCATACCGTAGAATTCTCCTCGTGCGCACAACGGTCTTGGCCACACTCCTCTTCGTCGCCCTGAGCGCCGGGTCGTGTTCGCGCTGGCGCGAGAAATCTCCGCTCGTCTCGGCGTCGACGACGATGGTGACGGCGTGGGTCGTGCCGAACAATCCCCTCGAGGACAAGACGCTCGGCAACTCGCCGCTCGCCGAGCAGGTGCGTTGGGGCTATCGCATCTTCGTCGACACGCCGAAGGAAGCGGCGCGCTTCACCGGCGCCAAGGTCTCATGCGCGAATTGCCATCTCAACGCCGGCCAGCGCGATCGCGCGCTGCCGGTCGTCGGCGTCGCCGGTGTGTTTCCCGAGTACAACAATCGCGCCGCGCGCTTGATCAGTCTCGCCGACCGCGTCGTCGATTGCTTCCTGCGCAGCGAGAACGCCACGCGACATGTGGCGGAGCTGGCGACGCCCGGAGAAGCCGTTCCGACGACGAGCTCGAAAGAAGTGCTGGCCGTGCAGGCCTATCTCGCGTGGCTCTCGAAGGGTTACGCCGTCGGACAAAGTCCCCCGTGGCGCGGCAGGAACGCGATCGCGCAGGACAAGCTGATTCCCATCGACAGGCTCGACGTCGAGAAGGGCAAAGCGCTGTATACCGAGCGGTGTCAGTCGTGCCACGCCGCGGACGGCCAAGGCGTGCAGATCGGCGACAAGAAGGCCGGACCGCTGTGGGGCGACGATTCGTGGAACGACGGCGCCGGCGCGGCGCGCGTTTACACGCTGGCCGGCATCATCCGCTACGCGATGCCGTATCTCGATCCCGGCAGTCTTTCAGACGAGGACGCGCAGCACGTCGCCGCGTACATCAACGCGCAGCCACGGCCACCCTATCCCTTCAAGGACCGCGACTACCCGGAATCGAAGATTCCCGTCGACGCCGTGTACTACAAGCGATAACCATGCTGACCGTTTCCTCGAGCACGCATGCGGGCGCCGTGCGCAAGATCAACGAAGATGCGCTGCTCTGGGATCCCGAGATCGGCCTGCTGGTGATCGCCGACGGGATGGGCGGTCACAACGCGGGCGAAGTGGCGTCGCATCTCGCCGTCGACACCTTGCACTCGTTCCTGAAGATGAGCGCCGACGGCGACGATTTCACGTGGCCGTTCGGGATCAACCCGAAGTGGTCGTTCGCCGCGAACCGGCTGATGACCGCGCTGAAGATTGCCAACCGCCGCGTCTACCGCGAATCGGAAGCGAACGCCAACTACACCGGCATGGGAACGACGGTCGTCGCGGCGCTGGCGGACGGCCCCAACGTGACGTTCGCGAGCGTCGGCGACAGCCGCATGTATTCGCTGCAGGGCTCGGAGCTGCGACAGCTGACCAACGACGACTCGTGGATCGTCATGCTCCAGAAGGAATCGGGACTCGACGCCAGAGCCTTCGACAAACATCCAATGCGCCACGTGCTGACGAGCGTGGTCGGCGCGCGGCCGGAAGTCGACGCCGAGGTCCACGAGCTCGAGCTGGTGGA
>MNEX01000232.1 GCA_001917905.1 Acidobacteria bacterium 13_1_40CM_65_14
TCGCCAGTGCCCCGCCCAGGCCAAAAACACGAGAGATTCACGAACGAACGGTCGACCGGCCCTCACGCGGCCGTCAGCAGCCAGTTGCGAATTCCGTCCCGAACACCCAGCCAATGCAACCCGCACCTCAAGTTTTCCGGTAAGTCACACCGACCCAAGGCGTTGTGAGTTCTAGATTCGTGGGCCGTTGCTCGCCAGACGACTGATCGCTCGCGTGCTGCAGGAGACTAACGCCTTCGACACGAAGAACTTATCGGCATCCCTTTCTTCTCCTTCGCGCAGATCGGCTTCGTCGTGGCAAATCGGTCTCGAGACGACCAACGTCCATAGGACGCCGCCACGAAGTCGGTCTCCGGCTCCTTCTTGATTCGACGTGCTGCTCTCCTGCACCACGCCTGACAGCCCGGCGTTGGAAAAATTGCCGTTGTAACGCAAGGACGCCGTCATCACACATGGTGGTTGTAGCGCGGCCATCCGGCACGCGAACGTCCGAGCGGCAAGGAGAACCCGATGATCACACAAGGCCTGCAACCCTACGTCAACACGGCCGAGGAACCGCCAATCTACTTTCTGGGACTCCCAACGATCCTGAGAGCGACCGGGCAGGCGACCAACGGCGCGTTCGGACTCGTGGAGAATTTGATGCCACCAGGGTTTGCGTCGCCGTACCATACGCACCATCTCGAGGACGAAGCGTTTTATGTCCTCGAGGGCGAAATGGCCTTCGTATGCGACGGTAACTGGACGCTGGCCGGGCCTAGCACGTACGTCTTCGGGCCGCGCAACATCCCTCACGGCTTCAAGGTGCTAGGCGACGCGCCCGCCCGCATGCTGCTCCTCTGCACACCCGGCGGCTTCGACCAGTTTGTCGTGGAGATGAGCGAACCGACGCCTGCTCCGCCGGACATGGCGAAACTCATGGCGGTGGCGGCGAAATACCGGGTCGACATCCTCGGGCCGTTGCCAGAGCAGCCAGATGTGCCGGCGCGGTCGACGAACGCCCGATCGTCCACGTCTCTGAAGGATGCCGTGGATCGAGTCCGCGCGCAGCACGTCGCGGCCGTCAACGCCGGAGATCTCGAAGCCGCGCTCGATGTTTTTGCCCCCGATGTGGCCGTGATGCCTCCAGGCCAACCGGTACTGCAGGGAGCCGCGCTCCGCGCCTGGTTCACACACGTGTTCGCGAACTTCAGCCTTCAGGGTTTCGAGATTCGACCTGATGCCGCCGCGCAGTACGGGAACGCCATCATCGAGCATGGCAACTGGAACGCCACACTGCAACCCAAGAACGGATCACCAAGCCAGCCTGTAGGCGGAACCTACGTCACCGCGTACGCGCGCCTCGCGGACGGCAGCGTCCGCGTTATCCGAGACATCTTCAATGGCATGCCCGGGTAATTGAAGCCCTGGCTTCCTGAAACGCTTGTCACGGAAGCAAGCCCGCGTGCCTCTTTCTGCGTACTGCTCCTTCTGCGTAGAATGGTGCGCAATGTACGTGGGGCTCAGCGATGCCGACCTCGCGCCGCGCATTGCTGAAGGCGATCGCGAGGCCGAAGCCGAAATGTGCCGCCGCATGGGGCCGCGGATTCGACTCTACGGCCTTCGCCACCTGCGATCGCCATCGGCCGCAGACGATCTGGTGCAGCAGGTGCTGCTGAAAGTTCTCGAAGCGCTGCGGGCCGCTTGCGTGCGAGAGCCCGAGAAGATCGCCCACTTCGTGCTGGGCACTTGCCGGATGACTGTGCTCGACCTGCGGCGCAGTTCGCAACGCCAGGCGGAATTGCTGACGATGTTCGGAGGCGACCTCGTGCCAGACCCGCCTCCGATGCCCAGGCTGGATGACCGTCAATTGGCCGGCTGTGTTCAGGCTCTCAAGGAGCGCGAACGTTCCGTCGTCGTGATGACCTTCTACGACGAGCAGACGGCTGCGGAAACAGCGGGCGCTCTCGGGATCTCGGAAGCCAATGTTCGCGTCATCCGCCATCGCGCCATCCAGCAACTACGCGCCTGCATGGGGGCGACGCTGTGACCACTCCGCACCGCGGCGGCCACATCGACTGTTCGAATCCCATTGAGGCGGCGGTTCTCATGGACTACTGGCTCGCCGCACTGCCCTCGGCGGCTGAAGAAGCCGTTGAGGAGCACCTGATGACCTGTGACGGATGCGGTGACCGGCTCCGCGAGGTGATCGCTCTGGCCGAGGGTCTCCGTGCGCTCGCGCGATCGGGATCGCTGCAAGTGGTGGTCAGCGATCTGTTCGTGAAGCATGCAGCGGAGACAGGTCTGCGCGTGCGGGAATACGCCCCTCCACGGGGGGAAGGCGTCCAGTGCACCGTGGCGGCCGACGATGACCTCCTCGTGGCGCGTCTCGCGGTGGATTTGGCCACAGCGTCGCGTGTCGATCTGAGCTGGTGCGATCCACGTGGCATCGAACATCAGCGAATGGCGGACATCCCCATTCGCGCCGAGGCGGGCAGCGTCATCTGCCAGCAGTCCATCACGTGGGCGAAGGCCTCACCCACGGCCACCATGATCGCGCGACTCGTTTCGGTCGACGAAAAAGGGGAGGAGCGTCTTCTTGGCGAGTACACCTTCCATCACACGCGAACGATTCCTGGCCCGCCCGGATGGGAGTTGCCCTGAAAGACTGCGGGAGAAAAGCGGCGTCAGGCGAGGCTGTGGGCCGACGAGCGAGCCTCTTTGTGGAGGGTTGGGATCCGCGAACGAGTCGAGAGGAAAGCTTCATGCGGCCATTACCAGCCAGTTGCGAATTCCTTCCCTAACACCCAGCCAATAAATTGCGAGAGCGTTTCTTCCCTGCAACCCTGTTGGAAGCAATGCGTTGCAGGTTCTAAAAACGTGGTGCGGTTCTCGCATCACCGTTCTCATACGTCATCGCCCACGCAGGGAAGTCGTTTGAACGTGACGGGTTAGCAGCCACGACACGGTTCGAGTCCCAGACAGGCATTTGCGCAGAACCGTCGGGGTCTTAGCGAGCCTTCCCTGCCACGATTCCGAACCTGATGAGACTCTCGGCGGTGGCGACGATCGCGTCCTCGCGTAAACGAGGGTTCCATCCGAGCATGCGCTCAGCCTTCGCGCTCGTCGCGCGGCGCGTATTGTCGAGCAGCGGGAGCAACGGACGCATGGTGCGATCGAACAAGGCGCCGAAACGCACCAGCCAGTTCGGCAACTCCCGAGTTGGGACCTTCTTCGCCGCGTCTCCCAGGCGTGTCCTCAGCACGGTGGCGATGTCGAGCATCGACATGATGTCGCCGGAGAATGCGATGAACCGCTCGCCCTTCGCCGCAGGGTTCGTCATCGCGCGCAGGTGCAAGTCCGCGACGTCGCGCACGTCGACGACCCCGAAATAGAGGCGCGGGCAGCCCGGCATGCCCTTCATCAGGCGCATCACGAGCTCGATTGACGACGAAAAGTCCGCCCCGAGCACCGGTCCGAAGATTCCGGCCGGATTAATGACCGAGAGCTCCAGCGTGTCGCCCTCGGCCGACATGAAGTCCCAGGCGGCACGTTCGGCGATCGCCTTCGATCGCACGTAGGCGCTCATCTCGCCGCGGACGTTGGTCCAACTCGTCTCGTCGAACGGCGCCGTTTGAGGAGGATGACCGTAATAGATCGCCCCACACGATGACGTGAGCACCACCCGCCTCACCTTGGCGTCACGTGCCGCCCTGAGCACGCGGAGGACGCCGTCGCGCGCCGGCACGATCAATTCGTCTTCGGTCTTCGGAGCCGCCGCGGGCATCGGCGACGCGACATGGATCACGTAGTCGCATCCGGCGACCGCTTCGGCCCACCCGGCGTCGCGTTCGAGGTCAGCCGCGAAGAAGGCGAGGCGTCCGCCAGGATCAGCCCCGGCGCCCTTCAGCATCTCGCGAACACTATCTTCGCGTTTCAGCGAGCGCACAGTCGTTCGAACCGCGTGTCCCGCGTTCAGCAATTGGAGAATGACGTGGCTCCCGACAAATCCCGAGCCACCGGTAACCAGCACTGTGCCCATGACGTCGCTCGATAGGTGTGGGTCGCGTCCACTTCGGCCGGCAGCATTCGCCGACATCATGTCTACAGATGTATACTTCAAGTAGCGGCAAAAGTCTACGAGTGTAGAATTATGAGACGACCAGGGACGAAGCGGACCACAGCGCCGGTGCGGAGGCGCAACGCCACCGCCACGCGAGCGGCGATTCTTACTTCAGCCCGGCAAGCGTTCGCCCGGGCTGGCTATGACGGCGTCGGCGTGCGTGAGATCGCCAAGGGCGCCGGTGTCACGGCAATGCTCGTCAACCGCTACTTCGGCTCCAAGGAGCAGCTGTTCGGGGAAGTGGTCGCGGACATCATGGCTAGGCCGATCATCCTGACCGAAAGAACGTTGAACTCCCCTCAAGGGGGAGAGGAGATGGCCGCGGCGCTCGTGGATCTCACGTCAGCAGAGGGCCAGGCCCTCGACGGCTTTCGTATCATGCTCCATTCCGCCTCGAGTCCGCGTGCTGCCGAGATTGGACGAGGGCAAATCGAAGCTCACTATCACAAGATGTTGACGGCCGCCCTACGTGGCGACCATGCGCCCCAGCGCGCCGCGCTCCTGCTGGCTTTCGTCGCGGGCTTTCAGGTCATGCGGCAGATGGTCGGTCTTTCGGCTCTGGCCGAGTGTCCGCCCAAGGTGTTGGTCGAGGTTTTGGCCCCCCTTTTTCAACAACTCTGGACCGGCGAAAGCCGTTTATCACGTCCCCATCAGCGACGCAGAGCGCCCCTCTAGCTGAAGGGGGCCCGGGCGGGCTCGTCGCGGTCGCTGTCCGAAACGAAGCCAAGAACAATCTCAGCGCGCTGATCGACAGCGTGAAGGGCGGCTCGGCGACATTGCGAGCGTCGTCGGAAGCGTCGCCACGTTGATGTCGTGTCTCGGTCTGTACGGTGTCATCGCGTACGCGGTCGCTCGTCGGACGAGTGAGATCGGTGTCCGCATCTCTCCTGGTGCGACGCGGGCGCGCATCTTCCGGATGGTCTCAGCCGAGAGCGCCACTCTGGTGCTCGCGGGAATCATCATCGGGCCAGCCCTGGCGGCTGTTGTGACACGGGTCCTTTCGAGCTTGTGGTTTGGTATCGGAGTGAACGATCCGGTCACGTTCACCATAGCAGCGCTATTGGTCGTTGCGGTCGCCAGCGTAGCCACTGCTCTGCCGGCGCTTCGCGCGTCACGGATCGACCCGTGGCAGCGATGCGCACGCAATAGCCTGCGCCTCTGTGGCGGCGTTCATGCCGTCGCACAGGGCGACATGCGCGGACCCGTCGAACGTGCTGCGGGCCGGCGGTAAACGTACCTCATTCCACTTGACAAAGCGGACGGCGGACGCAAACATTCCGGCTCCGACGTCCTGGAGGACCGGTGAACCACGCGAGGTGCATCGTGCGCGCTGGTTCTCGTTCGGCTTCCGTTTGTCCACGCCTGACCTGCGTCGGTGTTCTTCGGCCATCCGACCGACGCGATGGATCGGCGCCCGCCGACGCGGGCGACGGTCGTTCATCCCTGGCTCGTACCGCAGTCGAAGGGAGGCGTCCTGTGGCGAAAAGCGTGAGAGGAGTTCGACGGGCTACAGTCATTCTGTGCTGGTTGGCCGTCGGCATGTTCCTGACGGTGTATCCCGCCCGTCCTGCCTCGGGGCAGGTTCTCTACGGATCGATGGTCGGAACCGTGACCGACCAGAGCGCCGCCATGGTTCCCGGGGCGGAGGTGACCGTGACCAACACGTCCACCGGCCTGTCTCGCCAGACGACGACGAACGAGGCCGGCTACTATTCGATGCCCAACCTGCCCGAGGGGAGTTACGACCTTTCGGTCAGCGTCAGCGGTTTCAAACCGTACGTTCAGAAAGGCGTCAGCGTTTCCATCAACGTCGTGACACGCGTTGACGCGACGATTCAGGTCGGCGTTCTGTCTGAAGAAGTGCGCGTGGAGGCCATAACGGCGCTGCTCCAGACGACGAAGTCCGACGTCAGCGTCAGCTTCGATACGCCTGCGATGGAGAATCTACCGCTCTCCGGCTATCGCAACTACCAGTCGCTCTTCAATCTCGTGCCAGGCGCTGTGCCCGCGCGGTTTCAGAACGCCGTCACCGATACGCCGGGACGTTCCCTGACGACCAATGTCAACGGCCAGGAGCGTGGTGCCAACAACACGCGGGTCGATGGGTCGGCCGACGTTCTGGTGACGATGCCGCATCATGCGGTGTACGTCCCTCCTGTGGAGAGCATTCAGGAAGTCAACATCGCGACGAACAGCTTCGATGCCGAGCAGGGCATGGCCGGCGGCGCTGCCGTCACCGTGATCACGAA
Organism: Acidobacteria bacterium 13_1_40CM_65_14; assembly: GCA_001917905.1. GTDB lineage: Bacteria > Acidobacteriota > Vicinamibacteria > Vicinamibacterales > CAVVIG01 > QHWF01. Next base: position 6,352 of record MNEX01000232.1, read on the forward strand.
GGCGGGCACGAACTATTTCCGCGGGACCGCCTTTGCAATGAACGACAACAAGGCGCTGCGCACGCTGACATGGGATGAGAAGCGAGCCGGCGTCAAGGAGAAGCCGATAAGCAATCGCAATATCGATGGCGGCAACTTCGGCGGCCCTATCAAGAAAAACAAGCTGTTCTTCTTTGCGAATTACGAAGGCACGTTCGAACACCTGGGCAACTCCGTGCTCTTTTCCGTTCCCACCGCTGATTTTCGTACGGGGAATTTCGCCAGAAAGCTGGGGGCGCAGCTTCTGGATCGGAACGGCAGCCCGATCATGGTTCCGACCACAGAAGGAGGTGTGGTTCCACTTCAGCAAGGGATGATCTTCGATCCGTTTACCGGCAATCCGGATGGCACCGGCCGTGCGGTGTTCTCCAGCGGCGGCCGCGTGAACGTGATCCCCGCCTCGCGGTTGAACGGCCCGATGATGAAGATGCTGGCGCTGGTGCCGCTTCCGAACCAACCTGGCGATAGCGCGAATTACTTCAACACCGGCATTCAGCGCCTGAACCGCAACAACTTCGACGCGAAAGTCAACTGGAACCGCAACGAGCGGCATCTGCTGTGGTTCAAGTACAGCGCCATGAAAGCGCTCGTTCACGGCGAGTTTGGACTTGGCCAGGCAGGAGGCAGTTGCGTGTGCGCGGGAGGTGGGCTCGGCGCCGGCGACACGCTCGTGCAGATCGGCGGAATCGGGCAGACCTACACCGTCTCGCCAAGTTTCTTGATCGACGGCACGTTCGGCTGGACGCGATTTGGACAGGACGTGCGCCCGCCCGATCTCGGCACCAACTTCGGTCTGGACACTCTCGGAATTCCGGGAACCAACGGCCCGGACCCGCGCGAAGGTGGCATGCCGCCCTTGTTCATTACGGGGTTTTCAACCCTGGGCAATCCGGAAGGCTGGAATCCCCTGTTCCGCAACGACCAGTCGTACACCTTCAATACCAACGCGAGCTGGATGAAGGGGCTGCACGACATCCGGTTTGGCGTCGATTTCGTTCACCACTTGATGGATCACTGGCAGCCGGAGCTGGGGGAAGGGCCGCGCGGCGCGTTCACGTTCGGTTCTGGCGTGACCGCGTTGAATCCCCGGGCCCTCGGCTCGTCCGTGGGATTTCAAGGAGGGACTCCATCATTCGAGAACGATTGGAATGCCCTCGCCGGATTTCTGATCGGCACGCCAACCGGATCCGGGAAGAGCAGTCAGTTCATCCAGATGGACAGCATGGAGGAGCAGTACGCCCTCTACATGCGCGATCGCTGGCGCGCCCGGCCGAAGCTGACGATCGATCTCGGATTGAGATGGGAGCTCTACCCGAACCGGCGGCGCTCGCAAGGGTTGGGGATCGAGTCGTACGACCCGAACACCAACGAAGTCTTGATTGGCGGCAAGGGTGGCATTCCTCGGGATAGCGGCGTGGGCTACAGCAAGACGCTGTTTGCGCCTCGTCTCGGCTTCGCGTATCAGGTCACCGATTCAACGGTCATTCGAAGCGGCTACGGCATCACGTACCATTCGCACCCGTGGGGCGCGCAGGCGCTGCGCGGCTGGTATCCCCTGACGCTCGTGGCGGAGTTCTCCGGCGTCAATGGGTATCAGCCAGTGACTACCGACCTGGCGTACATCGCGGCGGGCATTCCGAACCAGCCGCTCGGGCCGAATGTCGGCATCCCGTCGATCTGCTGCCCCGACATCACTAAGGGCAGGGTGCCCCTGCCGGCTGTCGCCGAGACCGGCTACCCGCGGGCGAACACGATGCTGCACCGCGGCTACATTCAGTCCTGGAACGTGATCGTCGAGCGCAAGCTGCCATTTCAGATCCTCGGGACTCTGGGATACGTCGGGTCCAATTCGGTGCGCGGCTTCGCGTTTCTGGATATCAACGCCGGACAGATCCCCGGCGCAGGTGACGCAGGACGCCCGCTCTTTGCGAACTTCGGGCGCACGACGGCCACGAGAGAATGGGATGGCCGCACGCAAAGCACCTACCACGCATTGCAGACCTCGATCAATCGACACTTGACGGGTGGCTTGCTACTCAAGGGCGCGTACACCTTCTCGAGGGCCATGGACATGGCGAACTACGGCGACTGGACGGAGTTCCTGTGGAACGCTCCGAGCGTCTTCGATCGCAACCGCGCGCTCGCGTCGTTCGATACGCCGCACAACTTCCAGCTGGGCGCTGTGTGGGAGCTCCCGTTCGGCACTGGAAAACCATGGGCGACAACCGGTCTCTCCAATGCCGTCCTTGGGGGGTGGCAACTGAATGGCGTCTTCAGCGCCTACTCGGGGCGGCCGTTTACGTTGACCGCGTCCGGCGCCTCTTTGAACATGCCGCACAACCAGCAGACCCCGGATCAGGTCAGAGATACGGTCGAGATTCTCGGCAACGTCGGGGATGCCGGAACGTACTTCGACACGACCGCGTTCAAGCGGGTCACGGAAGTCCGGTTCGGAAACGTGGGCCGGAACAGCATGCGCGGCCCCGGTCAACGGAATCTGGATTTGAGCCTCTTCCGCACCTTCAAACTGCCGCGGACGGTGGATCTGCAGTTCCGGGCGGAGGGCTTCAACATCACGGACACACCTCATTTCTCCAATCCGAACGGAAACGTCAACAGCTCCAACTTCGGGAAGATCCTATCGACCGATCCGAGCTGGGCAATGGGGCGCTCACGGCAGTTTCGCTTCGGGTTCCGGTTGGCGTTCTAGGGTTTCTGTGCGCAGGGCGCAGGCTTCACGTCTGCGCCCCCTTGCGCACTCCTGATTGTGCAACCGAGATCATTGGCTCAATGCACTGAGAGGCCGACACCCTTTGAACATCGGACGGGGCGACGCCGAGAACGCTACGCGCGAACTGCCCTCAGGTCAACAGATCTTCAAACTTTTTCAGCGAACCAGTTTTCTGGCGCGATGTGGTGCGCGTACGCGTCGCAATGTGGCCTTGCAGATGCTCCACAGCAGGTCACCTCGATCCCATGTCGAGCTGAACGGCGGGGGTCACGCGATAAAGCAACCGCCATCGTGATCATCGGTTCACAACGCGGATGAGAATCAGAGAATCGGGACTTCAAACGAAGATCGCGAGCTTCGCGCATGTAAGGTTTTACGGAAATAGAGCGTTCAATTCTAAATGGACGTGATTCACACGCGTGCCCTCGTCGGCCGGCTACTCTCGGGCGTCGTCGGGGCCAAGACGATGGATGGGTGAGACACATTGAGACACATTGCTCGTGTGGTTTTGCGATCGTGATTCTAATCGTCGATCATCGGTCGGCTGAAGCCGCACGTTCGGCGGGCAAGATTGCAGCGACTAGAAAGCCGCCATGCGTTACAGTCCGAAGCACACGATGTTGGAGCCGACAGCAAGAGCGATGAACTGCTGTCCGCCGGACGCGAAGGTCATCGGCGAGGTCTTGATGGTGGCGTTCAGCGGAACGCGCCATAATGTTTTCCCGTCACGCTCGTCAACGGCGACAAAGTAGCCACTCGCGTCTCCGTAGAACAGGATGCCCGCCGCGGTTCCCAACACGCCCGCATCTCTCTTGCCGTCCACCGGTCCTGCCTGCGGGATCTCCCACATTATTTTCCCGGTCTCGATATCGAGCGCGCGCAGATATCTCGTCGCAGGGTCCACGCGCGGGCGCTCGGTTTTCCAACTGCCTGGGGACAGCTTCACGTTGCACTTCTCCGTCGCCATGACGTAATACAGGCGCGTGACGGGGCTGAACGCCGTGGCATGCCAGTTTGTCGCGTGGTCGGGACAACTCACGTCGCGCTCGGGAATACGGATTGGGCGGCCATCTGCGCCAATTCCACTCGCCCACGTCAGCCGGCGGACGAATTTCTCTCCGAGCAGGAGCTGGCCGTTCGTGCGATCAAGGACGTAGAAAAAGCCGTTCCGGTCCGCATGCAGAAGGAGTTTTCGGTCCTGCCCACGAAACGTGGTGTTGACGAGGACATTCGGTTCAGTCGCATCCCAATCGTGAACATCGTGCGGCGTAAATTGGTAGTACCACTTCAGTTTTCCGGTGGCGGGATCGAGCGCCAGGACGCAGTCGGCGAACAAATTGTCGCCGCCGCGCTCGCGATCATCGGAGTTCGGCCACGGATTGCCCGTGGCCCAGTACAGCGTATCGGTCTCGGGATCATAGGAACCGGTCTGCCAGGTCGCGCCCCCGCCAGTGGTGACGGCTGTTCCCTTCCACGTCTCAAAGCCCGGATCGCCTTTGGCCGGAATGGTCCAGTGGCGCCAGACGCGTTCGCCCGTGGCGGCTTTGTAAGCCGAAAGGAAACCGCGGATGCCCCAGTCGCCACCCGAGACGCCGGCAACCACCATGTCTTTGATCACCAGCGGAGCCATGGTCCCCCCGTAACGCTGCGGTTCATCGACCATGACGACCTCCCAGACGGGGCGGCCCGTGACACGATGCAACGCAACCAGGTGGGCGTTATCGGTGACCAGGAAGATGTGCTCTCCGAGAATAGCCACGCCACGGTTCGTCCCGAGTGACGGATCGGAGACCAGATCAGGAGTGCGCGGGCGCGAGTAATGCCAGATCTCGTGGCCGGTGCGCGGGTCGAGCGCGAACACCTGGTTCGGTCCTGTCACGTACATGACGCCGTCGGCCACGACCGGAACGGTCTCCAGTCCGAAGTACCGCATATTCTCGCGATAGTAGGGAGTGTCCGGCAGGAACTGCGACCACAGTGGGATGGAAAAGGTCCACTTCACGCTGAGCCTGCTCACGTTCGCCTTGTTGATCTGCGTGAGTGCACTGTAGCGGTTTCCGCTCACGTCTCCGTTGAACGTCAGCCACTCGCCTGGCCTGGGATTCAAGATCCTGGTGAAATCTATTCCCGTGTCGGAACGCCGTCGCGTGACCACTGCGCCGGGTCGCACGCCGCTCAATCGACTCAGAAACGCAATCACATCGCTCAACTCGTGGGCGCTCGCCGTCACGCGCTCCATGTGCGACCGTTTCTCGTCCGTGATGTCTGAGACTTCATCGAGCGACAACATGTGGAACGCGCCTGTCAGGTCCTGGATGGCCAAGTCGAAACTCGTGCGGCTGCGCGCGAATCCACGCAACGTTCGACCATTGCGCAGGCGTACAGAAACCACGCCATAACCAGGAGCGATCCGCGCGTCAGGATTCTGCAACGCCTCACGAATTTCATCCACGGTGAGCTCGAGCCCGATATCCGAGAGATCGGGTCCGATGGCCGAACCTTCGCCCTGCACCATATGGCAGGACACGCATTGTCCCTTCCCAAAGAAAAACTGCTTGCCGGCCGCAACATCACCGGGCACGCTGCTTTTTGCAGCCACTGCGTTGAGCGAGACAATCATCGTTGCCAGAGCATCGAGCGTGTCGGCAGGGAGATCGAAGGCGGGCATCCCGGCGGCGGGAATTCCATTTCGGATGACATTACGCAGGCTTTGAGCGGAGCGCCCGCGAACCGACGGATTTCCGGAAAGTCCCGGGCCCTGCTGAGTGCCACGGGCATCGTCTCCATGGCATCCGCCGCACAGCTTCGAGTACGTTTGCTGGAGATCCGGAGTATTCTGCGCCCATAGTACCGGGCTCAAGACAGCCGCGATCATGCTCAAGACAGCCGCGATCATGATGGTGCAGCGTTTGGTGATCTCGAAAGCCATGAGCAGACGATAGAAAATATTGGAGCCGTCCGCGGATAGCATAACGCCCTCCCCTCTCCATAGCACTACTTCATGCGGGATCACGAGGACGCGCGGCGGGGCGTTCGGTGCGGCTGAGACTTCGACTGGAGTTTTGATCAGCCGCTGGGCGGATGGGGCACCATGTCATCGGGAATGCCGAGCCCCGGCCCGCCGATGTCCGCGCTGCGGATGTATCCGTCGGTGATCGTAAAGATGCCGGGAAAACGGCGCCGCCATGGCTCGTTCGCTGCGGGAACGTACTGTCGCGCGTTAGCTTCGATGCCGGCAACCGCCGGAACGCGAGCGGAGATGCCAACCGAGTGGATCAGCGACGCGCCGGGACACGTGAGATCCTGCACGCACAGGAACAGCTTGTACTTTTGCGCGGCGGCGGCCATCAGCACCGTCTGGCTCTGGCCTTTGCAGGCTTTCAACGCCACACCCGTGTAGCCCATTTCGCGCGCGAGCACGAGGCTTTCGAGATCGGTCAGCGATTCGTCGATGACGACCGGCCGTAACCTGGCGGCTTCGTGCATGACGTTCTGCCGGTTCGCTTGGAGATTCCGCGCCGTCGGCTGCTCGACATAGAGAATCTGCTTGAAGCCTTCGGGCGACCGGGCGCGGATCCGACGGAGACATTCCAGGACGTACTGCACGTCGGGACAGCGCTCGTTGAAATCCAGGCAATACGCGAGATCGGCGACGCGTCGCTCGGCCTGCACGGCCGAGGCAATCCGATCGATCGCCAGCGTCCGTTCGACGTCCCACGACAGCTCGACGTCCCTGGTCTCGAGCGGATCGAGTCCGCCGACGCTGTGAAACACAGGGATGCGCTCCCGCCGTTTCGACCGCAACGCCCGATCGAGCCGCGCGCCCTGAAAATCAGGCCCGAGATAACGCGACACGTCATGTGTCATCAGATCCGGGCCGTAGGTGTCGTAGACGTTTCGGCGGTGAACTTTTCCGAACGCATCGTGGAGGGCCGCGTCGAAAGGACTGGCGACGACGAGCGTGCACAGCTTGGGGATGGGTTCGGTGAGCTTGCGCTCCGCGGAAACCTCCGCAGCGGCCTTCAGGCACTCGGGCTCGAGGACATGCGCGATGTCGAGTGGATGCCCGATCTCGGGGCAGTCGCCCGCCAGCCGCGCGATGCGCGACGCCAGCGCTTTCATGGCCTCGAGCGTTGTGTCGTACGACATCGTGGCTGATGGAAACGCCCACATGTTGCCCATCGTCATCGACGCGAAGCCCCAGGCGGTCTGTCCGTTTCGCGTGGTGACGCGGCAGTGAACGTTCAGCAGCGTGACGCGGTCGACAACCCGGCCGCCGAACTTGTACGGCGCGCGGTACATGTAGTCTTCGTAGCCGTGAACGACTTCGTCGATGCGGATATCGGTGGGTTTCGGCGCGACGATAACAACGCCAATGGGTATGGCCGACGCCTGGCGCAGAAACTGCCGGCGCGTGACGATCACATCGTCGCCCCTGAATATGTTTCGGCGAGGCGTGCCTTGACGAACGCCAGATCGCGTGCGGCCGCGGCCAATGTGTTCTCCTCCTGCGCCGCAGGCGTGGCGCCGGCGACCTCATATTCCAGATGGAGCGACGCCGGACCGTGAAAACGCGCTTTCGCGAGCATGACGAAGAACCGTTTCCAATCGACCATGCCCTCGCCCATGGGGCAGTTCCGCTGCCGCCACGAGCTGCCGCTCTTTTCCCAGAAGAAGTCCTTGAGCGCGATCACCGACAACCGCGGCGCCACCAGGTTGAACGCCGTGCGCCACCCGCCGTCTCCGCCTTCGACCACCGCATGACGGACGTCGAAGTAATACCCGACGGTTGCCGCGTCGAGCGGCTCGATAAAGGAGGCAAAATCCCAGACCGAGCCACCGATGTACCCCGCGTGGTTGTGATACCCGAGGCGCATCCCGTGACGGCGGCTCAGATCGGCAAGTCCTCTCAGCTGTCTGCCGGCGGCTTCGAGCTCTTTGCGAACATCGACGAACGTATATCGGTAGTAGCCCGGTTTGTAGAACGGAATCTTCAACCGCGCCGCGGTCTCGAGCGTCGGCTGCGCGACCGGATCCGCGTCAGATAGCAGCTCGGTCGTGATCATCGGCACCGCCAGACCTTCGTGGCGGATGCCGTCGACGAACACGGGCAGCTCGATCGCCACACGCTTCGGATCGACGTGCCCGCCGGGGCGCACCGTGAGATCGACGCCGTCGAACCCGAGCGCCTTCAGCGACCGACCGAGCTCGCGGCCGTTCATCCGCGGCAGATGCTTCGAAAAGAAGCACAGCGGACCGCGGAAGCCCGCGTCGCGCTGTGCGCCCACGCCAGGTGACGCAAGCCCCAGAGCCGCCGCACCCGCCGCGGCCTGAATGAAACTGCGCCGGCTCAGAGTTTCCATGGCTGCATCGTATGTCAGCACCTTCGCCCCGTCCAGTGAGTTGGCCTGTGGCGAGTTGCAGTTTACGATCGAGGTGTCATCGACCGAAGAGCCGTTCGATCGCCTTCACGTCAATGCCGTGGCCTCACTGACGCCCAACGTCTCGACCATTCAGAGACTTCACGTCCTTACTTGCTGGTCACGGTGCCGGCTGCCGGGACATTCATGGCGCCGGCTTGATAAAGCGCGTTAAAGAGCACTTTGAACGTTCCGTACGCCTGCGCGCGATTCTGCGCGCGGAAGCCAATCATCGCAATGCGTCCCTTACCGTAGCCCACGTCGAGCAGCGCCGCCTGGCCCGCGAGATGCTTCTCGGCGTCGAGCCAACCACCGCGCAGGAGATCGCGATCGTGATAGCGCGCCACCACGGAGATCTGATCGTTAGCGCTCGAGTTGTTGATGTCGAACGCCACGCTCTCGAAGAAGAGAACCGTGGGCTCCTTCGGCATGCCGTAGGCCAGCGGCTGCGACGGATCCATGTGGACGCGCAGACTCGAGCCGGGCGAGAAGAACTCCTTCTCCGATAAACGCGCCAGCGGGTTTCTGACAGGGATCCCGAATCGCTCCGTCGCGAGCGCCGTCGCATGGTCCAGCAGTATCAGCGAGCCGCCGTTGCGAACGAACTCTTTCAGAGCGTCCACGCCGGCATTCCCGAGGGTCTTGTTGTATTCGGCCGGATACTCCGCAGCGGCGTATGGACTCGACGCAGCCTCTCCTTGCGCGCCCACGATTGCGCGCATCGTGTCATCAGCGATCAGCACGGCATCGTACCTGGCATTCAACCCGCCCTTGTTGATCTCATCGGCGTCGACGCGGCTGTACGGGAATTCCCATGTGTCGAAGAGGAAACGCGTCCATCCCTCATCGATGTTTCCACCCGCGAACCGTCTGTAGAGACCAACACGAAGCGGCTTCAGCCGGGACATCGAGCCAGCGGGCGCCGCCGCGACCGCCGTGAACGGTAAGCCGAACTCGGTGGCCAGCGCCTGTACCGCCGCGGCGTTGGTCGAACCAGTCGCCGGGATCCAGAAGGTGCCGGGAGCCCAGGGCTGTGGTGGATTCGGCATCCGATAGACCGAGCCTCCGTTCTTCAACACCCGGTTGACTGCGCGGAAGCTGTCGTTCCACGACGGCCTCAACAGCCAGCCCGCAGAGCCCGTTCCGGTGATCTTCCCGGTCAGCTTCGGTGATGCGGTGAGCTTTTCGAGCTTCGCTGCGATCTTGTCGTTCAGCGGGAACGACTCCACACCCATGTGATCGCCGAGTGTGAACGACGCCATGTCATACGGCGGGAGCGGCGAGCCATCCCGGGCCCGCGTCCATTCGTTGTCCGGGTAGACCATCGGCTCGATCATCGTCTTTGCCAGCGCACGCGACGGTTGATCCAACCGGACAATCAGATCACCCGCTTCGACCACGCGGCTGCCCGTGGTGAACCGTTCGGCAGCGCGATGCACCTCGATGCCCGACAGCATCAGCGTCGCCGCGAACTTCACCGCCGATCCCGGATCGTGCTGATTCATCGGGATCACATGGCCGAAGGGCGCCTCGGTGGCGCCCCTCTCGACCTGGCGCGCCGCCGCGAGCGCCCGGTTCCTCAGAAAATTCTGACGATAGCGGCCGGCCGCTTCGACGAGCGCGAGCGTCTCGATTTCCTGCTGGCGGGCAATGTCGGACTGGCGCCACCAGCCTCCCGGCCACGGATGCGGAAACGTCATCTGGGCCTTGTTCTCGGGACGGCCGCGCGAGCCCGGTCCGATCTGCTGCGGATGAATGTAGAGCGGCCAGATCATCCGAGCACTGGCGCTCTCGGTGTGGAAACTTGTGATGTTCGACAGATTCGACACGCCGTGGAACGACGCCATGAACCACGCGTCGTAATGGACCTGCGATTCGACGCCGGTCACGCCTTCCGCTTCGAGTTGCGTGCCCATCGCGCCGCCAAGCAACTGGGACGAACGCCAAATCAGCGGATCGACGTGCGGGTTGATTGGATCGTACTTCGGCGGGATCGTGATCCGCGCGCCATAGCTGCCCTGCTGGTGCGTGTCTTTGTAGATCTGCGGGAACCATTCCTGGTACACGACCCTCGCCCACATCTGCGACTCGGCCTGCGTCAGCATGTAGCCGTCGCGATTGTTGTCGTGCCCGATGTACTCGCCGTACAACTCCGGCGGCCCTGACCCTTGGTAGGGCGTGCCGGCCGTCTTCTTGAACCACTCCCCGACAATGTCGTGGCCGTCCGGATTGAAGCTTGGGATGAGCAGAAAGATCGTGTTGTCGAGGATCGCGCGCGTCTGGTCGTCGTTGGCTGTCGCCAGCCGATGCACCATCCGCGGCCCCATCTGCGATGAAGCGACCTCGGTCGAATGGAGACCGAGCGTCACCAGCACCACGGCCCGGCCTTCGGCGACGAGCGTGTCGATCTGCTGCGGCGTGAGGCCGCGTGGATCGGCCAGCCGCCTGGAGATGTCCTTGTAGCGTTCGGCTTTCGCCAGATTCTGCGGAGAGGAGATCGTCAGCAGAAGAAACGGCCGGCCCTGGGTGCTCTTCCCGAGCTCCCGCACCTGGATGCGATCCGACTCCCTCGCGAGCTTCCGGTAGTACGCGACTTCGTCCTCCCACATCGCGAACTTGCCGTCCGCCGCCAGCTCGAAACCGAAATGCGCCGTCGGCGTCGTCACCGCGCTCTGCGCGCGAACGAAGGCGCCCAAAGCCAGCGCCACACAAAGCGCAGGACCGATGCTGTTCTGGCTCACAGCCCCTCCTCGTGTGAGAAACGCGCGCTCGACGTGAACGCGCGGATTCTACCGCATCGCCCGGCTGCGACCGGTCCGCCAATGGTTCGTGATTTATTTAGCGCGCATCGGGTGTTGAATCAGCATCGTGGACAGAGTACGGTAACGGCGGCGCGGCCGGGTTGGTCGTGTCTTTCGATCGAGTGTCCGGATCCTTCGCGCGAGTAATTCGCGTTCGTCCCCACGTCACCGTTGTCAACGCAAGGTCATCGACAAGGAGACGGGTGATGCGCCTGCTGCGGATGCTGCCGTGGATGCTCGTTGTCGCGGCCTGTTCCTCGCCCGCCGCAAACCAGAGGCAGGCCGCGGGGACTGGCGTGACGGTGTTCGAAGGCGCTCGTCTCATCACGGGGGACGGAAGCGCGCCAATCGAGCGCTCAGCCTTCATCATCGAGAACAACGCATTCGCCGGCGTGGGAAGGAGCGGCGAGCTGCAGGTTCCTGCCGGCGCCACGCGCGTCGATCTGACGGGGAAGACCGTCATGCCGGCGATGGTCGATATCCACAGCCATCTCGGCTTCCTCAAGCAGAGCGACGGCTCGATGTCGAAGGAGAACTTCAACCGGGAGAACATTCTCGACCACCTGAGTCGGTACGCCTATCACGGATTTGCCGCCGTCATCAGCTCCGGCACCGACATGGGCGAGCTGCCATACCAGCTGCGCGAAGAAGTGCACCCGGAGGCGGCGTTGTTTCGTACGGTCGGCCGGGGACTGGCTTGGCCAGGATCGGGACCGTTCGATCCTGCGAGGAACGACGTTCCGTATTCGGTGACGACCGAGGCGGAGGCGAGGGCAGCGGTCCGCGACCTCGCTCCCCATCATCCGGACTTCGTCAAGATCTGGGTTGACGACCGAAACGGACGCCAGATGAAGCTGACGCCGCCGCTGTTCACCGCGGCGGCCGACGAGGCGCTCAAGCAGCACCTGCGCCCGATTGCTCACGTCTTCGACCTCGACGATGCGAAGGGCCTGGTCCGAGCGGGCGTCGTCGGCTTCATGCACATGGTTCGCGACGCAGACATAGATGACGAGCTGATCGCGCTGCTCAAACAGCATCCCGGGGTGTTCTTCGGCCCGAACATCGGGATCACGTCGGAGTGCATGCGGCCCCTCCACACCCACGACCCCTCCCAGGACACGATCCATATCGAGAGCCCGGTCCCCCACGAGTTCACCCTGCGGGACTTCTTTACCGTCTGGGCGCAGCCCTTCAACTCGCAGCAGATCCTCTCGTACTCCGCCGGCGGGAGCCACGTGATCACGATGACCGTGAACGGGGCGGCTGGCACGCCATCTGGGAAGTGGAGAGTCTCGCGGCGGCCGGCATTCAACCAATGGACGTCATCACGATGTCCACGAAGACCGCCGCCGAAATCCTCCGGCTCGATCAGCTGGGCACGATCACTAAAGGCAAGAGCGCCGACTTCATCGTCCTCGACGCGAACCCGCTGGACAACATGTCGAATATCCGCAGGATTTCGGCCGTCTATCTGCGAGGGCGCGCGATCGATCGCGCGGCGATGCGCGCGCGATGGCAGGCCGATTGGAGGAAATCGTCCTCGCACTGAAGCACGTCTGACTCAACCGCGCGCCGGTCCGGATCAGGTGACGATATCTCGCTGGCTAGCGTTACGCAGGGGAGGTCACTATGCGACTGAGGACATCCCGGACATCGATCATCGTCTTTTTTTTCTGGGTGGCGCTGGTGCCCGCGGTCGCACAGGCGCAGAGCGCCATTGCGGGCGTGGTCAGAGATACATCCGGTGCAGTCATACCGGGGGTCACGGTTGAAGCCGGCAGTCCGGCGCTTATCGAGCAGGTTCGCGCGGTCGCCACCGACGATCAGGGTCAGTACAAGATCGTCGATCTCCGTCCCGGCACGTACTCCGTGACGTTCTCTCTCGCAGGATTCACCACGATCAAGCGGGAGGCGATCGATCTGCCGGCCAACTTCACGGCGCAGATCAACGGCGAGATGCGGGTCGGCGAGCTCTCGGAAACGCTGACGGTCACAGGCGGTGCACCAGTCGTGGACGTGCAGTCGACGACGACGCAGCAGGTGATGCAGCAGCGATTGCTCGACGCCATGCCGACCGGCGGCCGCAGCTACCAGTCGGTTGGCGCCACGCTCGTCGGCGTCGCGGCCTCGTCTCCCGACGTCGGCGGATCACAGGGCATGCAGCAAAGCTACTTGAACGCGCACGGCTCCGATCCCCGCGACAATGCAGTCCTGGTCGAAGGGGTTCGACTCAACAGCATGGAAGGGAACGGCGCGAACCAGAATTACTTCAATGAGGGCATGTTCGCCGAGATGGTGTACCAGACCGGCGGCATCCAGGTCGAGACCTCGAGCGGCGGCATCCGCCTGAATCTCATTCCGAAGGACGGCGGCAACACGCTGAAGGGCGACGTGTTCTTCTCGGCGACCAGCCACGCTCTGCAGGCGGATTCGGCGGTAAAAAACGCCGACCCGCGGCAGAGGGCAGCCAATGCGATGGACACGATGCACGACTTGAACATTTCGGTGGGCGGCCCCGTCGCGCGCGACAAGGTGTGGTTCTTCGCCTCGATTCGCCACTGGGGCGTGAACCAGTTGACCGCGAACTCCTTCTATCCCGCCAGCTCCACGCTCAACAGCTTTACGCCAGACACGACGCGGCAGGTGTTGGACGACAACCTTATTCAGAGCCAGATGACGCGGCTGACCTGGCAGGTAAGCCCACGAAACAAGTTGTCCGGGTACATCGACCATGTCAGCAAGTGGCGCGGTCACGAGCAGTCCAGCGGCGGCGGCGTGACGGGGGCCCTGTGGTCGGAAGATAGTTTCGGCGTGCGCACACCGAAGGCCTACTTCTCCGGCGTGATCAAGTGGACGGGCACGTGGACCAGCAAGCTGCTGTTCGAGGCCGGCATCGGCATGAACAACAAGTCGTACTCCTCCGGGGAGCTCCAGCCAGGGCTGCTGGCGACGAACCCGATTCCGAAGGTGGACATTGCCACCGCCACCTACTGGGGCGCCCCGTCCGCGCCCTACTATCCGAGAAAACCGGTCCGCTTCAGCGAGATCGCAGCGCTCTCCTACGTGACCGGCTCTCACGCCGTGAAGTTCGGGATGGAGCGCTCGCACGGCTGGAACAAAATTAGACAGTCGTTCGAGAACCCCAACGTGAACTTCATCGAGCGCTTCTCGAACGCGGTCCCCAATTCGGTCGTGATCTTCAACACGCCGAATGTCCAGGAGAACCTCCTCAACCACGACATCGGCGTCTATCTGCAGGACACGTATACGGTCAATCGGCTGACGCTTACGCCCGGCATCCGGTTCGAGTACCTCAATGGTTCGTACCCGCAACAAAGTGTCCCGGTGAGTGACCAGAGGCTGCTTCTGCTGGAGGGCTATGCGGCGCAGGGTTCTGCCGAGCGGGGAAACCTGCCCAACTGGAAGAACTGGACGCCCCGGCTCGGCGTGGCGTACGACGTGTTTGGCGACGGGAAGACGGCCGTGAAGACGTCGTTCGCGAAGTACCTGGTGTCGTACTCCACCGATTTCGCGCAGAACTACAACCCGATGAACCAGTCGACCGACATCCGGACGTGGACCGACGTGAACAGAGACCTGATCTACGAACCCGGCATCGACACGCTCGGCCCGTCGAGCAACAGGCTGTTCGGTCAGGTGTTCCGCAGCCCGGATCCCGACCTCACGCGTGAGTACAACATCGAATTCACGTCACGCGTCCAGCAGCAGCTACTCAGGGGTCTGTCGGTGTCGTTCGGGTACTTCCGCCGGTCGTACAAGAACATCATCTATTCGGATAACTCTGCCCTCGACGAGGCTGGTGCGTTCACGCCAATCACGATCGCCAACCCGTGTCTGAGCGTGACGAACCCGCTGGCAGCGTGCGGCGGCGCGTATCCAAATTTCATCACCGTGTACAGCATCAACCCGGCGCTGAGCGGCGTGGGGACGGTCATCGATCGCAACTCGAGTCGGGACTCCCGCGTGTTCAATGGATTTGAAACGCAGTTCATGGCTCGATACAGAGGTGCGACGATGTTCGGGGGGACGAGCACCAGCAAGCAAGTGTCGAACAACTGCGATCTGCCGCTGACGATCAGCTCGACGTTCGCGGCCGCGTCGAACCCGAACGCCACGATCTTCTGCGACCAGACCCAATTCCCCATGCCGTTCCAGACGCAGGTGAAGGTTGGGGGTACCTACGAGCTCCCGGTAAGGTTCGTCGTCAGCGGCACCTTCCAGAGCTATCCTGGGGCGACGAACGCCGGAACGGGAAACTCTTCGGCGATTTGGCTCCCGGTCACGCTCACAGCCACGAGGGCGATCGCGCCCGGCCTTACCCAGGCGTCGGAGTCGATACCTCTCATCTATCCGGGCAGCAAATATCTCGATCGGATGAATCAACTCGATCTCCGCATCGCGCGACGGTTCGCGGCCGGCAGGTTCGGAAACGTCGAGGTCCAGATAGACTTGTTCAACGCGCTGAACAGCCGTCCGGTCACGGCGATGTCGACGTCATTCGGATCGGGCCTCAATACACCGACGGCCATCCTGCAATCGCGGATCATCTCGCTCGGCACGCAGTGGCAC
>MNEX01000074.1 GCA_001917905.1 Acidobacteria bacterium 13_1_40CM_65_14
TCGACCCAGCCGCGGCTGAGCGTCACCGGATAGGCGGGATACGTGATGAGGGAGCGCGCATCCATGAGGAAGCTGAAGATGCGCGCGGTCCCATCGGCCATCGGATCGGTGTACTTCGAGGTTTCCTCGCGCGTCATGAACGGACGATCCGAGAGCTCGATGCGGCGCAGCCACTTCACGCTGGCATTGCCTTCCCAGCCTGGCAGGAACAAGCGCGCCGGATACCCCTGCTCGGGGCGAATCGCTTCGCCGTTCTGCCCGTACGCGATGAGCGCATCGTCGTACGCCTTCGCGACGGGAATGCTGCGCGTGAGGAGCGCCGCATCCTGCCCCTCGGCCAGGAACCACGTCGCTTGTGGACGCACGCCGACTTCGCGGAACAGCGTGGCCAGCGCGACGCCGGTCCACTCGCTCGTGCTGGTGAGACCGGCGAGTTGCTGCGGCGTGATTTCAGGCGCCGCCGTGCGGCCGCCGAAATTTCCCGAGCATTCGAGAAAGTGCACGCGGCTGACGGCGGGAAAACGTTTGAGGTCGCCGAGCGTGAATACCGTCGGACGCTCGACCATCCCGTGAATCAGCAGCGAGTAGGTCTTGGGATCGATCTCGGGGACGCCGGCGTGATGCCGCTCGAAGTGCAGGTCGGCCGGCGTGATCGTGCCGCAGAGATCCTGATGCGGCGTGCCAGATGACGCACCGCCGCGCACCTGTCGTTGCGGCTTTTCGGACGGCGCACGTTGTCCGAGGGCCTTGCTCGGTTTTCCGCGGACCTTGCTCGAGTCTGACGGGGGCTGGGGGGCTTGCATCGCCGCCGTCTTGCCGGCCGCGACCACACCAGCGGCGCCGGCGAGGAGAGCGCGTCGCGACACCTTCATAGATGCCTCACTGCGTGGATGTTGAACGAGATGATTCTATCTCCGAGTCGGAACGGGAACGCAAAGACCGCCAAGACCGCAAAGAAACGTTGTCCTCAAAACCTTTGCGCACTTGGCGATCTTTGCGGTCAAACGTGTTTTTTCACACGGTCCCTAGCCGATCGCAGCGTTACCGCAGGTATGGGATCGTTTGAGGGCCGTGCGGGAGGACGCAGAGTGTCGCGTGAGGGCCGGCGCGACCGAGCGCGTCAGACACCGCGGCGCTCACGTCGTCGACCGGCTGAAAATGGGCGGCGCGGACCGCCTCGGGCGTGAGGCCTTCGGTCTTGACCATCACGGTCGCCTTCATCTGCACCTGCGCCTGGATTTGCACCTGCCACTGATCGGGGGTCGAGTAGCCGGGCGAGTTGATCATCGCGAGCAGCTTCTCGGGCGATGGTTGTGAGGCGAGCACCTGACCGTACGATCCGTGAGACGGCAGGCCGTCGCAGCACGCGGCGGCGCACACGATCGTCCCTCCTGGTTTGACGATCTTGGCGGCCGCCGACATCCCTTTCACGGCCTGATACAGATTCTGATCGAGCGGAAAACCCGAGTTGGTGGTGAGCACGACGTCGAACGGCGCCTCCACGGCCCGCATCGCGTCGTGCTTCGCGGCGTCGCACGCGGCGCGGTGCTCCTCGAAGAGGTCACCAGCAAACACGGCGGTGATCTTCTGCTCGCGGTTCAGCGTCACATCGACCGCGAAGTCGACGCCGACCATGCGGGCGATCTCGCGGATGTCATCGTGTATGGGATTGCCCTCGGTGATGCCCCACGTCGCGTTCGGGTGGCCAATGCGCTTCGCGTCGTGCAACACGAGCACCGTCTCGAGACCCGCGAGCCCCGGCGCCACCATCTTCGGGCCGCCGCTGAAGCCGGCAAAGAAGTGCGGCTCGACGAACCCGGTCGTGATTTTGATGTCCGCGTCCATCCACGCACGATTCAAGGAGACCGAGACGCCGGTCGTGGTCGTGCCGACGTAGGTGTGCGACGCGCGATCGCGGCTGTCGTGATTCACCACGCGATAGCGGCGCGCGATGTCCGCGCCGAGCATGGCCTCCAGTTCCGCCGGCGTGTTGGTACGGTGGGTTCCGGTCGCGATGAGAATGGTGACGTCTTCCGCGCGGATGTCCGGCATCTCGGCGAACAGCGCCGCCAGCATCTCCTGCCGCGGCTGCGCACGGGTGATGTCGCACACCGAGATCGCGATGGTCTGACCTCGCCGGACGAGCTCTCGAAGAGGCGGCCGCCCGAGCGGCGCGCGAAGCGCCGCCGTGAGCGCCGCGTGTGGGTCCGCGATCGCAGGCCTGAACACCGGCTCGATGATCGTGACGCGCTCGTGCGGGAGATCGACCTCGAGTCCGTCGACACCGTAGTCCAGACGGACGCGCGTGGCCGCCGGGCGTGCGCCGATCATTTCAGAACGCGCCATCTTTCAACTTGAAGGTGGCCGCCAGCTCCGGATGCTTGTCCTTTCCCACGACCCGGTTGGCCACGTACTCGCCGAGCATGATCCCATGCTTGTAGCCGTGGCCGGATCCGCCGCCGACCAGCCACACGTTGCTCAACTCGGGATGTTGGTCGACGATGAAGTGCTCGTCGATGCTGTCTTCGCGCTGGCAGACCTTGCTCTCGACGAGCGGTTGCTGGGCGAGCGCCGGAAACCACTTCGTCACGAACTCGCGGCCCCGGCGAAGTTCATCCGCAGTCAGCGTGTGCTCCTGAGTGTCGGGATCGACGATGACGCGCTCGAACGTCGGGACAACCTTGAACCCTTTGCCTTCGATGCTCGGGAACCCGTATGCGTTGTCGACAGCCCAGGTCGGAAAGTTTGGGTACGTAAAACGCTCGTCACCCGGCGGCGTGCCGTAAAAAAAGACCACGCGTCTCGGCGTCGCGAGCTTGTTTTTCATCACCGATGGGAACACCTTCGGCAACCAAGGCCCGCATGCGAACACGAACGTCTGCGCGGCGATCCTTTGGCCGTCCGAGAGCGCGACGTCCTGCAACGTGCCGCCCGTACGTCGTCCTAGGTCCACTTTGGCGGTCACGAAGCGCCCGCCCTTCTTCTCGAACGCCTGCGCCACCGCCACGCATCCTTCGCGCGCTTTCAACACGCCCGTGCTCGGCGTGTACATCGCAAAGTCGACACGCTGCGTGTTCATCTGGGGGTACTGACGCACGAGGTCGTCGTGTGTAACGACCTCGTATTTCACACTCAGCTTGTCGAACACTTTTCTGGTGTCGGTGAGATCTTTGGTCCACTCGCGCGCCAGCGACAGCTGGCCGGTCCGGAAGAAGAGTTTCTTGCCCCATTCGGCTTCTCGCGCTTTCCAGCGCTCGAACGCTTGGAGCACCCATCGCGTGTAGAGCTCGCGTTCGCCGTACCCGGCTCGGATCTGACGGGACTCGCCGCCCGAGGTCGCGCGCGAGTTCCCGGGTCCGTATTGATCGATCATCGTCACCGCGAAACCCATCTCGCGGAGATAGAGCGCGGTCCAGCCGCCAAATGCGCCTGCACCGACGACGACGATTTCAGCGTTCGGAGTTGTGACGGACCTGTCCTGAGCGAGACGCTCATCCTTCGACAGGCTCAGGATGAGCGGCGAGTCGAAGGACCCTTGCGCGGCGAGTAGCCGGTCGCCGCCGAGCGCCAGCGTGGAGACGCTGGCGCCGGCGGCTTTGAGGAACCGGCGTCGATTCATTTCCTGGCCTGATCGTGCGTGCTCGAATTGAACGACGACGGAATTTCGAACCCCTTGCGGTACTCGCGCGTCAGCAGGCGGTCGGCCTGCTTGTCGTCGACGAACTTCTCCGACTTTCCGTCGAAGATCAGCTGACGGCCGACCTGGTACGAGATGTTGCCGAGGTGCGGCAGCGACGACGAGAGGTGTCCTTCGAGCACGTCGCAAGTGAGCAGCTTCGGGTCGCCTGCGCGGATCGCGTCGACGAAGTTCTGGTAGTGCGGGTACTCAGTGGTCGTCAGACCGGTCGGCTCGGCGTTCGGATCGGACGTATCGGCTCCGGGTCCCTGCTCATTCTTCGGTCCGAAGTACGACTGCCACTTTTTCCCGGTTTCATCGATCCAGAGCCACCCCTTCGATCCGTAGAACAGGTTGCCGATCTTCACGCCCCCTTCGTCGTTCGTGAATCCGCCGCGCGTGCCGAACTCGAGCACCTTGCCGTCGGCGTACTCGAAGAGGCTCGTCTGCGTGTCGGGCGTCTCCTGCGATGACTCGGCGCCGAAGTAGCCGCCCGTCGACCGGATCTTGATCGGGTGCTCCTGCTTCTGCAGACCCCAGCGCGCGATGTCGAACTGATGCGGGCCCTGGTTTCCGCTGTCGCCGTTGCCGTAGTCCCAGTGCCAGTGCCAGTTGTAGTGAAAGCGATTGCGGTTGAACGGCTTCTTCGGAGCGGGACCGAGCCACAGGTCGTAGTCGACCTTCGAGAGGTATTGCGCGTCGTAGGTCGGCTCGTACGACGTGGCGGTCACCGTCAGCGCGTACTTCTCGCCGGGCGCCATCGGGCCATCCGGGTACTTGCCGATCGCCGGGCGCGGTTTGTAGCAGAGGCCGCGCGCCATGTAGACCTTCCCGAGGCCGCCCTCGTGGATGAACTTGATCGCGTCGCGAACCGCCGGCCGGCTGCGATTCATGGTGCCGACCTGCACGATCTTGTTGTACCGCGCCGTCGCCTCGACCATCTTGCGCCCTTCCCACACGGTGTGCGACGAGGGCTTCTCGACGTAGACGTGCTTGCCGGCCTGCAGCGCCCAGATGGTGGCGAGCGCATGCCAGTGGTTGGGCGTCGCGATGACGACGGCGTCGATGTCCTTGTCGTCGAGCACGCGCCGCAGATCCTGGGCAAAGCCCGGCCTGAAGGTCTCGACGTCCTTCAGACGCGCGTCGTTGATCCGCTCGGGCGCCAGGTTCGCGTCGATGTCGCAGAGGGTCTTGATCTCGACGTTCTTGAGCTTCGCGAAGCCGCGCTTGAGCGAGTTGCCCTGACCGCGGATGCCGATGCTCGCGGTGACGACGCGATCGTTGGCGCCGATCACGCGACCGCTGACGTGCGCCGATGATGATGTCGCGTGGACGGCCGAATCGAAGAACTGACCGCCGATCGCGATGCTCGCCGCCGCCGCGCCTACGCGGGATGCGAATTCACGCCGCGAGATGCCGTCCTGCTCGTCACGTTTACTGGCCACGGTGACCTCCTCGTTTGCAAGGCACATCGTAGCATCTAGCGGCGTGTCTTCTCGAATTTATGACCGGGCCGCTCCGCTGTCGCGGCCCGGGGAGTCGCGGACGAAGGCTTGTTGTGAATAGGACCGAATCAGTCTGGACGCTCCGCTAAGATAGGATTCCTCGCCAAAGAGAGGATTCCTCGCCAAGGAGCCGCTGATGACTCAGATTCGCCAGATATGCGCGGTTCTGGCCGCGACCATCGTGCTCGCGCTGGCCCCCGTCCTCGCGAAAACGATCGATTTCGAATCGGCGACCATCGCCGACATCAACGCCGCGTTCGATGCCGGGACGTTGACCGCTGAGAAGCTGGTGCAGATGTGCCTTGCGCGCATCGCGGCCTTCGACCGCAAGGGTCCAGCGCTCCACGCGGTGATCACGCTCAATCCGAAAGCGCTCGACGCGGCGCGCGTGCTCGACGCAGAGCGCACGTCGAAGGGCCGGCGGTCTCCGCTCCACGGGATCCCCGTGGTCCTCAAAGACAATTACGACACCTTCGACCTGCCAACGACCGGCGGATCGGTGCTGCTCGAAGGATCGATCCCGTCCAAGGATGCGTTCGTCGTCGCCAAGCTCCGCGAGGCGGGCGCGATCATCCTCGCCAAAGTGAACATGTCCGAGTTCGCGTCGGCCGGCGCCTACAGCTCGCTCGGCGGGCAGTCGCTGAATCCGCACGACCTGACGCGGACGCCGTCAGGGTCGTCGGGTGGCACTGGTGTGGCGATCGCCGCCGGGTACGCCCCGCTCGGCATGGGCACCGACACCGGCGGATCGATCCGCGGCCCGTCGACGTCGAACGGCATCGTCGGGCTCAAACCGACGCACGGACTCCTGAGCCGCTCCGGCATCATCCCGCTCGCACTCAGCTTCGACACGGGCGGACCGATGGCGCGGAGCGTGTACGACGTGGCGATCGCGCTCGGGATCATGACCGGCGTCGATCCGGCCGACGCGGCGACGACGAAGAGCCAAGGGAATTTTCAGACCGACTACACGACGAGTTTGCGAGCGGATGCATTGAAGGGCGCGCGGATCGGCGTCGCTCGCGACTTTCTTGGCGCCGACCCCGACGTCGACTGGGTGGTCGAGGCGGCGCTGGCGGCGATGCGCAAGGCGGGCGCGACGCTCGTGGACGTGCGCTATCCGAAATGGCTGCTCGATTCGAAAGGCGAGTTCTACACCGCCGTGCGGTATCCGGAATTCACCGCGCAGATCGCCGAGTACCTCGCGCACACCGGACCGAAGTATCCGAAGACGCTCGCCGAGATGATCGATCGCGCCAACCAGTTCAATGCGACGCGCGACGATGGCGCGCATCCGAATCCGAGTCGGTGGAGCTTGTTCAAACGAGAGCTCGACAGCGGGACGCTGACGGACTACCGCTACAAGGCGGTCCACGACTACGGGCTGCCGATGGTGCGCGCGCTTGTCGATGGAATCCTTTCCGCTCAGCAGCTCGACGCGATTGTGTATCCGACCTCGCCGCGCCGGCCGGGTCTCATCGCCGCGCCGCCTGGCGCGGGCGGCGGAGGCGCAGTGTCCGCGACCGACATCGCCAACCTCACCGGCTTTCCCGACCTCATCGTGCCGGCCGGGTTCACCGGCGACAATCTGCCGGTCGGGTTGTCGTTCTTCGGCCGCGCGTTCAGCGAGCCGAAGCTGTTGTCGCTCGGGCACAGCTTCGAACAACTCACGCACGCGCGCCGCCGTCCAATCCATACGCCGGCTTTGCCGGGGGAGACCATCTCGGTGCCTTGACGGGTGTCAGACACGTGTCAGACACCAGTCTGACACCTCGGTCCCTTAGCGCACGATGCAGAATCAAGCTCTCCACCACGGAGGACACAGGGGACGCGGAGGCAGAATCCCGTTTTGAACAGGTTTCAACCTCCGAGTCCTCCGTGTCCCCCGTGGTGACTAGGTGATTTTCGCAAGAGTGCACTCGGAAGGCACAACGATGTCCTGGTGGCGGAAAGGATCGACGGCGACGGCGGATCAGCTGACGGCGGACAACGCGATGCCGCTGATCCGGCTCGAGGGGATCAGTAAAGTCTTCAAAGGCGACGCAGATGAAGAAACGTGGGCGCTGAAAGACATCACGCTCGATATCACCCGCGGCGAGTACGTGTCGGTGTCGGGGCCGTCGGGGTGCGGCAAGTCGACGTTCCTCGCCGTCCTCGCCCTGTTGGACACGCCCTCGTCTGGCCGGTACTGGTTGAACGGGAAGCTCACCGAACGCTTGACGCCTGCCGAGAAAACGCGCGCGCGCAGCCTCGACATCGGCCTCGTCTTCCAGAGTTTCAATCTCATCGGCGACATGACGGTGTACGAGAACATCGAGTATCCGCTCACGCTGCGAGGCGTCTCCGCTGCGGATCGCCAATCGCGCGTGACCGCGGCGCTCGATCGCGTGGGGCTGACGTTGCGAGCGAAACAGCGCCCGGGCTCGCTGTCGGGCGGCCATCAGCAGCTCGTCGCCGTCGCGCGCGCGATCACCGGGCGCCCGGCCATCCTGCTCGCCGACGAACCGACAGGCAACCTCGACTCGAAGAGCGGCGAATCGCTGATGGAGCTGTTCGGCGAGCTACAC
>MNEX01000261.1 GCA_001917905.1 Acidobacteria bacterium 13_1_40CM_65_14
GGGCGAACGACGCCGACGCGCTGCGCCGTCAACTCCAACAGACGGGCGTCAGCCCGCGCGAGCTCGACGACATCATTCGCGATCTCCAGAAACTCGACAACGATCGTGTCTACACCGACCCGCGCGGTCTCGAGCAGCTGCAGGCCGCGGCGCTCGACAAGCTGAAGAAGTTCGAGTTCGGTCTTCGCCGCAAGGCCGAAACCGGCAACGACTCGCTGTCGCTGTCAGGATCGGACCAGGTTCCCGACGGCTTCCGCCAGGCCATCGAGGAGTACTACCGATCGCTCTCGAAGAAACAGCCGACGCCACGCTGACGGCCGCCGACGTTCCCGGCGTCCGCGTCTGGACTCGGCAGCTCGATGTCGCAGACGACGAGCTGCGCGAGGCCGAAGCCACTTTGTCAGCGGACGAACGTGACCGCGCGCGGCGATTTCGTGTCGAGAAGGATCGCCGCCGCTTCATCGCGGCCCGTGCGGCGCTGCGATCCATCGTCGGCGAGCGCATCGGCGTGGCGCCCGCAGATGTGGCCTTCCGCTACGGCTCACGGGGCAAACCCGAGCTCGAGCACGCCTCCCGCGCGGTTCGCTTCAATCTTTCCCACTCCGAGGATCTGTGTGTGATTGCGGTGCACGACGATCGCGAGGTGGGCGTCGACGTCGAGCGCATTCGACCGCTTGTCGACCTGGACGCGGTGCGCAACCGGTGCTTCTCGGTGCGCGAGCGCGCGGCAATTGTCGGCGGTGACCCCCGTGGACTCGAAGCCTTCTTCTATTTCTGGACTCTCAAAGAAGCGTGGTTGAAAGGCTCCGGCGAGGGTATCGGCGATCTGCTCACCGTCGAAGTCCGCCACGACGGCGACGGCCGCCCGTCGATCGCGCGGGTCGACGATCCGCGAGTCGGCCCCATGCCGTGGACCATGAAGAGCTGGTCGCCGGCGCCCGGTTTCGTCGCGGCTCTGGCCGTCCGATCGGACTAGCGGCGGCGGCACTGCTTTCTTTTGGTCCTCTGCCCCATACGCGACATCGAACGTCCCACGCCGCGCTGTCCACTCTTCGCCTGCCGCACCGCGCGAGCGATCGATCACCCGCCTGAACTAATTACAATCCTGTCGGTTTACACATATACGCAGGCTTTTAGTGTCCATAGAATTCTCCGTTGTCACCACTTGCCATCTTACGTAGCATATAGAGATAATTTTCAAGCGGTACTAGCGGCAGCTCGTCCCTCGTAGTCAGACCACGAATGGAGGGTCGTGACCGGGTCCTCACGTGTACTCCGGAACCCAATCGGACGAGCTCCAGCTAGCGCTGCTCATAAGCTCGAGCGCGTGCCCGGCAGTTCTCTAGTCCGGGACGATGTGATCTGGCTCATCGCGTTTGCGCTCGGCTGGACATTGGCGATCGTGCTCGTCGCGCGAGGCGGCGCCGCCGGGTTCGTCGGCCTGCTCGTCGTCACCGTGCTCTCGGCCGCGCGCATTGGCACCTTAATCGAAGAGCACCGGCACCTTCGCGCCGAGGCCATAGCCGTGGCGGGCATCATGGAAGGCGTCGGGCCGGCCGGCACCGTGCGCGAAGCGATCCAGACCGCATGTCGCGAGCTCCTCACGCTGCTCGACGCGCGCGCGATTCTGTTGATCGCCCACGACCGTGTCGGCGGCCGCATCCACTCATGGCAGGCTCGAACCGACATGCCCGCGGCGAGGTACACCGAGCTGCCGGCGTCCGATGAGACGACCTATCTGTTCCCCGCGCCGACTGAGAGTTGGTATGCGGTCGGCCGAGCAAACGCCGGCGCCAATCGTCTGCAGATTCGCGGACTGCAGCGCGACGAGGTGAGAGCCCGTCATGTCGCGTTCGACGTGCCGGAGAAATTCCTTGCCGCTCACGCGTTTCAGTCAGTCCTCGCCGTGTCGGCGTCGTTCGGCGGGCAATGGCAGGATCGGCTGTTCGTCTTCGACGCGAAAGCGGGCTCGCGATCGCTGCGCCTGCTTCGCGCGGTCGCGACGCGGACTGGACCGGCCATCCATACGCTCGATCTGCTGGGCCAACTCGGATCGCGCGTCGGCGCGGCAGCGCGTGCGCGCGTCGCGCGCGAGCTGCACGACGGCGTCATCCAGTCGCTGATCGGGCTCGAGATGGAGGTCGAAGTCTGGCGCCGGACCGCGGCCGCCGGCGATCCGTCCGCCGGCGAGCGCCTCGCGCACATTCAGCAGGTGCTGCGCAGCGAGATCCTGGATCTGCGCGATCTCATGCAGCAGCTGAAACCGCCGTCGATCGATTCGGCGCAGATCCTCGAATACCTCGCGGATCTCGTCGGGCGGTTCCAGCAGCAAACCGGTATCGTGGCGCATTTTGTCTCCGAGATCGACGAATTGTCGCTGTCGCCGCGTGTCTGCGGCGAGCTCGCACGCATCGTGCAGGAGGCGCTGGTCAACGTGCGCAAGCACAGTGGCGCGCGAACCGTGCTCGTCCGCGTGAGCGCGCCCAAGGGCTACTGGAAATTCGAGATCGACGACGACGGGCATGGATTCGGGTTCGCGGGACGTCACTCGCAGGCGGATCTCGAGATCGGACGCAAGGGTCCGGTCGTGATCAAGGAACGGGTTCGGTCGATCGGCGGGACGCTTGCAGTGGAGTCTGCGCCCGGTCAGGGCGCGCGCGTGGAAATCTGGTTACCCCGGGAATCCCATGGATAAGCCGATTCAGGTCGTAATCGCCGACGATCATCCGATTCTGCTCGAAGGGCTCCGCAAGCTCCTGGAGGCCGAGCAGGACATCGCCGTGGTCGGCCAGGCGTTCAACGGACATGAGGCGCTCGAGGTCACGCGGCGCGTCGAGCCGAGCATTTTGCTGCTCGATCTCGCGATGCCCGGTCTGCCGGGCCTGGAAGTGCTGCGGGCGCTCAGCGCCAGCTCGCTGCCGACGCGGACGATTCTGCTGACGGCGAGCATCGAGCGCGACGACATCGTCAAAGCGCTGCAGCTCGGC
The DNA here is from genome assembly GCA_001917905.1 of Acidobacteria bacterium 13_1_40CM_65_14. Taxonomy (GTDB): domain Bacteria; phylum Acidobacteriota; class Vicinamibacteria; order Vicinamibacterales; family CAVVIG01; genus QHWF01. The sequence goes on from MNEX01000261.1 coordinate 2,988, forward strand.
GCGCGCGGGCTCGTGCTGAAGGAGTCGGCGTCGCAGATGTTGATGAAGGCGATGCGCATGGTCATGGCCGGGGAGTACTGGATTGGCCGCGACAGCGTCTCGGGGCTCGTCGAGACGCTGCGGACGCAGATGTTCAGCCCGGTCGAGCCGAAATTCGGCCTCACGCCGCGCGAGCTGGAGATCGTGTCGTCGGTGACCGCCGGCTACAGCAATCGCGAGATTGCTCAGCGGTTTTCTCTCAGTCAGGAAACCGTGAAACATCACCTCACCAAGATCTTCAGCAAGCTCGGTGTCAGCAATCGTCTCGAGCTCGCGCTCTTCGCCATCAGTCAGCACCTGGTGGAGCGGTAAACCGGCGCGGCCACGACGGACTTTAGTCAACTCTCCGCGCGACTTTTCTCGATTCTCCCTCCTCGCGTCCGCCCAAAAAGCTAGGTAACCGACAGATTCGTCGCATTTCGCGCCGCATAGCCCAGTCGGCCAGTTCTTTGCTGCACTTTGGTCGTACTCCTACTCCCACTGCCACTTTCGAGGATATCGAATGCGAACCGTTGCGAAGCGACTCGTGTGTCTCGGTGTGTTTTCTTTCAGTCTGACGGCGTTCGCCGCCTATTTTCACGGCGACGGAATACCGTGGATGACTGCAGTGGTTCAGGCGATTTGCACTCCGCCAACGGGCGCGAACCCGATCGTCGTCGAGAATTGCAAGGACGGGACACCCGACTTCGTGCCCGGCGATCTCACGAAGAATTTGGGATGGGACATCGTCGGCGCCGGCGCCGACACGATCCAGGGATTCGCCACCGATATCAGCATTGACAAAAGTAGTGTCGACCCGCTTCTTCGCACCGTGCACTTCAAGATCAACGTGACAGATGGCGCACCATATCACTTAGAGATCTATCGCCTTGGTTATTACCAGGGCAACGGCGCGCGCAAGGTCGCACGGGTGCCGGCCGTCGGATCGTTGACGCCTCCTGTGCAACCGGTAGGCTGCCTGCTCGACGGGTCGCCAGGGAGTGGCCTGGTCGACTGCGGCAATTGGGCAGAGGCGACGACCTGGACGGTTCCGTCCGACGCTGTCTCAGGTATCTACTTCGCCAAGGCGATACGAGACACGACACCGGCGAGTGGCGCGAGTCACATCTATTTCATCGTCCGCGACGACGCAAGCACTTCTGATGTGTTGTTTCAGACCTCCGACACCACGTGGCAGGCATACAACTCGTACGGCGGCAACAGCCTCTACGTCGGTGGTCCCGGGAGCAATCCCGGCCGCGCGTACAAGGTGAGCTACAACCGTCCGTTCAACACCCGCGGTTCGTCGAACTCCAGGAGTTTCCTGTTCGCAGCTGAACACCCCATGGTTAGCTGGCTCGAGGCCAACGGCTACAACGTCAGCTATTTCACGGGCGTGGACAGCGATCGGCACGGCGTGCTGATCAAGAACCATAAGGTCTTTCTCTCCGTGGGACACGACGAGTACTGGTCGGGCGGGCAGCGGGCCAACGTCGAGTCCGCACGCGCGGCCGGCGTTCATCTGGCCTTCTTCAGCGGGAACGAGGTCTTCTGGAAGACCAGATGGGAAAACGGGCTTGGTGCGGATGGCGCTCCGTATCGAACCCTCGTCTCGTACAAAGAATCGCACCCTGGTACTCGTCTCGATCCACTGGATCCCAATGTGTGGACGGGCTCGTGGCGCGACCCGCGGTACAGCGTGGCTCCCACGCTTGACGGCCTCCCGGTGGCTGACGGCGGCCGACCCGAAAACGGTCTCACGGGGACCATCTTCACGGTCAATTCGGTCCCCAATCAGATCGCCGGCATCAGCATGATGGTGCCGTTGGATGACGGCAAGATGCGCTTCTGGCGCAACACGAACATGGCCACGCTCTCAGCGACCGACCCGCTCCGCGCGTTGCCTGCGGGAACGCTGGGCTATGAGTTTGACGAAGATCTCGACAACAGCGCTCGACCCGCCGGTTTGTTTCACCTCTCGACGACGGACGTGCCGACAACAGAGCACATCGTCGACTACGGACACAATTACGGATTCGCTCCCGCGACGCATCACATGACGGTCTATCGGCATGTGAGCGCGACCAATACGCCTCTCGGCCTCGTGTTCAGCGCCGGATCGATCCAGTTCGCCTGGGGTCTCGATAACAACCACGACGGCGATCTTGCGCCGGTGCCCGATGCGCGACTGCAGCAGGCGACTGTGAATCTGTTCGCGGACATGGGCGTTCAACCCGGCAGCTTGCGCGTGGGCTTACTGGCCGCGACGGCTTCGGGCGACACTGCGCCACCGGCATCCACAATCGTTTCCGTTCTTCCGGCTTCCCTGCAAGTTGGAACACCGGCCACGATTAGCGGAACCGCCCAGGATTTCGGGGTCGGTGACGCGACCAGTACGCCGGCTCTTCTTGGAGCGGTCGCCGGCGTCGAGGTGTCGGTTGACGGTGGCACAACGTGGCATCCGGCTACGGGACGTGAAGCCTGGACGTATACGTGGACGCCAACCGCGCAAGGTCCAACCGTCATCAAGACCCGCGCGGTCGACGACAGCGGCAATCTCGAAACGACTGCATCAGCATCGAATCAACTGTCGGTGACCGTCGCGGCTGCTGGCACACCGTCATGCCCGTGCAGAATCTGGACCTCACCGCCGACGCCGGTCAACCCCGCGGCCAATGACGCACAACCGCTCGAGTTGGGCGTCAGGTTTCATGTCGACATCAGCGGTTCCATAACCGCCCTGCGCTTCTACAAACCCGCAGGCGACCTCGGCACGCATATTGGGCATCTGTGGAGCAACGGTGGAGTGCTGCTGGGCACGGCGACCTTTGCCGAGACCGCGTCAGGCTGGCAGGAAGGCACGCTGACGGCTGTCGCACCGCTGTCTGGGCCGGTTGCTGTAACGGCCAATACGACCTACGTCGCCTCGTTCTCCACAAGCTCCGGCCGGTATGGCGCCGACACCGGATACTTCGCGGCGAAAGGTCAGGATAATTTCCCGCTGCACGCGCTGCGAGACGGCATTGACGGTCGCAACGGTGTGTTTGCGCTCGACGCGAACGTGTTTCCGACGCGGACCTCCGACTCGACGAACTACTGGGTCGACGTGGTGTTCAACTTGGCCGGCATCGTGATCGATACGAAGCCAGACACGACGCCGCCGACAATCACCGGCGTGACCGCGACGCCAGGGCCGAACAACACGGCGACCATCCACTGGACGACGAACGAACCGTCCTCGTCGCGCGTCGATCACGGCACCGCGCCGGATGCGTTGAACGCGATCGCCAGCGATGGCTCGTTGGTCACCACGCACAACGTGATTCTTACAGCGCTGACGCCGAACACCACTCACTATTTCCGTGTCACGTCGGTCGACGGCTCAGTCAACTCCTCAACGTCACCGGCGATCACATCGCCGCCGGCCAGTTTCGCGATGCCAGGCGCCGTGCTGTTGGACACGACCGTTGCCGACTTCAATGCCGGCATCGCTGGTGTCGGTTACAAAGTTGCGCCATTGGGTGACGGAGCAGTCACGCTCGCGCCAGATTTCGGTTCGGATTTTTCAGGCACCGCGTTGCCACCCGGCTGGTCGACCTGTTTATGGAGTGACGGCTGCATCGCAACCGGTACTGGCGCCGTGGTGGGCGGCGGTTTCTTGACCGTTGACGGCGGACGCGTGAGCGCAGACGCTTTGTTTTCCCCAGACCGTGCGCTGGAGTTCGTTGCGCAGTTTGCCGCCGATCCATTCCAGCATGCCGGCTTAGGTACGACGTTCGCGGCGCCACCGTGGGCGATGTTCAGTACGAATGCGGGCGATGGCAGACTGTATGCGCGAACCCATAACGGCGCGATATTCACGGATCAACCGATTCAGCCGCCATTGGGAGCGCCCGCTAATTGGAACACCATTCCTCATCGCTTCCGCATCGATTGGACCGCATCCAACGTCATCTACTCGATTGATGGCATCCAGGTCGCAGAACATCAGATTCCGATTACGGTACAGCTGCGTCCCATTGCAGCCAGCGACTTCAGCGCGGGGTCAGGCACGATCGTCGTCGACTGGCTGACGATGGACCCGCCGTACGCCTCGCCCGGCACGTTCATTTCGCGCGTCTTCGATGCCGGCGCAGCGGTGAGCTGGGGCAACCTGACGTGGACGAGCCAGACGCCGATCGGCACCACTCTCGGAATGAGCGTCCGAACGGGTAATACTCTGGCTGCCGACGGCAACCCGGACGCCAGCTGGACACCGTTCGCCGCCGTATCAACATCGGGCGGGCCGATCGGTGGTGGTTCCCGGTATATCCAGTACCGCGCGCAGCTCTCCACAACCGACCCGGCGAAGACACCGGTTCTTCCGGACGTCACGATCGGCTATACCACCGCGGCGACGCCGACGATCACCTGGAGCAATCCGGCTGACATTACCTACGGGACTCCGCTCGGCCCGACGCAACTGAATGCAACGGCCAACACGCTCGGTACGTTCTCGTACACGCCCGACAGCGGAGTCATCCTCGGAGCGGGCGCCGGTCAGACGTTGTCGGTGACGTTCACTCCGGCGGATCCGGTGCATTACACGACCGCCACGAAATCGGTGACGATCAATGTGCTGCGGGCGACGCCAACGATCACTTGGAACAACCCGGCCGACATTACTTACGGTACGGCCTTGAGCGCGACACAGTTGAACGCGACAGCCAACGTCGCGGGCACGTTCGGATATAACCCGATAGCGGGAACGACCCTGAACGCGGGGTCGGGACAGACGTTATCAGTGACCTTCATGCCGAATGACACGGCAAACTACATTGCCGCGTCGAAAGACGTAGCGATCAATGTCTTGAAGGCGCCGCTGACGGTGACGGCGAGCAACCGGACGAAGACCTACGGCCAGGCGGTCACCTTTGCGGGGACCGAGTTCACCACGAGCGGGTTGGTGAACGGCGATACGGTGACCA
>MNEX01000057.1:0-2250 GCA_001917905.1 Acidobacteria bacterium 13_1_40CM_65_14
TGGCCGGGGCTTTTGTTTGCCCTGCTCGCCTTGAGGGCATCGCTCTGCGCGGCGGAGCCTGCGAGCGGCGGCCCTGACCAGCCTCCGCCAAGGCTTCGGCGGTCCGCCGTCGCTTCAGCGAGGGCGGAAAGGGCCGCCCTACATCCCGTCATTGTTCAATCGCCTGACGGACGACGCGTCGTGACGGCGGCGGAGACGCGCGCGCCGATCGCGCTCGACGGCGCGCTCGACGAAGAGGTGTGGCGCGCGGCCGAGCCCGCCGCGGAATTCGTGCAGGCCGAGCCGCAAGAAGGGCAGGCGGCGACAGAGCCGACCGAAGTCCGCATCGCCTTCGACACGGATGCGCTCTACATCGGCGTCATCTGCCACGACTCGGCGGCATCGGCCCTCATCGTCAACGACATCCGCAAAGACTTCACGCCGGGCGAGCAGGACACTTTCGAAGTGATCCTCGACACGTTCGCCGATCGCCGGAACGGATTCGTGTTCGCCACCAACCCTCGCGGCGCAAAGAGTGACGCGCAAATCGCGAACGAGGGACGCGAGGTCAACACGAGCTGGGACGGCGTGTGGACGGTGGCGACGCGCGTCGGCCCGGACGGCTGGTCCGCGGAGCTGCGCATTCCGTTCAAGGCGCTGCGCTTTGAGCGCGGCGAAGCCGGCGGCGATCGCATTTGGGGCGTCAACTTCAGCCGGCGCATCCGTCGCAAGAACGAGGTCGATTACTGGTCGCCAGTGCCGCGCGTCTACAATCTCTATCGCGCGAGCCTCGGCGGTACGCTCGCCGGCCTGCCCGACGCCAGTCAGGGACACAACCTCCGCATCAAACCGTGGGTCGCCGCCAACACCACTCGCGGCGTTGGAGCCCCGGCGTTCGACAACGGGCAGCATGTGGGCCTCGACGCCAAGTACGGCGTGACGCCGTCGGTGACGCTCGACGTCACTGTCAAACCCGATTTCGCGCAGGCCGAGGCGGACGAGCAGCAGGTCAACCTGACGCAGTTCAGCCTGTATTTTCCGGAGAAGCGCGAGTTTTTCCTCGAGAACTCCGGGATGTTCTACTTCGGCGACATCCCGCGCGAGTCGCGCGTCGGCGGCACCCGGTTTTCACCGCCGGAAGAAGAGGTCCTGCTGTTTTTCTCGCGGCGCATCGGCCTCACCGACACCGGCGAGCAAATTCCCATCGATGCTGGCGGCCGCGTGACCGGACGCGTTGGAGGATTCGGGGTCGGCGCGATGACGATTCGCACCGGGTCACGCGGGACGCGCGAGGGCGACACCTACACGGTGCTGCGCGGCCGACGCGACATCCTGCGCAACTCAGACGTCGGCGCGATTTTTCTCTCTCGCCAGTCGAGCGATCGTTCAACCGACCGGAACACGGTCGCCGGCGTCGACGCGAACTTCCGCTTCAGGCGCGCGCTCAGCTTCAACGGATTCCTGACCAAGTCGGCGACGCCGGGCATCGCCGGCGGCGAATGGACGGGCAAAGGCTCCGCTGCCTGGAACAACAATCGCTGGCACGCCCAGTATTCGCTGCTGAGCGTCGGCGACCACTTCCGCGACGACATCGGATTCATCAAGCGGACCGGGATCCGCAAGAACTTCGCCGACGTTGGCGTGCGTAGTCGCCCTGACGCGCTGCGCAAGTTCGGCATTCGCGAGATGCATCCACACACGCGCTGGAACATCTATACCGATCAATCCAACGTCAAGTTGACGCACTCCAATCATTTCGGCTACGGCTTCTTTCTCGAAAACGGAGGCTACGTCGAGATCGCGTGGAATGGACGGTTCGAGCGACTCGTCACGCCGTTCAAAATCCGGCCGGACCAGCGCTTTGCACCGGGCAGTTACGAATGGAACGAGTACTACCTGGAGCTCGAGACGAACCACAGCCGGAAGGTGTCGGGATCGGCGTTGATTACGGTTGGCGGATTCTGGAATGGGACGCAGACGACCTCGAAGGCGGGTCTGATCATTCGACCGTCATATCACCTGACGTTCGACATGGCGCTGCAGCGCAACGACATCACGCTGCCGTTTCCGATGCACGACTTCGTCACCAACCTGGTGACGACGCGCATCGGCTACGCGTTCAACACGCGGACGTTTCTGGATACGCTGCTGCAGTACAACACGGATCTGAAACAGTTCAGCGCGAACGTGCGGTTCGATCTCATCCACCGCCCGCTGAGCGATTTGTTCGTCGTGTACAACGAGCAGCAGCTCACGGATCTGCCCACGCCC
>MNEX01000057.1:2337-20407 GCA_001917905.1 Acidobacteria bacterium 13_1_40CM_65_14
TTGGGCCGCCGGTGCGTTGTGCGGTTTCTCGAAGGCGGACCACGCCACGAAGGCCGTCAAGCAAAGCACCTCGTCGCCCTCATCCGGCAACGTGATCTTGAGCTTCTGGTTCGGCCGCAGAATGGGCTGCGAGACGACCTGGGCCCCCATCACCGACATGTCGACGAGGTTGGTTGGCTTGCCGTCAACCACCATCGCGAGGGGATCCAGCACGGGGAAACGCGGCACGCGGCGTGTGTTGACGCACACGACTGGCGAGGCGGCGACCGGGATCGGTGTCGCGTCGGGGGCACTCGTGGTCCACTGGCCCTTCACGAAGGAGATGAGATGGATTTCGCATCCCGGCACAGCGAAGCGGTGCAACAGGTCGACGAACGCACGGCCCTCACTCGTGTGAGCGAAATTTGATTCGACCGCGACCAGACGCGGTTTATGCGCGCGGATGCTTTCGAGCGCCGAGACGAGATTCGAATCGGTGAAATGCAGAACGCGGCACGAAAACGGCGAGTCTTGCCGAATCTCGCGCAATCGAACCGCGTCTGCAATGACGATGGCGATTTCGCTGCTCATACGTACCGATCATCGGCGCCTGCGCCGGCGATCGTGAGCTCAGCAGTATTCGCCGCGGAGCTTAGCGGTTAACGCCCTCCGTAGCCATCACGGTATCCCTGCTGGAACGCGGAGCGATATTCGCGTTTGTACTCGTCGCGCGATCCGTAGCGGTTGTCGTAATCGTTGTCGCCTTCGCGATAGCGCTTCGCCCGCACCGGGTCGAACGCTCGGCGAGACCGTGCATCGTCGCGGCCCGCTCCGAGACCGTCACGGTAGCCGTTTTGGCCTGCCGGTGAATAGCTGCCGCGCGGCACGGCCACGCCGCCGGGGCCGCTCGGGGTGGGGTAGCCCGGGTACGTCGGGTACGACCCACCGTTCGGGTAGTTGCGCGGGTATCGGCCGCCGTTGTTACCGTAGTTGCCGTAGTTGCCGTACCGGTTGTACGACTCGGAGTATCCGGTCTCGAAGGCGTTGCGGTACGAGCGTCGATAAAAATCGTAGTTCCCGTACTCGCGCCGATAGCCGTCGTCGGCGTCACGCCAGTCGTCGTGCCGGTTGTAGGAGAACGGGCGGCCGCTCCGGCCGTCGCGCTCGCCCGCGCGCGCGCCGTCCCGATAGCCGTTGTCGTAGGCGATGCGTTCGATCTGGCGGCCATAGTTGCCGTACCCGCCGCCATTGCGCTGACCGCCGTAGCCATACGTCGACGCGCAAGCAGTCGTCGTCGTCCACGTGCCGACGAGGATCAGCGCCGCCGCGAAATATCGAAGTGATTTCAACATGATGTGAACCCTCAGGCCTCGCCGTACCTGCTGGTTCAAGTGATATGCCACGGAAACGGGGCAGTTTTCGGCCTGTTTACGACGAGTTAGAACAGCGGCGTCCTCTGCCGGCGACGGCTCGGCGTTATTCAGTCCACACGAGCACCAGCGAGCCGCGGCGGCCTTTCGAGTCGATGAGCAGTCCCGGGCCGCGGCGCTCGAGGTCGTCGAGCGTCAGGCGGACACGTTCGGAGTCGACGTCGATGCCGTTGTCGTTGAGGAAGGACAGATTCTTCGACGGCGCCATGCGCAGCAGCCAGAACGGAATGGAGACCCGCACGAGTTTGCCCGCGTGCCGATCGTAGGCGAGCACGCGGAGGCTCTCGAGTTTTTGCCGCTCGGCGGTGTCCTTCACGAGCTCGCGATGAATGATCGGATCGTCGTCGTGCCGGATTTCAATCAGCGGCTGCTGACCCTCGAACCGCGCGCGGGCCTGCGTGAATTCGACCTGTGCGGTCTCGCTCGACGTGAACGACGTGTTCACGTGCCGGTAAATGAAGAACGCCGCGCCGCCGACCGCCGCCACGGCCAAGATGCCGACGATGATCACGGAGGCGATGAAGACCGACACCCAGGTCGGCAGCTTTTTGGTACTCATACCCGTTACCTACGAATTCTACCGAGCGGTGTTCATCAGACGGCGCGCCTCGTCTGCAGTGCCGGCGTCATTATCGCTCTCGCACAGCGTGATCGCCGTGAGGAATTCTTCGCGCGCCGCAGCCGTTTTTCCGGCTTTCATCGCGAGCTTCCCCAGCTCGAGGTGCGTGCGGCCGTATACCCATTTGCGTCCCTCGGATCGGAGCGCCTTTCGCAAATCGGCATCGGCGTCAGCGCCTCGGCCAAGGGCCGTACGCGCCGCCCCGCGCTTGTAGTACCAGAGCGCGTCCTCGCCGAACATCCGCTGCCGCGAGTCGCTCGCCATCCGCGCCACTCCGTCGTTGAGAAACCGTTCGGCCTCGGCTGGACGGCCGGCGCGCAGATACGTCGCGCCGGTCTCGAGCCATACGAGCCGATTGCGCGGATACCGCTCTCGCAGCGCGGTGAGCGTCCTCAACGCATCGTCGTACCGTTTCTCGCGGTTATAGAGAAGGATGAGGGCGAAGCGGGCATCTTCCTGGTTGTCGCCGCCGAACGCCGCCGCTTCCTCGATCATCCGCAGCCCGCGTTCCTTTCCGCCGCCAAAGCCGACGACGTACGCCATCCAGCGAAGAGGCAGGGCGAGCGCGGACACGATGTAGCGATAGGTGCCGACGATGAGCCCCGCGTCCTTACGGCGCGGATCGAGCGAGAGCACCTGCTCGTGTTCCTCGTACGCCTGGCGCGCCGCCTTGAACGCGCCCATCACACTGCCGTCGACCGTCGCCGTGTACGACGCACGGAGGCCGACGGCTGCGCCAAACTGGTAGTGCGCGTCCGCGTCTCTCGGGTTCTGCTCAATCCGCTTGCGCGCGAGCGCGATCGCCCGATCGAGGGCGTCGCGAAACGCGGCCGCGACGTCGGCGGGCGGTGGGGGCGTCGCCGCCGCGTTCGGCTTGGTAACGGTGCGGCCGAGGTAGTCGTCCACCGTCATGTTGCCGCGCCGGAACGTAATGCTGAGCCAGAGGCCGGTCGCCAATCCGCGGTAGGCGGCGGCATCGAGCGGATCGACGGCAATGGCCTTTCGGAAGCCGGCGATCGCCTGGTCGCGATCGAGGTTGTAGATGTCGACCGACGCCCGGGCGCGCAACGCCTCGGACTCACGGTTGGCGTGCGCCCCTTCCGCCATCGCGACGATCAGCGCCACGCTGGCGAGCGCCCGCGCGCCGGCAACGTAAGTCATTAGAATGATCTTACGCTGCGCGCGCACCTTGCGCCCGCTTGTGCCTCTTGCATACAATCTGCGCGCGACATTAGTAGAAGGAGCGCGACGTTGGAGCAGCCGACAACCCCCCCGAGCGTCGTCTACGAACACGCTCACCACATCGATGCGCATGAGGAGCTCGGCTGGTGGCGGAAGTACGTGTTCTCGACCGATCACAAGGTGATCGGGATTCAGTACGCGATTACCGGTCTCCTGTTCCTCCTCTTCGGCTTCGGCCTCATGATGCTGATGCGGTGGCAGCTCGCCTATCCTGGCAAGCCCATTCCGCTGATCGGCCCATGGCTCGGGCAGTCTCGCGCGCCGATGGGCATCATGCTGCCCGAGTTCTACAACCAGCTCGGCGCGATGCACGGCACCATCATGGTGTTCCTCGGCGTCGTGCCGCTCGCCGTCGGCGGCTTCGGCAACTTCGTGATGCCGCTGCAGATTGGGGCGCCCGACATGGCGTTCCCGAAGATCAACATGATGAGCTACTGGGTGTACTACATCGGTGGCGTCATCATGCTCGCCAGCTTCTTTCCGACGACCGGCGCCGCACAGTCAGGGTGGACGTCGTATACGCCGCTTTCGGTGATCACGGCGACATCGGGCCAGACGTTCTGGCTCGTCGGCATGATCTTCCTGATCACCTCGTCGCTCCTCGGGTCGATCAACTTCATCACCACGATCGTACAGCTTCGCGCCAAGGGACTGAGCTACATGCGGCTGCCCTTCTTCGTGTGGGCGCAGTTCGTGACATCGTTCCTGCTGCTGCTGGCGTTTCCGCCCCTCGAGGCCGCGGGCATTCTGCAGTTGATGGACAAGGTCGCCGGCACCAGCTTCTTCCTGCCGAGCGGCCTCGTGATCAGCGGCAAGCCTCTCGCGGTCGCCGGACAGGGAAACCCACTTCTGTGGCAGCACCTGTTCTGGTTCCTCGCGCATCCCGAGGTGTACGTGCTCATCCTGCCGGCGATGGGCATCGTCAGCGAAATCATCGCGAACAACACGCGGAAGCCGCTCTGGGGTTATAAAGCGCTCGTCTACTCGGTCGTCTTCCTCGGTTTCATGTCGTTCATCGTCTGGGCGCATCACATGTTCATGACCGGCATGGGCACGACGATGAGCGCGTTCTTCCAGACGACGACGATGATCATCTCGATTCCGTCGGTCGTCATTCTGACGGCGCTGCTACTCTCGCTGTGGGGCGCGTCGATTCGCTTCACGACGCCGATGCTGTTCGCGCTGGCGTTTCTGCCGATGTTCGGCATCGGCGGCCTGACCGGCCTGCCGCTCGGTCTGGCGCCGTCGGACATTCACCTGCACGACACGTACTACGTCATCGGCCACTTCCACTACGTGGTCGCGCCAGGGACGATCTTCGCGCTCTTCGCGGGCATCTACCACTGGTTCCCGAAGGCGACTGGCCGGAAGATGAACGAGCTCCTCGGTAAGCTGCATTTCTGGGGATCGTTGGTCTGCATCAATCTCGTGTTCATGCCAATGTTCATCCAGGGCCTCGCCGGGATGAACCGCCGGATGTACGACGGCGGCGCGCAGTACGCGCACAACCAGGGTGTGCTGCACTGGAACGTCGTCCAAGGCTACGCGGCGTGGGGCCTTGGTCTGTTCCAGATCTTTTTCATCATCAACTTCTTCATGAGCCTCAAGTGGGGCAAGGCGGTCGACAAGAATCCGTGGGAAGCGACCACGCTCGAGTGGCTGGCGCCGTCGCCGCCGGGACACGGCAATTTCCTGACCGAGCCGATCGTGTATCGCGCGCCGTACGAATACAGCGTCCCGGGGGCCGCGAAGGATTTCAGCCCGCAGTTCGAGCCGGAAAAAGCGTAACGATCCTATGGACCACAGAGGACACGGAGGACGTGAAGGAACAATTCTGGATGCCACAGGTTTGATCCTCCGTGTCCCCCGTGCCCTCAGTGGTGGAGAGTTTTCGTGAATATCCCTTACACCGTCGAAGAACGCCCCGATTCCGGGCTCGCAAACGGCAAGCTCGGGATCTGGCTCTTCCTCGCCTCGGAAGTCATGCTGTTCGGCGCGTTGTTCTCGACCTACATCATCCTGCGCACCGGCGCGACCGAGTGGCCGCACGGCGAGCTGAGCGTCCCGCTCGGGGCCCTCAATACGGTCCTCCTCATCTCGTCGTCAGTCACGATGGTGATGGCGTGGGCGATGCTGAAGCTGCACAACTGGGGCAGGCACCGCCTGTACTTGTTGGCGACGTTCGCGCTGGCCGGCATCTTCCTCGTCAACAAGTACTTTGAGTACTCCGATCACCTCGCGAGAGGCGAGGGTCCGTCGCACAGCACGTTCCTGGCGATTTACTTCACGCTCACCGGGCTGCACGGGCTTCACATCGTCGGCGGCATGGTGGTGATGGCGTATCTGCTCGGCCCCGGCGCGAAGCTGTGGAAGCAGAACCCGGATCAGTTCACGAACCGCATCGAGTACACCGGTTTGTACTGGCACTTCGTCGACCTGGTGTGGATCTTCCTGTTCCCGGTTCTATATTTGTTGTAGGTCCGGTTGTTGTAGGTCCGGCGAAAGCCGGACACTACGACGGTACGACGACGGTACGTAGTGTCCGCCTTTAAGCGGACGGTGGAGACGCAGAGATGCATTCGGATCCGGCCGGTGTTCGGGCGAGTCTGCGCAAGTACGTGATGATCGGAGCAGCGCTGTTGGTGTTCACGGTCATCACTGTTGCGGCCAATCGGCTGCACCTTGCCGTGCCGTTTGCGATTACCGTGGCGCTGATCATCGCGGTCACGAAGGGCTCGATGGTCGCGGCCGTGTTCATGCACCTCAGTAACGAGAAGAAATGGATCTACGGCGCGCTGCTGCTCACGGCGATTTTCTTCGCGGTGCTGATGTCCGTCCCTTTTTTTACGATAATGGACTCGATCGGGACGCCGCAGCCCGCCATCGGGGTGGGCGAGCACCCGGCAGGACATTAATCAGATGTCGCTTCGGGCTTTTCATCTGCTGTTCATCGCGCTGTCAGTCGTCCTGACCGCCTTCTTCGCGGCCTGGGCGGCGGGGCAGTACCAAAGGGCGCACGAGATGAGCTATGCGCTCACCGGCGTCGCGTCGGTCGCGAGTGGTATCGGGCTCGCGGTGTACGGCGCGGCGTTTCAGAGAAAGACGAAGAAGCTGTCGTGAACCACCCGTTTCGCCTTCTCGTGCTGTTGTTTGTGTTCGCCGGCGCACCGCGGGTCGCGCTCGCGTGCCCGGTGTGCTTCGGCAACAACGATTCGCCGATGGCCATCGCGACCAACATGGGCATCTTCGCGATGCTCGTCATCGTCGCCGGTGTGCTCGGAGGGTTCGCGTCGTTCTTCATCTATCTGATGCGGCGGGCGAAGCTCGCGGCGCACGAACCGGGTCCGGCTGAAGCCGGACGCCACCAGGAATCCGAGGGGACCGCTCAATGATGACGAAGTTGCTCGGCATGCCGGTGCAGGCGTCGCAGCACGCGGCCGAAATCGATCAGATGACGGTGCTCACGCACTGGCTGATGCTGTTCCTGTTCGTCGGGTGGGGCGCTTTCTTCATTTTCGTGCTCTTCCGCTTCCGCAAAGGCGCGAATCCGCGGGCGAGCTACACCGGCGCGAAGGGGAAGCTCGCGAAGAGCACGGAAGTCCTCGTCGCCATCGTCGAGATCGTGCTCCTCGTCGGGTACGCGATTCCGGCCTGGGCCACTCGCGTGAAGGCGTTCCCGTCCGAGAACGAAGCGGTGGTGGTGCGCATTGTCGGCGAGCAGTTCTCGTGGAACATCCACTATCCCGGACCGGACGGCAAGTTCGGCCGCACGGACATCAGCAAGGTCACCGCCGACAACCCGTTGGGCCTCGATCGCACGGATGCGGCGGCCAAGGACGACGTCACGACGATCAACCAGCTCTATCTGCCGATTAATCGTCCCGTGCTCGTGCATCTGTCGAGCAAGGACGTGATCCACAGCTTCGGTTTGATTGAGATGCGCGTGAAACAGGACGCGATCCCCGGTATGACGATGCCGGTGTGGTTTGTGCCGACGCGTCTAGGCGAGTACGAGATCTCCTGCTCGCAGTTGTGCGGTCTCGGCCACTTCCGCATGCGCGGCTTCATCACGGTTCAGAACGACGCCGACTTCCGTAAGTGGTTCGACGATCAGCAGAAGGAGCTTCGCGCAACGCCGTAAGTCGGAAGTTTGAAGTCGGATGTCTGAATGCTTCAGACTTCATACTTCGAACTTCAGACTTCTACAGCGTCAGCTCCTGACCAATCCCGCGTTCGACCGCGCGGCGATACGCGAGGTCGGCTGCCATCACGTCTTCCACCGCCAGTCCCAGCGACTTGAAGATCGTCACGTCGTTCTCGGTGCGGCGTCCAACACCGCCGGCGACGAGCTCGCCGATTTCCGCGATGATGTGGTCGGCGGTGAAGCGGCCTTCGTGAATCCCCAGCACGACGTCGCCTGATTCGACGAGCGCGGCCGCGCGCGAGTCGACGAAGAGCCGCCCGCGCTTCACGAGCGCGGGATCCATTTCGCGCTGATTCGGCCGGCAGGCGCCGACCGACATCACGTGCGCACCCGGCTTCACCCAGTTGTTCTCGAGGACCGGTGTCGGCGATGAGGTCGCCAGCACGATGAGGTCCGCGCCGACCACCGCTTCGCCCGCGTGATCCACCGCCTTCACCGGTGTCAGACTGGTGTCAGACACGTGTCTGACACGTGTCTGACACCAGTCGAGAACTTCAGACTTCTACAGCGTCAGCTCCTGACCAATCCCGCGTTCGACCGCGCGGCGATACGCGAGGTCGGCTGCCATCACGTCTTCCACCGCCAGTCCCAGCGACTTGAAGATCGTCACGTCGTTCTCGGTGCGGCGTCCAACACCGCCGGCGACGAGCTCGCCGATTTCCGCGATGATGTGGTCGGCGGTGAAGCGGCCTTCGTGAATCCCCAGCACGACGTCGCCTGATTCGACGAGCGCGGCCGCGCGCGAGTCGACGAAGAGCCGCCCGCGCTTCACGAGCGCGGGATCCATTTCGCGCTGATTCGGCCGGCAGGCGCCGACCGACATCACGTGCGCACCCGGCTTCACCCAGTTGTTCTCGAGGACCGGTGTCGGCGATGAGGTCGCCAGCACGATGAGGTCCGCGCCGACCACCGCTTCGCCCGCGTGATCCACCGCCTTCACCGGTGTCAGACTGGTGTCAGACACGTGTCTGACACGTGTCTGACACCAGTCGACGAAGTGGTCGCGGTGCTCCTTGTTCGGGCTCCACACCGTCACCTGACGCAGCTGGTGGACGCGCAACAACGCCTCGAGGTGGCTGTGCGCCTGCACGCCCGATCCGATGATCGCGAGCGACGAGGCGTCTTGACGTGCGAGGAGACGCGACGTCACGGCCGACACGGCACCGGTGCGCGATTCGGTGATGAAGCGGCCGTCGAGCAGAGCGCGCAAGGCGCCCGTGTCCGGATCCAGCAGCGCAATCGACGCCAGGTGCGTCGGCAATCCTCGCGCGGTGTTGCTCTCGAAGACGGTGACGAGCTTCGCTCCGAGCGATGCGTCGGACGTGCCTCGCACGTAGGCGGGCATCACTCCGAAGAAGGCGTGCTCGTTCACCGTCACGACCGATCGAACAGGCTGCACGACGCCGCCGGTCGAAAACCGCTGCAGTGCCGACGTCATCGTCGCGATCAGATCGTCCATTGTCAGGACGGCCTTGACGTCTTCTTCGGTCAGCAAGCGAAAGCGGATTGGCATGTGCGCACAGCTTCCCGGATGGTGTTGCAGTGGATGGTGACGATCGTGTCGATATCGGGCGCGTAGCCGCCGCTCATCGTCACGGCGATCGGAACGCCGCGATCGCGGCAGGCGTCGAACACGAAGCGATCGCGCGCTCGCAGTCCCTCGATCGACAGCTTGAGTCGGCCGAGCCGATCGCCCTCGTACGGATCGGCGCCGGCGAGATAGAAGACGATGTCCGGGCGATGCGAGTCCAGCACGCGCGGCAGATATCCGGCGAGCGCCGCGAGATACTCGTCGTCGCCCGCGCCGTCGGCGAAGGTGACGTCGAGATCGCTGACTTCCTTGCGAAACGGGAAGTTGTTCTCGCCGTGGAGCGAGAAGGTGAAGACCGCCCGCTCGTCGCGGAAGATGGCCGCGGTGCCATTGCCCTGATGGACGTCGCAATCGACGACCGCGGCACGCGTGATGCCGCCGTCGCGAAGCAAGACGGCTGCGGCGACCGCGACGTCGTTGAACACGCAGAATCCTTCGCCGCGATCGCGGAACGCATGATGCGTTCCTCCTGCGAGGTTCGCGGCGACCGCCGTCGATCGTAGGGCGGCCCCTTCAGGGCCGCCAGCTCGCGGGCCTGAAAGACCCGCGCTACATCCGAGCGCCTCGCGCGCCGCCGCGAGCGTCGCACCGACCGATCGCCGCGACCGCTCGACCATCATCGGCGACCACGGGAACCCGATGCGTCGCTGCATTTCCGGCGCGATCGTTCCGTTCGCCACAGCGTCGACGTACGCCGCATCGTGCACCAGCCGTAAGTCGTTCCAATCAATCGCGTCCGGCACGCGCAGATCGGCAGGCGACAGGACGCCCTCATCGAGCAGCCGCTCGCGCACGAGCCGGTACTTCGTCATCGGAAACCGATGATGTTCCGGCAGAGGAAGGACGAACGTGTCCGAGTAGAACGCCTTCACACCTACGGCACGACCAACGCCTGCGGCGCGGCGAATCGAAACAGCACCTCCGCCGCCGCGAGCGCGAACGCGAGCGACACGACGAGGGCGGCGGCGCGAAACGTCGAGGTCGGCTTGAGCACGCGACCTCGCGATTATAAGCTTCCCCTTGATGATCCATCGTCTGCGCACCATCGACGCGCACGCCGCGGGCGAACCGCTGCGCTTGATCGTCGATGGCTTCCCCTCGCCGCACGGCAAGACGATGCTCGACAAGCGGGAGTGGGTGAGGCGGCACGCGGATCATCTGCGGCGCGCGCTGATGCTCGAGCCGCGCGGCCATGCGGACATGTACGGCGCCATCCTCACCGAGCCGGTGATGCCCGGTTCGCACGCCGGCGTCCTGTTCATGCACAACGAGGGCTACAGCACGATGTGCGGCCACGGCGTGATCGCCGTCACCACCATCGCGCTCGAGCGCGGCCTGCTGATGCCCGGCGGCGACGGCACGACGATCGTCTACGACTCGCCGGCCGGCACGATTCGCGCGCGGGCCCGATGGGCGGGAGAGGCAGGAAGGGCGGGAGAGGCAGGACGGGTTGACAGCGTGTCGTTCGTCAACGTGCCGTCGTTTGTGCTGCACGGAGGGTTGGCGGTGAAGCTCTCGTCGCGGCAGGTTCGAGCCGACGTCGCGTTCGGCGGCGCCTTCTACGCCATCGTCGACAGCGAGGCGGTTGGCTTGCCGATCGATGTCGCGCACCTGCCCGAGCTGCGCCGCGTCGGCATGGAGATCAAGCTCGCCGTCGACGCGTCGGTCGCCATCGCGCATCCGCTCGAACCCGGACTGCGCGGCATCTACGGCACGATCTTCACCGGCCCGGCGAGCGACGATCGCGCGGATCTCAAGAACGTCACGATCTTCGCGGACGCCGAAGTCGATCGCTCGCCGTGTGGCACCGGCACCTGCGCGGTGATGGCGGTCATCGACGCCATGGGTCTGCTGGGCGAGGACAAGCCGTTCGTCCACGAGAGCCTGATCGGCACGAGGTTCACGGGACGTGTGGCGTCGCGCACGCTCGTCGGCGAGCATCACGCGATCGTGCCCGAGATCGAAGGGTCTGCCTGGATTACGGGCGAGCACACCTTCATCGTCGATGACACCGATCCGTTGAAGAACGGGTTTCGGATCTAGGTATTGAATTCGAGAAGACACTCCACGAGCGCTACCAGCCGATGGCGAGTCCGTCCTTGCGCGGATCGGATCCGCCCATCAGCACGCCGGTGCGCGGGTCGAACATGATGCCCTGGAAGCCGCCGTACGCACCGATGCTCACGGTCACCTTGTGACCGCGATCGGTGAGACCGGCGCGCGCGGCTTCGCTGACTGCGCTTTCGACCTGGAGTCCGTTGTTGCCGTGATTCACGCGCGCGGCCTCGCCGGCTTCCTGGATGTTCATGCCGAAGTCGATGAGGTTCACGACGACCTGCGTGTGACCCTGAGCCTGATGATCGCCGCCCATCACGCCGTACGACACCCACGGCTTGCCGTCTTTCATGATGAACGCGGGCACGAGCGTATGCAGCGGCCGCTTGTGCGGAGCGATTTGATCCGGATGGCCGGCGGTGAGATTGAACGACGCCCCGCGGTTGTGCAGCACGATGCCGGTGTCGCCCGCGACGATGCCCGATCCGAAGTCCGCGAAGAGCGACTGAATGAGCGAGATGAAATTGCCCTGTCCGTCGGCCGCCGTCATGTAGATGGTGTCGCCGAGATCAAGGCCGGTGAAGTTCTGGTCTTTCTCACTCCGGGGTCCCCACCCCGGTATGTCTTTGTCTCCTGCGCTGGAGCCGACACTTTTGATGGCGCCGGGTTTGTACTCCTGCGCCGCGTGCAGCGGATCGATCTCCTTGCGCCGCGCCGCCGCGTAGTCTTTCGAGATGAGCGTCTTCAGCACCGGCGCGGGCACCGAGTCCGGATCGCCCAGATAGGCCGCGCGATCGGCGAACGCGATTCGCTTCGCTTCGACGAGCAGGTGCAGATACTCCGGCGAGTTGTGGCCGAGCGACTTCACGTCGAAGCCTTCGAGGATGTTCAGCATCTCGAGTGTGACGAAGCCCTGGGTGTTCGGCGGCATCTCGAAGACGTCGTAGCCGCGATAGGTCGTCGAGATCGGCTGCACCCAGTCAGCCTTGTGCTCGGTGAAGTCGCGCTCGTCGAGCAGGCCGTCACGCTGTTTCATGTCGGCGATGATCGCGCGCGCGATTGGACCTTTGTAAAACGCATCGCGCCCGTTGGCCGCGATCATCTGAAGCGTTGCGGCGAGATTCGGATTCGCGAACACCTCGCCCGGCTTCGGCGCGTGGCCGCCCGGCAGGAACGTCTTCGCGGCGGCCGGATCGGCGGACAGTTTTCGCTCCGAGCTCTGCCACTGGCGGCTGATGATTTCAGACACGGCGTAGCCGTTCTTCGCATGCCCGATCGCCGGCGCGATCAACTGCGCCAGCGGTTTGGTGCCGTACGCGGACAGCAGCGCCGACCATCCTTCCACCACTCCCGGAACGGTGACCGAATAGACGCCGGCATTCGGCACGCGCGTCAGGTTGCGCTTTGCAAATTGATCGGGCGTCGCCGCGTATCCCGATCGGCCGCTGGCGTTCAAACCGCGCAGCGTTTTCGTCTTCGCGTCGTAGACGATCGCGAACAAGTCGCCGCCGATGCCGGTCATCGTCGGCTCGACCACTGCGAGCACCGCCGCGGCGGCCACCGCCGCGTCGATCGCGTTCCCGCCGTCCTGCAGCACTTTCAAACCCGCCGCTGACGCGAGCGGCTGGCTCGTCGCGATCATCCCGTTGCGGCCGTACACGACCGATCGCGTCGAGTGCGGATTCGCGGCCGGCCGATCGCCGGGCCGCGGACGTGTGTCGGGCGTTTGTGCGTGAGAGGCTGTGACGACGACGAGCGCGGCCAGGGTACCGATCGCGAAGCGTTTCATGACCCCTCCAGAAAGGTGCGCGCCAGACGTTCGAGCAGCTCGGGCAGCGTCTCTCCATCGAGCGCGAAGGCGCCGCGATCTGGCGCCCACGAGAGTTTATAGCTTCTCGCCATGGCCGACACCCAGACTTGCCGCACCGGCGCATTCGGCGATACGACGAATTTCATGTCGGAGGGCTCCTCGAACACGAGGTTCAGCACACCGTTTTGCAGCTCGACTTCGAAGCCTTCACTGTCCGCCAGCGGCAGCAGCGCACGCCGTGCGGATTCGAGCGCTTCGTCGCTCTTGACGCGGAATTCCTGTTCGGTCAGCGCACTCATGCGCCTATTAAACCTTTGCCGGGGGTGCGCCGTCTAACCCTGGGAAAGGCAGGTGAATGAGAAAATGCGTGAATGGAGCTTTTCGGCGTCGGCGGAATGGGTGGTGGGTGCGTTGCTCCTCGTAGCGATCGTCGCGACCCTTCTCGTCTAGTCGCGGGCCTCATCGGGCCCGCGCGACATCACCTCGCACTGACCGTGATTTTGTCGGCGGCGGCCACGTAACTGCGGCGCGCCCGCGGCGTCATCCCGGCCTGCTTCATCTTCACCGCCAGCTTGTGCACGCGGCCATCGAGCTGCGTCGGCGTAAAGCCGATCACGTACTGGCTGTGAAGCTCCTGCGCGACGCGCGTGAACGTCGGGGCGAGATCGGCGGTCTTCTCGAGCTCGAAATAGCCGCCGCCGGTTTCGTCGGCGATCTTCCGCAGTCCGCGATCGGGTTTGCTGCGCACCATACGCTGTCCGTTGAAGTAATTGGACTCCAACCCGATCGCGTAAATCATCACTTCTTCGGCGCGCGCGCGATCGATGACCGTGCCCAGACTCGTCTTGCTCTCGGTGTCGTCGCCGTCGGTGAAGACCAGGACGACGCGCCGCCCTTCGATGCCTTTCAGCTCGTCGAGGCTCATCCCGACCGCATCCCACAGACGCGTGCCGTTTCCGTAATCAAGATCCTTGGCGGCGCCGACCAGCTCGTCGCGGTTGTTCGTGAAGTGCGCGCTGATCTGCACCTTGTCGTTGAACGCGCCGACCTTCGCCTTGTCGTCTGGCAGCAGACGAATCAGAAACTGCTCGGCTGCCTTCTTGAGCAAATCGATCGTCAGCGTCATGCTGCCGCTCGTGTCGAGCATCACGACGACGGTGATCGGGTGGACCGAGTTGTCGAAGTACGTGATCGTCTGCGGCTTCTCGTTGTCGAAGACCTCGAAGTCATGTTTCGTCAGATCGGGCACGAGCCGCTTTTGTGCGTCGGCGACCGTGACGAACAGCGACACGACCTGCGTGCCGCTCTTGAAGGTCGGCGGCTGCTGCGCGATAGCGCTGACCGTGACGATCGATGCGGCGACGGCCACCACGGCTGCGGCGAGAAGAGGTCTTGGTCCGAGGTTCATGCGGTGAGCTTATCGCAACGGCTGTGCCTTCAGAAGTGGCGCACGAATCGCCGCACGAATCGCCCCGTTCGAGCACACAGCCATTCCCGTGTCGCTCTCAGGCGACGGATGAGTCGTCCGCGGAGGACAGGCGCGTCGGCCCCGAAATACCGTCCCGACATCCCCGACTTGACCGGTCGGATATCCCGCAGTAGACTCATCATCCTGAGATCGAATCTCAGTTCTGAGTCGGATTTATGCTGCAGGCGTTTGTCATCACTCTCCGCGAAGGGCTGGAAGCCTTTCTCATCGTCGCGATCAGCCTCGCGTACCTTCGGAAGAGCGGGCGCCGTGAGCTCGTGCCCGCGGTCCACTGGGGCATTGCGCTCTCCGTTCTGATTAGCATCGGCGCCGCGTTCCTGTTTCGGCGCGCCGCGAACCATGCGCTGTGGGAGGGCGTGCTGGCGGTCGTCGCCGCCGTCTCGGTCGCGTCACTCACCGTGCACATGTGGCGGACCGCCCGACGCATCAAGAGCGAAATCGAAGGCCATCTCTCGACGTCGGCGCGGAGGACCGGGACCGCCGCGTTCGCCGGCGTGTTTCTCTTCACGCTGTTGATGATCACGCGCGAAGGCATGGAGACGGCGCTTCTGATGGGGACGCTGCTGTTTCAGCAGATGCCGATGTCGATCGTCACCGGCGCGGCCATCGGGACGTTCTCGGCGGCGACCGTCGCTTGCCTCTGGTCACGATACGGGCATCGCGTGAACCTCGGCCTGTTCTTCCAGGTCACCGCGGTATTCCTGCTCGTGTTCGTCGTCCAGCTGCTGATTTACGGGTTCCACGAGCTGACCGAAGCCAACGTCTTCCCCTACAGCGAGCCGCTGCACTGGGCCACCGAGCCGTACGGTCCAGACGGACGCTACGGCCAGTACCTCACGTATCTGCTCGTGATGCTGCCACTCGGCTGGCTCGCCATCAGCGCGATGCTGCCCAAGCACGTCGTGAATCGGACTTCCGCGGCCCGATAAGAGCGTCATGCCCGGCAAGCCGCCGACGGTCGCCAATCTGACCTGGATCGGCGATCTCAAGTTCGCGGCCGCTTTTCCGAAACACGTGCACGAAGCGACGCGGGGCGAAGGGGACGCCGCGGAGCGTGTCGCGGGGGCAGGGGCCCCGGGAGTGATCTTAGACAGCACAAGAGTGGCGGGCCCATCGCCGGTCGATGCGCTCGCGGCGGCGCTCGCCGGCTGCATGACGACCGACGTCACCGACATCATCATCAAAGGGCGCCATCCGCTGCGCTCGATCAGATCGCATCTCGTCGCCGAGCGCGCCGACACCGACCCACACCGCTTCCTCCGCGTCACGCTCCACTTCACCATCGACGGCGCGGTGCCGGCCCACGCCGTGGAGCACGCGATCGCCCTGTCGCGCGACAAGTACTGCTCGGTGTGGCACTCCATGCGGCAGGACATCGCGTTCACGGTGACGTTTGACGTTACCGCATAGACGCGCGTACATCGACTGGGCGCGCGGCATTGCCGTCCTGTTGATGATCGAGGCGCATACCGCCGACGCGTGGACGCGCGCCGCCGCAAAGAAGACCATCGCCTTCCGCGACGCGACCATCCTCGGCGGCTTTGCGGCACCGCTGTTTCTGTTTCTCGCGGGGCTCGCGTTGGTCCTCTCAGCGACGCGCACCGCCGAACGAACAGGTCATCGCGGCGACGCAGTCGAGGCGATCTGCCGCCGCGGCCTCGAGATCTTCATCCTCGCGTTTCTCTTTCGCGTGCAGGCGCTCATGGTCAGTCCGGGCGGCCCGCTCGTGTCGCTGTTCCGAGTCGACATTCTCAACGTCATGGGACCGGCGATCGTGCTCGCCGGGATTGTCTGGGGTCTCGCCGCCACGACGACCGCGCGCGTGGTCCTGTACGCGGCAATCGCTGCGGGCATCGGCATGGTCACGCCGATCGTTCGTACCGCTGCCTGGGTGAGTGCGTTGCCGGTGTGGCTCCAGTGGTACCTGCGGCCCACCGGCGATTACACGACCTTCACGATGTTTCCGTGGGCGGGCTTTGCGTTCGCGGGCGGCGCGGTTGGAGTGTTGCTCGCGGCCGCGCGCGATCTCACCTCCGAGCGCCGGGTTCACGTCAGTCTGTCGATTGCCGGCGCCGCCCTCATCGGGATTGGATTCATCACCGCCGCGCAGCCGACGATCTATCACGCCTCGGCCTATCACGCGCCGTCGTTCTGGACCAGTTCGCCGACATGGTTCGCCATCCGGGTCGGGATTCTCATCGTCGCGCTCACCGCCATCTACGGGCTGGCCGCGCTCGCTGAGCGTGTGAACGTCACGCTGCGGCCGCTCGCGCTCATCGGCCGGCATTCGCTGTTCGTGTACTGGATTCACGTCGAATTGGTCTACGGCTACGCGAGCCGGTGGTGGCTCGGGCGCCTGCCGCTGTGGGGAACCGCGGTTGCGTGCGCCGTCTTCAGCGTCTTGACGTACGGCGCCGTGCTGCTCCGGCACCGCGTGCCGGGGCGGGCCCTCGCCGCTGAAAAACGTACGCCGGATTATCGCGTGGCGTAGAATCTGCGTCGGTAGTGTCCGGCTCTAGCCGGACCCGGGAGGATCTATGAATCGCCGCGAGTTCGCTCGACTGCTCGCCATCGGTGGGGCCGCACCCTTCATCACCCCGGGGAAAGCCTGGGCGCGTCCGACGGATCTTCCGCCGACGCCCGCAAACCCTGATGAACACTTCTGGACCGCGGTCCGCGAGCAGTTCCTCATGCCCGCCGACCTGACGATGCTCAATGCCGCCAATCTGTGTCCGTCGTCTGCGCCCGTGCTCGAGACGCTCTACAACGCCACACGCGACATGGATCGGGATCCGTCGTTCGACAACCGCGTCAAGCTGGGGGAAGGCCGCGAGAACACGCGAAAGCTGCTCGCCGAGTTCCTGCGAGTGACACCGGAAGAGATCGTCATCACGCGCAACACGAGCGAGTCGAACAACCTGGTCTCGAACGGCGTCGATCTGAAAGCCGGTGATGAGGTCATCATCACGGCCGACAACCACCCGTGCAACAACACGGCGTGGAAGCAAAAAGCGAAACGGTACGGATTCACGGTCAAGGAAATCGCGACGCCGAATCCACATCCAGGCGCCGATTACTACGTCGACGCGTTCACGAGAGCGATCACGCCGAACACGAAGCTCGTCGGGTTCACGCATCTCACCAGCACCGTCGGCGATCTGTTTCCGGCGAAAGAGATCTGCCGGCTCGCGCGCGAGCGCGGCATCCTGACGCTGGTCGACGGCGCGCAGACCTTCGGATTGTTCGACGTGGACCTGAGCGACATCCAGCCGGACTTCTACAGCGGCAGCGCGCACAAGTGGCCGTGCGGGCCGAAAGAGAACGGCGTGCTCTTCATCAACAAGAACGCCCACTCGAAGATCTGGGCCACGATCTACAGCGCCTATCCCGGCGGCGTCGGCATCTCTCGGACGTTCGAAGGCTTCGGTCAGCGCGACGAGCCGGCGATGATCGCGTTCGGCGAGGCGCTCAAGCTGCAGACCAAGATCGGCCGCGCGGTGATCGAGAAACGGTCGCGCGCGCTGACGACGGCGCTGATCGATGGACTGAAGAAAATCGACGGCGTGAAGATCTGGACCAGCCCCGATGCGTCACGACGTGCCGCCGTCCTGTCGTTCCAGCCGGGGAATCTCGACGTGCGCAAGTTGTCGG
>MNEX01000342.1:0-4914 GCA_001917905.1 Acidobacteria bacterium 13_1_40CM_65_14
GCCGTCGCAGCCCTATCCGCGGATGCCCGCCGTGGTGGAGGAGGATTCGACGGCGGAAGGCGGTCGCTCGCCTGACGCGTCGCGCGCCGATGACGCGTCGCGATCCGATGACGCCTCGCGCCCCGATGACGCCTCGCGCCCCGATGACGCCTCGCGCCCCAATGACGCCTCGCGCCCCGATGACGCCTCGCGCCCCGAAAGGGGCGCGAGTGGAGACGAAGACGCGACGGCTCGAGCGTATCCGTCACATCTGCTCGCGCGCGGCTCGGTCTTTCGTCGTCGTCACCGGTTGTACGGTCCGATCGTGCTCTACGGCGGACGCATCGATCCGGGAAAAGGCTGCGAGGAGCTGATTCAGTACTTCAGCGAGTACGTGAAGGAAGGCGGCGATGCGACGCTGGCGTTGATGGGCGTCAAGCTGATGTCGCTGCCGGAGGAACCGTTCATCCGCTTCGCGGGCTTGCTCTCGGATCGCGAGCGGCTGCAGGCGCTCGAAGCCGCGACCGTCGTCGTGTGCCCGTCGCCCTACGAAAGCCTGTCGCTCCTCGCGCTCGAATCGCTCGCGGTCGGCACGCCGATTCTCGCCAACGCGCGCAGCGCGGTGCTCGTCGAGCACTGCGTGCGCAGCAATGGCGGTCTGTACTATGCGGATCGCGACGAGTTCGTCGAAGCATTGAAGCTGCTCGTCGGCGATGAACGGCTGCGCGCCGCGCTCGGCCGCAACGGCCGCGACTACGTCCGGCGCAACTACCGCTGGGACGTCGTGCTCGGCAAGTACGAGCGCATCTTCGCGAAGATCAGGAACGCCCGGTGAATCGCAGGCGACGTTGTTTGTCGCGATACGAGTCGAGGACGCATCCGACGAACGCGCACGTGTCAAACCGGCGGTTCACCGCGAAGTGCGGCACGTAGTCGTCCTTCACATCGGCCAGCGGCCGAATCATCTGCTGCCTGTTGCGAGCGGCCGGCTCGACGAGGAAGTCGGTGCGATTGACGCGATAGACCACCCACGCGTGCTGCCGATCGACGTCGGGCTCACCGCCGCAGGCGACGCGCCCGACGTAGAACTCGGCGTCCATACCGATCTCCGCGAGCTTGCGCCACGCCCACAACGCAAAATCCTCGCAGTCGCCGCGCCGCAGCTGCTCGAAGACGCTCGGATGCTGCCAGAAGTCTCGCCGATCGAACAGGTCGGCGTCGGTGACGTACTCGCAGTCCAGCAGCCACGCGACGATGTCGTCGATCGACTGCACGCGGACACAGCTCTCGCCCTCGAAGTACAGGGCGAAATCCTGACGGGATCCTGGGCCGAAGGCATTGGTCGGCACGCGCATCATCACGCGCTCCCAGGGTGAGTCGGGAGAGGCGGAGCGACCGGCGAGTCGAGCGAGGACCGAAAGAAACCGCCGAAGCACTGCTATTTTTCGTCGAGCGCCCCGGCGGGCGTCAGCGGCCCGGCGACTGGTGGCTGCGCCGGCGTCCGCTCTCGCGGCGTCGCAGGCTCGATGCCGTTTCCGTTGCCGTTCATGGTGCGCTTGCGGCGCGGGCGGATCTCGTACCGCTTGATCATCTCGTTGAGCGTCGTCGGCTTGATGTGCAGGAGCTCAGCGGCCCGTTTCTGCACGCCGCCCGCGGCCTCGAGCGTCGACTCGATCAGCTTCTTCTCGAAGTCGGTGATGACATCCTTGAACGAGATCCCCTCGGGCGGCACGACGAACTGCGGCATCTGGAAGTTGGGCGTCTTGCGGACGTGATCCGGAATCAGCTCGACGCCGATGCGCGGTCCGGCGCTGAGGACGACCGCTCGCTCGATGACGTTCTCGAGCTCGCGGACGTTGCCCGGCCAGTCGTACTCGGTCAGCAGGTCGAGCGCCTCGGGTGTCAGCTCGAGATCGCGCTTGCGATTCTCCTCGCCGTACTTCTCGAGGAAGTGATGGACGAGCAATGGGATGTCGTCCTTACGATCGCGGAGCGGCGGCAGCTGAATCGAGATGACGTGGAGGCGGTAGAACAGATCCTCGCGAAACTTCCCTTCTTCCATCATCTGCCGAAGATCGACGTTGGTCGCCGCGATGATACGGACGTCGACCTTGATTGTCTCCATGCCGCCCAGCCGCATGAAGTCGCGCTCCTGGATGACGCGCAGCAGCTTCGCCTGCGTCTCGAGCGGGACGTTCCCGATTTCGTCGAAGAAGATGCTTCCCTTGTCGGCGAGATCGAACATCCCCTTCTTCGGGTACACGGCGCCCGTGAACGCGCCCTTCACGTGGCCGAAGAGCGTGGACTCCAGAAGATCCGGCGGCAGGTTGCCCGAGTTCACGGTGATGAACGAGCGCTCCGAGCGAGATGAGTTCGCGTGAATCGCGCGCGCGACGAGCTCCTTGCCGGTGCCGCTTTCGCCCTGAATGAGAATCGTCGACCGGCTCGGCGCCGCCTGGATGATCAGGTCGAACACCTGCCGCATCCGCGGGCTCTTGCCGATGATGTTCGCGAACTTGTGATACCGCTCCTGGATGTTCTGCCGCAGGCTGCGGTTCTCGTGCACCAGCCGCCGCCGCTCCATCGCGTTGCGGACGACGACGAGCACCTCGTCGTTCTTGAAGGGCTTGGTGATGTAGTCGAACGCCCCGGCTTTCATCGCCGAGATCGCGCTTTCGACCGACGCATACGCGGTGAGGATGATGACGGCCAGGTCCTCGTCGATGCGCTTCAGCTCGTCCAGCGTCTCGATGCCGTTGATGCCGGGCATCATGATATCGACGATGGCGGCGTCGAACGGCAGCGCGCGGGCCAGCTCCAGCCCTTCCGCGCCGGACGATGCGAGCCGGACGTCGTACCCTTCGCGGGTCAGCAGCGTCTCGAGGATCTCGCGCATGATCTCCTCGTCGTCGACGACGAGGATCGTGCCGTTGCGTGATGTAGCCATATCAGTTGTCAGGTCCGGCTCCAGCCGGACACTACCTTGTTGCAGAGCGCACGGCGGCCGCGGCGAGCGGCAGCGCGAGCGTGAAGCGTGTTCCCTGTCCGACTGCGCTGTCGCAGTTGATGGTGCCGTCGTGCTCGCGCACGATGCCGTAGGTGATCGAGAGGCCCAGCCCGGTGCCGCGGCCAATCGCCTTGGTCGTGAAGAACGGATCGTAGATGCGCACCAGCTGCTCGGCGGGAATGCCCGAACCCGTGTCGGCGATCTCGGCGACTACGCGATCGCCGTCGACCCGCGTCGCCACCGAGAGCCATCCGCCGCGCGGCATGGCATCGCGGGCGTTCAGGAAGAGATTGAGGAACACCTGCTGCAGCTGATGCTCGATGCCCAGCACGCGAACCGGCGCGGAGGCGAGCTCGCGGCGGACCTTGATCCTGCCCACCTCGAACTGATGCTCGAGCAGTGAGAACACATCGGTGACGACCGCGTTCAAGTCGACCTCGATCCGCTCGTTCGACGAGGTGCCGGGCCGAGACAGGTTCAGCAGGCCGTTGACGATCTTCGCGGCGCGGAACGTCTGCCGCTCGATCTTTTCCAGCAGCACCGTGCGGGGATCGTTCGGATCCGCGCCGTCGAGCAGCATCTGCGTGAAGCTGGAGATGCCCGTCAGCGGCGTGTTGACCTCGTGCGCCACGCCGGCGGCGAGGAGACCGATCGACGCCATCTTCTCCGAAATCTGCAGCTGCTCCTCGAGCCGGACGCGATCGGTGATGTCCTCGAGGAGCAGGATATGACCGACGACGACCGAGGCATCGCCGGCCGGGTTTTGCAACGGCACCTCGGTGGCATTGACCAGCAGCTTTGAACGGTCTTGCTGGCGCGAGGTGAGCGGGACGCGGTAGAGCGTCGCGCCGTACGGATGCTCGTGGCGCGCCGCGCGCAGTGCGTCGATGAACGGCACGTCGAACACCTCGGCGAGCGTTCGACCGATCGCGGCGTCTTGACTCAGGCCGTAGAAACCCTCGAGCGCGCGGTTCCACCGCACGATGCGCTCGTCCACATCGAACACGACGAGCCCGTCGTCCAGCGACTCGAGAATGTTCTCGTTGAACTCGCGCATGCGGCCGAGCTCCTCGGCCTTCAGGCGAAGCTCGCGATAGAGCCGTCCGTTCTCGATCGCGGTCGCGACCTGCCCGGCGACGGCGGTCAGCAGCGCGAGATCCTCGCTGTTGAACGGCTCGTCGCTCTCTTTCCGGCCGAGCGCCAGCACGGCAATCGCGCGTCCTTCGAACACGCACGGCACGAAGTAGTAGGTGCCGGCGTCACGCCAGAACTCGACTTCCTCGGCGACGAAGCGAGCCGCGGCACTCGGATCGTCGAGCGCGACGGTGTAGCCGGCGTCGAGACGCGGCATCAACGACGACGTGCGCGACAGCCGCGGCACGCGCTCGGCGAACCCGTAGTCGCCGATCGACGTGAAGTCGCCAGATCGCTCGTCTGAAAGCATCAGCGCCATGCGATCGACCACGAGCGTTTCGACGATGCGCGCGACCAGGCGCTGGCTCAGACGGACGACGTCGAGGTCGCTGTTCAAATCACGCGCGAACGCGACGAGCGCCCGCCGATAGTCGTAGCGGTCGCGGTAGAACACGCGATCGAGAGCGTTCTGCACCGCGTCTTTCACCGGCTGCGCCAGCAGCACGACGACCATGGTCGCGAGGAGCGCGATGATCCAGTTGTGCTGGTCACCATCGTTGCCGACCAGGAAACCCGTCAGCTTCAGCATCGCGAAATAGAGCGCGACGCTGGCCGCGAGAAAGGCCGTGTACGCGAGGCCGCGCTTCACGATCACTTCGACATCGCGCAGGCGGTAGCGCACGATGGCGGACGCGAAGGTCAGCGGGACCAGGCCGAGCGGAATGGCGGTCAACTGCAGGGCGAGCGGCGGATCGACGCCGAGCGCCCACGGCAGGGCATAGAAGAACGCGAAG
>MNEX01000342.1:4942-24756 GCA_001917905.1 Acidobacteria bacterium 13_1_40CM_65_14
CACAAACAGATACAGCTGTTCGCCGCGATCGAGGACGTTGATGGCGCTCGAGAGCAGCTCGCCCTGTGACGACCCGCGTGCAACGGCGAACACGCGCGCCGCGCCGAGCACCAGCGCCGGCACATAGATCAGCGGGACGACCCACTCGGTGCGCGGCCTGGCGTTGGTGAGCTTCAGGCCCGGCCGCTCCGGAAACACGATCGTGAAATGCAGCAGTAGCGGCGGCAGCAGCGCCATCGCGACGACGTCGCCCCAGTAGAAGATCCAGTCGAGGCGATCGAGCGGGCCGTTGAACGAGAAGGTGAACGCGCCGAAGAACGCCACACAGAGCCAGAAGAAATGCAGCGTCGCCTGATCGCGCGGCCGCCGCAGGCGCACTGATGCGCCGACGACCAGCGTGAAGAGCCCGACCGCCGCGAGCACGAAATACATCGAGCTCGCGCGCGGCGCGGGCGCGAGCGAGAGCTCGAGCGCCTCCTGCGTGCCCAACCGCAGCAGCGTGTACGCGAGACGCGTCCCTTCGTGGCCGCGATGCTGGAATTCAACGACGTCGGCCGGCGTCTGCACCGGCGATCCGTTGACGGCAAGCAACACATCGCCGCGATGGATCCCGGCCGCGTCGGCCGCCGACCCGCGTGCGACTTCGAGTGCCGTCACACCTTCGGCACGCCCGGCCCACAGCACGCCGTCCTCGACCTCGTGCCAGCGCGCGCGCGTTCCGATATTCGCCACGCCGAGCGCGAGCAGGATCGCGACGATGGTCAGCGCAAAGACGCATCGACCCCAGACGAGCCAGGGGCTCTCGGTCGACGCCGTGGGAGGAACCAAGGGTTCGGACATGGAGTCGTGGACCGGTGGCCCACCGGCGACACTTTGCCGGCCGTCGAGGTAGCAAAGCTCATACCTTGAAATCGGCGTCGAACCCATGACTAACTTGTTGAAAAACCTAATGTTTTAGAGGGTCACCGATCCACGAAAACGAGGGCGCTCCAAACGAACGAAGAGCGCTTTCAAGATTATGGATCGCTTCAGAGGCTTGGACTCACGCCCAGAGGGCTAGCCGATCCTCAGAACTTGAGCGTGAGCCCGCCGACGATACGCTTCGGCGGCCGGACGACGAGCAACTCGTCGTACACCGATTGATCGGCGGCCGCGTCGCGGAAGAAATTGCGGACAGCGAGCAGCATCTCCCACTTGGCCGAACTGAAGTCCATGAACGGCAGCGACTGACGCACCTGCACGTCGAACCGAGCATCGAGCTCGGGACGATCGAGCGCGGGCACGAACACGCCGCCGGCGCGTGCCGCGCTGCTCTGGTGCGCGAACCCGTTACTGACGCGATAGAGCACCAGCACGTGCGTGGAGGTTTCCGGGACGGCGGTTTCAATCGACGTCGACACGTCGTGAATGCGTTCCGATCCGGCTCGGACGGCCGACGGCGCGAAGAACAGCATGTACGCGACGTCCGCGGCCGGCTCCCAACGCGCGCGCGTCAGCGAGTACTCGACCGCTCCGTGGACGCGGCTCGCGATGGCGGTCCGCAACCCGGCACTGAGGCCGGACGCCTCGACGTCGCCGCTGGTGTGCACGAAGTAATGACCGAGTTGTGCGGCCGGCGCACCGGGCATGTCGACGCCAAACAGTGTCGTGAGCTGATCGCTGACGTGCTGGCGGAATGCGCGAATCGACAGCGTCGCCGACGCCAGATCGCGCTCCATTTCGACCTCGATGTGGTCGTTGCGTTCCGCTTCGAGCGACCGGCCGTTCAACAGCGACGAGAACGTCCGCTGCGGCGGCAGCCAGATGCCGTCGATCCGCGGCATGAATTCCTCGGCACCGGGCGCGACCTCACGGTGCGAGATCATGGTGCTGATGCGGAAGTGTTCGGCCGGCTGCAGCGTCAGCGCGACGCGCGGGCTGATCAGGCTGCGATCCTCGAGGTAGTCGTAGTGGGCGTACCGTCCACCGTAGGTGAGCGTCACGCCCGGCGCGATCGAGAAGGTGTCGAACCCGTAGATCGCCCCCGCATTCCGGCTGCCGTCGGTGACGCCGCGCCGCGCTGCGACGTTGCCGCCGTCGTAGCGCTGCGTGCTGTACGACAGACCGAGATCGTAGCGATGCCGCGCTGGCGCGCGCGTCGTGTACTCGCCGGCGACGATCCATGAGGCGATGTCACCCTGCGTGAGTGCCGCGCGGGCGGTCCAGTCCGCGTGTTCGCCGACCGGCGCGCCGAGCGCCAGATACGCCACGCTCCGCTCGAAGTTGTTCGTCGTGAACAGCTGCTGTGGCGTGTCGAACGATCCAGTCGTGAGGAGATTCAGTTGACCGGAGAAGGGCGCCGCGCCGAAGAGATTCGCGACGGTCGATCGCGCAGCAGAGGCGCCGCGTCCGAGAAAGCCCGGCTCGCCGAAGACGTTCGTGTCCGGCGGTGTGTCGCCGGCGATGACCTCGTCCGGCACCGTCACGTCTTTCAGGATGCCACGCCTCGCGTGGCGCAGCCGCCATGCCACCTCGCCGTGGTCGTCGTCGATCGCCGTGGTGCTCGTCCCTGCGTCGGTTGGCTGCGCAGCCGGGTCGGACGACCCGCCGCCGACGCCTGCCGCAAGCACCGGATACGACGACGATGGCGACGCGACGCTGCCGACACGTCGGAGCGCGATCGACGAGGAGACGCGGCTGCTTGGACGCACATCCACGAGCTGACCGCGCGACGCGATGAAGCCGGTCAAATGCGCGCGGACCAGATATGGTCCCGGTGACAACGTCCGGAGTTCGAACCGGCCGCCGCGATCGGTCACCGCGAACGCGCTCGACGTGCCGAGCGCCGACACCATGGCGCCGACCACGGGTGCGCCTTTTTCGTCCTGAACGATGCCCTGAATAGCGCCAGGGGCGAGCGACGCGAGGTGCGTCACCGCCTGCACTTGAGGAGCGCTTTGCGCGCGCGCGACGGCCGGCGAGACACACAGAAGCACCAGAACGCCGACCGCCGAGAACGCGATCACTCTGGAACTACCTGTCATGTTTACTCCGGGGGCCCCTGCCCCCCGGTTTACTCCGGGGGCCCCTGCCCTCCGGTTTACTCCGGGGGCCCCTGCCCCCCCGGCCTTTTAACTCCGGGTCGGGAGCCCACGCTTTACGACGGACTGACCGTGAAGGGCACCTCGCGAACCAGCGTCTTGTTCGCGATCTTGTCGGTGACCTTGATCTCCAGCCGATACTGCCCCTCCGGGAACGACGCGAGCGGCACTGCCTGCCCGCTCTGCAGCTGATGACCGGCCGCGAGATCGAACTGCGGCGGCAGCGTCTGTGCGTTGAGATTCTGTGGATTCGTCTTGTTGAAGAACTTCTCGCCGGTCTTGCACGGTTCGCCGGACTTCGGTTCGCTGCCGGCGGCCGCCTGGCAGAAGTTGTACTCGATGACGACGTCCGGCTTGTTGTTCGTGTCGGTCTTCGGGTTGTAGATCAACATGAAGGTCGACAGCTCGGACTTCTTCGTGAACTTCGTGTCGAGCGCCGGAACGATTTCCATCGAGCCCATCGCGTACGGACGATCGGCCTGCTGCTGCGGCGTGAGCGGCGCGGGCAGCGGATCGATCCGCTGCGCGATGATCACCGAGCTCGTGTTCAGCTCGCCGTTCCAGTAGTCGGGAACCGTGACGGTCTGCTTGAGCACAGACATCTTCGGCGGCGGCGCATTCTTCGGCGGCTTCTCCGGCGACGGCTCTTTCGCGACGATGAAGACGTCGTAGCTGCCTGCCGAAACCGTAAACGATCGCGAGATGCGCGCGGGACCGGCGCCGCTGACCGGAATGAAGCTGATGTCCTCGTACGCGTACTCGGGCTTCTTCTTGTCCTTGTCTTTCTTGTCGTCTTTCTTCTGACCAGGCGGGGGCGCGGCTTCCGGCGCGGCTGGCGTCTTCGAGACGACGCGCCAGTAGAAGGCGACCGTTCCGCCGGGCACCTTCGACGGATCGAGCGAGACCGTGAATGGCACGTACTCTTTGCTGCCCTGCGCCTTCAACACGTCCTCGCGCATCCACGCGAGCGACATATCGTTGGGCGCAGGCTGACCGGCTGCAACGGCGTCGACGGTGCTGACGATGCCTTGAATCTCTTTCTTCTGTGCTTCTTCCTGTTTCTTGTCTTTCTGTGCGAGCACGCTCACGGTGCAGGCGAGCGCAATAGTGAGCACGAGCGTGAGTGCCCGACGACGCAGCTTCATAAAAACGACTCTCCCAACAATAAAGGCTCTAGCCGAACAGCCAATTCTAGGCGTCTCGTCGCGACCAAGTCAAACCCTTCTGCCACCAGAACTTCAGCCTGATAGCGCTGTGCTATATTCCATCGTTCGCCGACCCATGAAGCTAATCGACATCTCCGTCCCGCTCGACGCGAACCTTCCAACCTATCCAAACAACACTCCGTTCAGCCTCGAGGCCATCAAGCGGATCGGCCGCGGCGATAGTTCCAACGTCTCGACCCTGCACATGAGCGCACACGCCGGCACGCACGTCGACGCGCCTCGTCATTTCTTCGATGATGCGCCCGGCACCGAGGCGCTGCCGCTCGAGATGCTCGTGGGACGGGCCCGGGTCATCGAAGTCACGTCACGGAAGGGCATTACGGCCGAAGACCTGGCGCGTATCGACCTGTCCGAAGACGTGCGCGTGTTGATTAAGACACTGAACTCACGGCTCTGGGGATCGCCGGAATTCCAGACGGACTATGTGGGCGTCACCGAATCAGGCGCGCGGCACCTTGTCGATCACGGCATCAAGGTGGTCGGGGTCGACTATCTGTCGGTTGAGGAATTCAAGCGGCCCGGCGCGCCAGCCCATCACATTCTGCTCGGCGGCGGCACGATTGTCATCGAAGGACTGAACCTTCGCGACGTCGAGCCCGGCGCGTACGAGATGTACTGTCTCCCGCTGCGCGTGGTTGGATCCGACGGCGCCCCTGCGCGCGTCGTGTTGCGCACGAGCTAGTGGAGTGACCTTTCGCATTGAAGACCGGGCCCCGCGTTGTCGCGGTCCGAAAATCGCGGTCGAAGGCTCGTTGTGAGTACCACTCAACCAGCTCGGACGCTCCGCTAAGAACGCGATGGCGGCGTTGCTCGACGACAGCCTCGTCATCGTCCTCGCTGGTGGAGCGGGCGAGCGTCTCTACCCGCTGACCAAGGAGCGTGCGAAGCCAGCCGTGTACTTCGGCGGACCGTATCGCATCATCGACTTCGCGCTCAGCAACTCCATCAACTCTGGGCTGCGACGCATTTTCATCGCGACGCAGTACAAGTCGCTATCGCTCAACAGGCACATCCGCATGGGCTGGTCGATCGTCTCGGAGGAGCTCGGCGAGTTCGTCGAAATCCTGCCGCCGCAGAAGCGCGTCAGCGAGCACTGGTATCAAGGGACGGCGGACGCCGTTTATCAGAACCTCTACTCGATCATGCGCGAGAATCCGCGGTACCTGATCGTGCTGTCGGGCGATCACGTCTACAAGATGGACTATGCGCGGATGCTGCGGCTCCATCAGCAGCGCAACGCGGCCGTCACGCTCGCGACGATCGAAGTGCCGCTCGCCGACGCGCATCGTTTCGGCGTGATTGCGATCGACGAGACGGAACGCGTCACCGGATTCCAGGAAAAGCCGAAGCAGCCGACGTCGATTCCCGGGTCGCCCGACTTCGCGCTTGCCTCGATGGGCGTGTACATCTTTGACACCGACATCCTGGTGCGCGCGCTCGAAGCCGACGCCAATCAGCCGACGACGCACGACTTCGGGAAGGACATCATTCCCGCGCTGATTCACCAGTCGCCGGTGTACTCGTACCGGTTCTACGACGAGAACAAGAAAGCGTCCAAATACTGGCGCGACATCGGCACGCTCGACGCGTACTTCGACGCCAATATGGACCTCTGTCAGGTGAATCCGGAGTTCAACCTGTACGATCCGGAGTGGCCGCTGCGCACGTATCAGCCGCAGGCGCCGCCGGCGAAGTTCGTGTTCGCCGAGACCGGCAAGCGATGCGGTCAGGCGCTCGATTCGGTCATCTCGCCCGGCTGCATCGTCTCGGGCAGCACGATCCTCGGCAGCGTGCTGTGCCCGAACGTACGAGTCCACAGCTTCTGTGACATTGAGCGCTGCATCCTGATGCCCGGCGTGCGCGTCGGCCGGCACGCGCGCATCAAGCGCGCCATCATCGACCGTGACGTGCTGATCCCGCGCGGGGCGCTCATCGGCTACAACGAAGCGGAAGATCGCCGGCGTCACACGGTGACCGACTCCGGGGTCGTCGTCGTCACGACCGACGATGAGCCGCTGATCGGGCCGCTCAGCGAGGACGCGCTCAAATTCGAGGCGGAGGCAGATAGACGCGGAGGCGGTGGCTGACAGCGATGAATCAACACAAAGGACACAAAGGACACAAAGGACACAAAGGACACGAAGAAGAGAGCCAACTGTTTTTGCATTCCTTTGTGTCCTTTGTGTTCGCTCAGCGCTTCGATGAAACACGGAGCCTCGATTGAAGATCACACGCGTGCACGGTCGCGAGATTCTGGATTCGCGGGGCAATCCGACCCTGGAAGTCGACGTCACGCTCGACGGCGGCGCGTTCGGTCGCGCGGCGGTGCCCTCGGGGGCGTCGACCGGCGAGCGCGAAGCGTTGGAGCTGCGCGACGGCGACAAGTCGCGCTACGGCGGCAAAGGCGTCCGCAAGGCGGTGGCGAACGTCAACGGCGAGATCGCGAAGGCGATCGAGCATCGTGATTTCACGCAGCGTGCGCTGGACGAGGCGATGATCGCGCTCGACGGCACCGCGATGAAAAGCCGTCTCGGCGCCAACGCGCTGCTCGGCGTGTCGATGGCGGCCACGCGCGCGGAAGCGAGGGCGAAGAAGATCCCTCTCTATCGACACATCGGCGAGTTGTCCGGCAACGACCATTACACCCTGCCCGTGCCGATGATGAACATCCTGAACGGCGGCGCGCACGCCGATTCGAGCGTCGACTTCCAGGAGTTCATGGTGATGCCGCTGAACGCGCCGTCGTTCGGCGAAGCGCTGCGCTGGGGCGCGGAAATTTTCCACGCACTGCGTGGCATTCTGAAAGCGCGCGGCCAATCGACCGGCGTCGGAGACGAGGGCGGCTTCGCACCGAATCTGAAATCGAACCAGCAAGCCGTTGAAGTGGTGCTCGAAGCCGTCGGCAAGACGGGACTCAAAGCCGGCGGCGACGTGTGGATCGCCCTCGACGTCGCGTCGAGCGAGCTGTGGGCCGGCAGCGGACGCTACACCTTCAAGAAGTCCGGCGAACCGGACCGGACGTCGGAAGAAATGATCCGGCTGTACGAGGACTGGCTCAGGCACTATCCCATCGTCTCGATCGAAGATGGCCTGGCCGAAGGCGACTGGGAAGGATGGAAACAGCTGACGAGCGCCCTCGGCCATCGCGTGCAACTCGTGGGGGACGACGTGTTCGTCACCAATCCCGCGATTTTGAAGAAAGGGATCGAGGATCGCGTCGCGAACGCGCTGCTGGTCAAGCTGAATCAGATCGGGACCGTCACCGAAACGCTCGACGCGGTCCGCATGGCCGCCGACGCCAGCTACGCGACGATCATCTCGCACCGGTCTGGTGAGACCGAAGATACGACGATCGCCGATCTCGCTGTCGGCACGGCCGCGGGTCAAATCAAAACGGGATCGGCCAGCCGCACCGATCGCGTGTGCAAATACAACCAGCTGCTGCGCATCGAAGAGGAGCTCGGTGCGGCCGCCGTGTTCGCCGGCCGCACTCGGGTCCAGATCGCGCGTTCGTAGCGCGAAGGCTTCAGCCGGGCGACACCATGCATAAACTTGTGCTGCTCCGCCACGGCGAAAGCACCTGGAACAAGGAAAACCGATTCACGGGGTGGACCGACGTCGATCTCACGGTTCGCGGTCGCGAGGAAGCCGCGGAAGCCGGACGGCTGCTGAGAGACGGCGGATTCGTCTTCGACCTCGCGTATTCGTCAGTGCTCAAGCGCGCGATCCGGACGCTGTGGATTGCGCTCGACGTGATGGATTTGATGTGGATCCCGGAGGAGAAGCACTGGCGCCTGAACGAACGCCACTACGGTGCGCTGCAGGGATTGAACAAGGCCGAGACGACCGCGAAGCACGGCGAGGCGCAAGTCAAGATCTGGCGCCGCAGCTACGATATTCCGCCGCCGCCTCTCACCCTCGACGATCCGCGCCATCCGTCGCGCGATCCGCGGTACAAGGACCTCAGCCCGACAGAGCTTCCGCTGACGGAATCACTGAAGGATACGGTGGCGCGATTTCTACCCTACTGGCACGTCGCGATCGCGCCCGCAATCAAACTGGGGAAGCGCGTCGTGATCGCGGCGCATGGGAACAGTCTCCGGGCACTGGTGAAATATCTGGACAACGTCCCGGAATCGGAGATCGTCGAGCTGAACATCCCCACCGGCATCCCGCTCGTGTACGAACTGGACGACGATCACGGCGACCTCAAACCGATCCGTCATTACTATCTCGGCGATCCGGCCGCAGCGGCTGCGGCGGCGGCGCGCGTCGCGGCGCAAGCCTCGCAGAAATGAAAAAGGCCGGCGCGCCAACGCGCGCCGGCCTCACGATATTCGCCCTTGCGTCTTATTCCACTGGTTCCGCGGTTTCGTCGGCGGCAATCCGCAGCGATCGGAGAAAGCGCCGATCGTTCGCGGTGACTTCAAACGTTCGTTTGGGCTGAGCCTCGCGACCCGCGCGCGCCGGTGCGGTGACTTTCGCCAGCGCGGCCGACTGCGAGCGGCTCACGAACCCGACCACGGCTTCGAGGGTCACTTTCATCTCGAAGCCCGCCGCGCGCGCCTTCTCGCGGCACGCTTCCACTTGGGCATTCTCCGCGACCGCGGCGGCAATCGCGTCGGCCAGCTCCCGAGCGAACCGGTTCACGACGTCGTCCATTTGTGCGTCCCTCCTACGCCGCCGGGCCGGGTACCGGGGCGCCTCCCGATCGAGCCTGCCTACACCATGGCGGTGAACAGGGACCGGGCGCCTCATGTCATCTATGTCGGATTGAACTGTCGGTAACTTGAGTTTACGGGCCAGTACCCGTTCTGTCAAGCACTTACAGCGACCAGAGTAGTGGTCCAGTTTGAACGGCTGAGGTTCCTAGCCGTTTTTCGGCCGGCTCTGCCGTATGTCGGACGCTGCACGCACCTACTGGCGACTTGTCTGGCAGCGCGCACACGCGGACGCTGCAACGGTGTTCTTCATCACGTTCGGCCGCTCGTGCTCGTGTCCGTTGTCGGTATCGCCGTCGCATGGCCAATCAGTCGCGAGTCAGCGATCGGATTAGCGACGACCGCTGTAATCGCTACGACCTCGTCTCAGATGAACAGATGGAATGGCTCAGAGAACTCCGCGCGAATCGCAAAGTTCTCGAAGACGGCCTCGGTGAACTCACGCAGCCATTCGCTGGCGTCACGCGCAGCGCGATGAATGCGCGCGACGTTGTCGTGCGCAGGAAGTAGAGCGCATTCGCCGCGATGTGATTTTCTCCAACTTTTTTGAAAACGCGTTCGTCAGCCGGGTGAATCGCGTCCGCTGCTCGCTTCACCACCACCGGCGGACGAGGGTGGTCTGAGTCGCGTTACAATCGCGTCCGTGCACGACGCGCGGACACCGGAGGATCTTACTGGCTGGGATCCATCCACCGAGCTCGGCTTTCCAGGAGAGTTCCCATATACGCGCGGGATTCAGCCGACGATGTACCGCGGCCGGCTGTGGAGCATGCGGCAGTACGCCGGCTTCGCCACCGCGGAGGAATCCAACAAGCGGTATCGGTATCTGCTGGCGCAGGGCGTCAGCGGCCTGAGCGTCGCCTTCGATCTGCCGACGCAAATGGGCTACGACTCGGATCATCCGCTCGCGGCCGGCGAAGTCGGCCGCGTCGGCGTCGCGATTGATTCGATCGAGGACATGGCGGCGCTGTTCGACGGCATCCCGCTCGACCGCGTGTCGACGTCGATGACGATTAACGCGACGGCGATCATCCTGCTGTCGCTCTACGTCGCCGTCGCGAAGCGGCAAGGCGTCCCGATTCGCGCGCTGTCGGGCACCGTTCAGAACGACATCCTGAAGGAGTACATCGCGCGCGGCACGTACATCTACCCGCCGCGCCAGTCGCTGCGAATCGTCACCGACATCTTCGCGTTCTGCGAGCGCGAGTTGCCGCAGTGGAACACGATTTCGATCAGCGGCTATCACATCCGCGAAGCCGGATCGACGGCGGTGCAGGAGGTGGGGTTCACCTTCGCGAACGCGATCGCGTACGTGCAGTCGGCGATCGACGCAGGCCTCGACGTCAATCAATTCGGGCAGCGGCTGTCGTTCTTCTTCAACGCGCACAACGATTTTCTCGAGGAGATCGCAAAGTACCGCGCCGCGCGCCGTCTCTGGGCGCGCATCATGCGCGATCGCTTCCATGCGACAAGTCCGCGGGCGCAGCAGCTCCGCTTCCACACGCAGACCGCTGGCAGCACGCTGACGGCGCAGCAACCGGACAACAATATCGTCCGCGTCGCGCTGCAGGCGCTGGCGGCGGTACTGGGCGGCACGCAGTCACTGCACGGCAACGGCCGCGACGAGGCGCTGGCGTTGCCGACCGAGGAATCGGCGCGGATTGCCCTGCGCACGCAGCAGATCATCGCCGCCGAAAGCGGCGTCGCCAACACGGTCGATCCGGTGGCCGGGTCGTACGCGATCGAAACGCTGACCAACGCGATCGAACAGGGGGCTGCGGATCTGCTGGCGCGAATCGAGCGCGCCGGCGGCACGCTCGTGGCCATCGAGGCGGGGATCATTCAGCGCGAGATCCAGGAATCGGCCTATCGCGCACAGGTGGCGATCGATTCGGGCGACGCGGTGGTCGTCGGCATGAACCGCTTCGCGAACGAGGCGCGAGCGGGTGGGGGCGGGGCCCCACCCGCAGTGATGATGGAAACGCTTCAGATCGATGCAGACGTCGAGCGCAGGCAGATCGAGCGCGTGCGCGCCCTCCGCGCGAGCCGCAGCGCCGATGCAGCCCGGTCGGCGGTCGACGCCGTGACCCAAGCCGCGCGCCACGGCAGCAACCTCGTCCCGCCCATCATCGCGGCTGTGGAAGCCAAAGCGACCGTCGGCGAAATCGCCCACGCGATGCGCCAGGTTTTTGGCGAGTACGAAGAGACGGCGACTGTTTAGGGCGTGTCTTCTCGAATTCACTGCCGGGCCGCTCCCCTCGCACCCCACCGCGCAGGCGTGCGCGGCGGGGACACCGCGTTGTCGCGGCCCGAAAACGTGGTCGAAGGCTCGTGGTGAGAAGTACTCAATCAGCTGAGACGGTCCACTAGATGGCGGACGCGCTACTCACGGTCGAACATCTCACGACGGTCTTTGACACCGCGACGGGTCCGGTGCCCGCGGTGAACGACGTCAGCTTCGAGATCCGCGCGGGCGAGACGCTGGGGCTCGTCGGCGAGTCGGGCAGCGGCAAGTCGGTGACGGCGCTGTCGATCATGCGCCTCGTGCAGCCGCCGGGGCGCATCGCGCGCGGGAGTATCCGCTTCAAGCAACGTGATCTGCTGGCGCTCGAGGAGCGCGAGATGCGCGCCGTCCGTGGCGCGGAGATCTCGCTGATCTTTCAGGAGCCGATGACCGCGCTCAATCCGGTCTTCACGGTCGGCGATCAAATTGCCGAGACGCTCCTGGTTCACGGCCGCGCGTCGCGACGCGAGGCGTGGGCTGCCGCGATCGAGCTCATGAAAGCGGTGCACATCCCGGACGCCGCGTCGCGCGTGAACGACTACCCGCATCAACTGTCCGGCGGCATGCGGCAACGCGTGATGATCGCGATTGCCCTCGCGTGCCGGCCGGCGCTCGTCATCGCCGACGAGCCGACGACGGCGCTCGACGTGACGATTCAAGCGCAGATTCTCGACCTGCTGCGCGAGATGAAGTCCGCGTTCAACCTGTCGCTGCTGCTCATCACGCACGACCTCGGCGTGATCGCGGAAACCGCCGACCGCGTCGCCGTCATGTACGCCGGTCGCATCGTCGAAACCGGGCCGGTGCGGGCGATCTTCCGAAATCCATCGCACCCGTACACGCGCGGCCTCCTGGCGTCGATTCCGGGCGGCGCCGCCGGCGCGCGCCTGCGCGCCATCGAAGGCTCGGTTCCGCTGCTCGGCGCTCTTCCAACCGGCTGCGCGTTCAACCCGCGATGCCCGGATTGCTTCGACCCGTGCACGATCGAGCCGCCACCCGACTATGTCGTCGGTCCCGAGCAGACCGCGAAGTGTTATCTGCACGATCCCGTTCTGAGCCGCGAGCGACGAGCCACGAGCGATGCCACTCGTTGAGGTCGCTCATCTCGTCAAGCATTTTGTCCGCGATGCCGGACTGCTGCGTAAAGGCACGCGCGTGGCCGCCGTCGACGACGTCAGCTTCACGATCGACGAGGGTGAAACGTTCGGGCTCGTCGGGGAATCCGGCAGCGGGAAGACGACGACGGGGCGGTGCCTGCTTCGGTTGATCGAGCCTTCGTCGGGCGAGGTCCGTTTTCGAGGCGAGAACGTGCTCGGGTTTTCGCCGCGCCGCATGCGCGAGGCGCGCCGCGACATGCAGATCGTGTTTCAGGATCCGTATTCGTCGCTGAATCCGCGGATGCGCGCGCGGCACATCGTCGAAGAGCCGCTCGTCATTCACAAGATCGGCGATCGCGCGAGACGCCGCGAGCGAGTGGCGGAGCTGTTCCGCCTCGTCGGCCTCAACCCGGCGCACCTCGAACGGTACCCGCACCAG
This sequence comes from Acidobacteria bacterium 13_1_40CM_65_14, assembly GCA_001917905.1. GTDB lineage: Bacteria > Acidobacteriota > Vicinamibacteria > Vicinamibacterales > CAVVIG01 > QHWF01. The sequence goes on from MNEX01000342.1 coordinate 17,790, forward strand.
TTCAGTGGCGGCCAGCGGCAGCGCATCGGTCTGGCGCGCGCGCTCGCGCTGAATCCGTCGTTCGTCATCCTCGACGAACCGGTGTCGGCGCTGGACGTCTCGGTGCAGGCGCAGGTCGTCAATCTGTTAATGGATCTCCAGCAGCAGTTGAAACTGACGTACCTGTTCATCGCACACGACCTGCGGCTGGTCGAGCACATCTGCACGCGCGTCGCGGTCATGTATCTGGGAAAGATCGTCGAGATGGGGCCGGCCGCGGCGCTCTTCGCGTCGCCGCAGCATCCGTATACGAAGGCGCTGTTGTCGGCGATTCCGGTTCCGGATCCGGACGCGCCGCGCCAACGAATCATGCTGGATCCGGCGTCGGTCAATCGCGACGCCGCGCTGCGACAAATCGCCGCTGGCCACTGGGCGGCGATTTGAAAAGTCTGAAGTACGAAGTCTGAAGTTAGTTGATGTCGAGCTTCAGACTTCAGACTTCAGACGTCAGACTTCTCAAGCGGCGCGGCGGACGTCGTTTTCGATCTGTCCGTCGCGGAGGTAGATGGTTCGGTACGCGAACGCCGCCACGTCCGCTTCGTGCGTGACGAGGACGATCGTATTACCCGCCTTGTGCAGGCGCTCGAAGAGCGACATGATCTCGGCGCCGGTCTTCGAATCGAGATTGCCGGTCGGCTCGTCGGCCAGCAGAATCGACGGGTTGTTCACCAGCGCCCGCGCCACGGCGACGCGCTGGCGCTGACCGCCGGACAGCTCGTTCGGCCGATGCGTCATCCGGTCGCCGAGCTCCACTTTGTGCAATGCATTCTTCGCGCGCTCCAGCCGATCCTTGGCCGCCACGCCCGCGTACACGAGCGGCAGCTCGACGTTGTGCAGCGCGGTCGCGCGGGGCAACAGATTGAACGTCTGGAACACGAAGCCGATCTCTTCGTTGCGGACGCGTGCGAGCTCGTTGTCGTTCATCTGACTCACCTGCTTCCCGTTCAGCAGGTAGGAGCCTTTCGACGGCGTGTCGAGGCAGCCGATCAAGTTCATCAACGTCGACTTGCCCGACCCCGACGGCCCCATGATGGCGACGTACTCGCCACGTTCGATCTGGATCGACACGCCGCGCAGCGCGTGGATTTCCTCCGTGCCCATCACGTAGGTCTTCCAGAGGTCGACGGTTTCGATGAGTGCCATAGGAACCTTTGGATTCAGACGAGCCGCACGAAGCCGGAGTTCATTATGCGCCGGTTCTGACGCGCGCCAGCAGCGTCTTGGCGCTCGCCGGGGCGTCGTGCGGCAGATGCGCATCCCAGTTGCGCGCGTCGACCGGAATCAGCGTCGCCTTGGTGCCGCGCGACTTCCTCCGCTGATCCGCAATCGCCCGTGCGAGCTCGCCCGCGGGCGCCAGCGTCGAGCCGATCAGCAGCACGCAGACCTCTTCGCTTCCCGCCCACTTCGCCGCCTGCGTCCACGCATCGGCGATCGCTTCGCCGTCCACGCGCGCCACGAATCGAGCGACGAGACGCGGCTCTTTGCTGCGCGCGAACATCTTGCTCTTCGGCAGCCACGCGAGATCGAAGGTGCGCACCTGTGCTTCGTCGTACCCGCCCATGTTCTCGGCGGCCTGCCGCAGCCGCCCGACAAGCGCCTTCCGTACGAACTCGTCCCGCGTCGCACGCTCCTGCGAAAACTGCGCACCCTTGGCGGCTTGCGGTTCGGCGGCGGGCGGCGGGGGCGGAGCGGCACCCGCGCCCGCACCGGGCGGCCGGTAGGCGGCGCTCGGCGCGGCCGACGCCACGGTCGCCGCTTGCGCGTCGCCGCCAGCGGTCGACAACGCGCGGTCGTACTCGGCGCGACGCCCCTCATCTGACAGGATGCGGTAGGCCTCGGTCAGCTCGGCGGCCCGTTCGGCCGCCATGTCCTGGAATTCGTTGCCGAGGTGCTGAACCTTATCGGGATGGTAGCGAGCGATCTGGTAGCGGAACGAGCGTTTGATTTCGTCTACGGTGGCCGTCGGCGCGAGGTCGAGCAGCTCGTAATAATTCTTGAGCGCCACCTACTTCTTGAACTCCGCGATGTTGGCCGCCGGCAGCTCACGCCGGCCTTCCGTCACCTCGCGCTCCTTGAGCCGTTTCGGGGCGCGCTTCGACTCGGTCGTGCTCTTTGCGCAGTACGGGCAGAAATTCCAGCCGGGCTGCAGCGCGCGGCCACAATGCGGGCACCCGGATCCGAGACGTTTGCCGCACTGCGGGCAGGCGAGGAAATCGACACCAACCGCCGCGCCGCAGCCGGGACACAGCGTCCGCATCTCTCGCACTTCGGTCACCACGCGCAACAGCTCTTCGGGTGTGGTGATGCCGCTCTTCACTTTCGCGAGGCCGTCTTCGCCGAGCGTGATCATGCCGCCGCCGATCGCCGCTTCGCGAACCTGGTCCTCCGGCGCCCGCGACGCGATCAACCGGCGCAGCTTGTCGGTGATGCGCATCACCTCGTACAGGCCGATGCGTCCGCGGTAACCGGTGTGGTTGCACTGATCGCAGCCCACTGATTTGTAGAACGGAATGGTCGCCGCGTCCGCGTCGGCGATGTTCAGCGCCCGGAGCGTTTCCGCTGGCGGCGTGTACTGGCGGCGGCAATGGACGCACAACCGCCGCACGAGGCGTTGCGCGACGACGCCGATAATCGCGCCGGCGATGACGTAGGGCTCCGTGCCGATATCCATCAACCGCGTGACGACCGACGGCGCATCGTCGGTGTGCAGCGTGGAGAGCACGAGGTGGCCGGTCTGCGCGGCCTGCATCGCGATCTTCGCCGTCTCCGCGTCGCGGATTTCCCCGACGAGGATGACGTCGGGATCCTGGCGCAGAATCGATCGCAGCGCGCTGGCGAACGTCAGCTTGATCTTCTCGTTGATCTGCGTCTGATTCACGCCCGGGATCTGGTACTCGACCGGATCTTCGATCGTGATGATGTTGGTCTTCTCCGACTGCACCGACTTCAGCGCGGAGCTCAGCGTTGTCGACTTACCGCTGCCGGTGGGGCCGACGACGAGGATCATCCCGTGCTGATGACGCAGAAAAACGCGGACCTCTTCGAGCGACGTCGCCGACATGCCGATCTCTTCGAGCACGGGCACGCCCTTGCGATGATCAAGCACGCGCATGACGACTTTCTCGCCGTACAGCGTGCGAAGGGTCGAGACCCGGAAGTCGACTTCGGTGCCGTCCTCGGCCGTCGATCGCAGACGCCCGTCCTGCGGCAGCCGCTTCTCGGCGATGTCCATGCCGGCCATGATCTTGAGCCGCGCGATCAGCCCTTCGTGGACCCATTTCGGAAGGTCCATCACTTCTTTCAGCAGGCCGTCGAGACGATGCCGGATGAGAACGCCCTTCTCCATCGGCTCGACGTGAATGTCGCTCGCCTTGCTCTTGATGGCGCTCTTCACGACGAGGTCGACCAAATCGATGATCGGCGCCGCCTCGCTGCTGGCCTTGAGCCCGGCCACCGGCGACTCGAAGACCTCCTCTTCGGGCCGGCGTGTGAGTGCCGTGTCGCCCGATGACGCGTCGCCGGGACGCCGGGCCGACCCCGGAGGCGTCGTGACCGCAAGCTCGCCGCCGGTCGGAGTGGCGGTCCGCACCGCGAGCGCTTTGTCGGGATACTGCGTCTGAATGGCGTCGATGATGTCACCGCGCGTCGCGACGACTTGCTTGATGCGGTGGCCCGTCTGGAACTCGAGGTCCTGAACGAGACTGAAGAGCAGCGGGTCGGACATCGCGACCGTGAGCAGATTCTTCTCGAGCGTGACGGCGATGCACACGCGCTTCAGCGCGATTTCCTTCGGGATGAGGACGACGGCGTTCGCGTCGGGCGGATCCTCGGCGAGGTTGACGTACGGGAAGCCGAGCTGGAACGCGAGCGCCTTCGCGATCTGCTTCTCGGTCGCGAGGTTCATGCGAACGAGCACAACGCCGACCCGCTCTCCGGTGCGTTTGTGCTCCGCAAGTGCGGTCCGGAGGTCGTCTTCAGTGATGAGGCCGGCCTGGATCAGGCACTCACCAATTTTCTTGCGCACCGCGGGCCCTCAGGGATAACCAGCGGTAATCCCGAAAACTCCATTTTAAAGAACGCGTTCCGAGCCGATCAACACTAAATGGTTGTGCAATTTCGAAAACGTGATCGTCACCACAATCGGTTGTAGCTTTACCGTCCGTGTACCCAACATGCAGACAGCTCATCGGCCGGCCGCGACCGTCAGCCTCCGCAATTTGCCGTGTACGTCGCGCAAGAACACCGCGGTCGGCATGATGTCGATCACGCGCGCCCCGCGAACTTCGTCACCTACCCCAACGATCCGGCCGTCGATGATCGCCAACTTTCGATCGGACGAATACAGAATCGTTCCGAGAGACGCCTCGAAAGAAAGCGCAATCTCGGGCGGCAGCGTCCGCGCCGGCGCCTGACGTCGTGATGCTGGCTCTGGCCGCACATCTTCCTCGCGCGCGACTGACGGCGGCGGTGCGGCCGGCTGCGGCCGAGCCTGTGGCGGCGCCACGATCGGCGCCGTGCGAAGCGTTGCCGTAGATGCCGCAGCGTCGGCCGGCGCCGGCTTCGTTTCCGTACGCGGCGTCTGTACACGTTCCGGTTCGCGACGCGCCGCATCGCTCGCGCGAGTTGGCGGTTGAACTGCCGGCAGCGGTGCGGCTTTCGCGACCGGCGGTGGCGCAAGCGTCGGCAGCTTCGTCGCCGTCACTGGTGGCGGCGCAGGCGTCGGCGGCTTCGTCGCCGTCACTGGTGGCGGCGCGGGCGTCGGCGGCTTCGTCGCCGTCACCGATGGCGATGTGGGCGCCGCTGGCTTCATCGCCGTCACCGGCGGCGGCGCGGGCGTTGGCGGCTTCGTCGCCATCACCGATGGCGATGTGGGCGCCGCTGGCTTCGTCGCCGTCACCGGCGGCGGCGCGGGCGTTGGCGGCTTCGTCGCCGTCACCGATGGCGATGCGGGCGCCGCTGGCTTCATCGCCGTCACTGGCGGCGGCGCGGGCGCCGGTTGCTTCGTCACCGTCACTGGTGGCGTCGCGGGTGTCGGCGGCTTCGTCGCCGTCACTGGTGGCGCCGCGGGCGCCGGTTGCTTCATCGCCGTCACTGGTGGCGTCGCGGGTATCGGCGGCTTCGTCGCCGTCACTGGTGGCGCCGCGGGCGCCGGTTGCTTCATCGCCGTCACTGGCGGCGGCGCGGGCGCCGGTTGCTTCGTCACCGTCACTGGTGGCGTCGCGGGCGCCGGTTGTTTCGTCGGCGCGACGGGCGGCGTCGCGGGTGCCGGTTGTTTCGTCGGCGCCACGGGCGGCCTCGCGGCCACCGGCGGCCTGACGTTCGACGCTGTGCGCACTGTCGGCTTCGGCGTCCTCGATCGCCACCACGCGCTTTGCTGAACCTGCCAGCCGATGCCGAGGCCCGCGGCGGCGCCGGCGATGATCGCCGCGCGCGACAGCGCCGTCTTGGTCGCCTGCCGTCTGCGCGCGCGCAGCAGATTGATCGCCGGCGGCCAATCGGTGGCGGCCGCCCACGCGACCCGCAGCTCGGCGCAGCGCTCCTGAAAATCGTCCGCGCGCTCGAACAGGGGTTCTGGATCGAGGCCGTACAACGAATCGAGCGGTTCGACTTCGATGTCGAGTTTCTCCGTCAGCCGTGCCGTCATGCTGCGAAGCTCGGGCAACCCGCCGCACACGCACACCTGACTGACGGCCGAGGCCGAGGCGCCAATGGCGCCGAAGAACTCCGAGAGCTCGCCGGCGAGCCGTCCCACGATGTCGTCGAGGCGACGCGGTTCGGCGCGGCCGGCGTCGTCCACGTATCCCCACGACAGCTCACGCGCCGTAATCAACGCACCGTCGCGCACGAGGGCGATGCACGTCGTGGTCGTGTCGAGCGCGACGTACGCCTCGATCGATTCAGCCACCGCGAACGTGCGCCGCGTGCGCGCGAGCGACGTGAGCGCGGCGGCCGGCGTCAGCACGGAGCGGACACGAATGCCGAGGTTCGTCAACGACGCGAGCGCCGCCATGATCGGCGCCGACGCGGCGAGCGCGACGGTCACCGGCCGTCTCAGCGAGCGATCCTTCCCTTTGGTCGTTGGTGCGATGTCGGCGAGCACGCCCCGCGTGTCGATGCCGGCGCTGGCCAGCGCCGCGAGCGCTTCGCGGCGCATCGTTTCGTACGACCGGTTGGTCACGATGACCTGCCGGTGATCCGTCGGCACACCCCACACGACCACGGCGACCGACCGTTTCCGCAGCGCCTCGAGCTTCGCCCGCGTCTCCGGTCCCGCCGGCGGCAGGACCTCGAAGGACAGGACGCGCGTTTCTGGCGCGCGTCGAACCCACGCCAGTCCGCCCTCGATCTCGATGATGCGGCAGGCGGCTGGCGAGAGCTCAATCCCGACGCGCGTGGCCACGGCAGTCTCCAGTCACCCGGGGACTGTTGGAGGTCCCCGTGTTATGTCGGTTCGAGCGCGCGGGGCCGGTAGGGCCCGCCGTCGCTTGCGTCAGCGGCGTCATTAGGTGAACATGCTTCATTCGATCGATGAAAGCCAACGACCCCGCGTTCGCGGCCGAAGACGGCGCACACATGCAGGACGATCTCCGGCAGCAGATCTCGAGTCTGATCCTCGATCGAGCCGCGCTGCTGACGTGGGACACCGTCGCGGTCTTTCCGTTCACCGGCACCGAAATGCTGGAGCCGGAGTACTGCAATCGTGTCGGCCACCTCCTCGTCCAGCTGATGGCGATGGCGGTGCGGGAGGGCCGGGTCGACAGCCGCAGCGGCTTCATCGCCGATTTGAATCGCGTCGCGCTCGAGCGCACGCTGTCGGCCGAGCGGCTCTTTTCGTTCGTGTATCTCCTCGAGCGGACCATCATGGACGAATTGGCGCTGAGCGACACCATCGGCGCGACCAGCGAGCCGTGGCCCGTCGTCGCGCAAA
>MNEX01000172.1 GCA_001917905.1 Acidobacteria bacterium 13_1_40CM_65_14
CTCGGTGATTCTCAACGGCCGCCTCGTCCCCGCATGTCTCGTGCTCGCCCCTGAAGCGCAGGGCCAGACGGTGACGACCATCGAGGGCATCGCGGACGGCGAACGGCTTCATCCGCTGCAGCAGAAGTTTCTCGAGCATGCCGCGCTGCAATGCGGCATCTGCACGCCGGGCTTCATCGTCGCCGCCAAGGCGCTGCTCGACGCGAAGCCGCATCCGACCGAGGAAGAAACGCGGTACTGGCTCGCGGGCAATCTGTGTCGCTGCACCGGATACGACAAGATTATCCGCGCGGTGTTGGATGCCGCAGCTGCGACACGGAGCGCAACTGTTTAAGTGCGTTGCAGAATTCAAATCTCCACCACGGAGGACACGGGGGACACGGAGCCATATGGTTTTTTTCTCAAGGTGTGAACCTCCTGTCCTCCGCGTCCTCTGTCGTGGAGAGGTTATCAGGGAGCGCGAGGCTTTAGAGGATGTGAAGAAAATCACGTGAACGCAAAGGCCGCTAAGACCGCAAAGAAGAATCTTTTCGAAAAAGATCCTTTGCGCGCTTTGCGATCTTTGCGTTCAACGTGATTCTTTCACAAGCTCTTTAGCCGAGCGTACGATATGACTCAATTCACGTACATCGGGACGCGTCCGATCCGGCACGACGGCGTCGACAAGGTGACCGGTCGCGCGGCCTACGGCGCCGATTTCAGTCTGCCCGGCATGCTGCACGGCGCGGTCCTCCGCAGTCCGCACGCGCACGCACGGATCGTATCGATCGAGACGTCGGCCGCCGAGGCGATGCCGGGCGTGAAAGCGGTGGTCACAGGCAAAGACATCCCACCGAATTCGGCCAAGCTGGTGCTCGGCGGCGAAGCCGCGCTCGACCTGCGCGACATGGGCGACAACCTGCTCGCGCACGACAAGGTGCTGTACCACGGTCATGCCGTCGCGGCGGTCGCCGCAACATCGGTTGACATCGCACGAGAAGCGGCGCAGCACATCAAGGTCGAGTACGACGTGCTGCCGCCAGTCACGAGCATCGATCAGGCGATCGCGCCGGGCGCGCCGCGCCTGCACGAGGCGATCGCGCAGAACATCGCGAACCGCGTGGAGTTCAAGCGCGGCGACGTGCAGAACGGCTTCGCGGACGCGGACGTCGTGGTCGAGCGCGAGTTCCGCACGCCGATGGTCCATCAGGGCTACATCGAGCCGCACGCGTGCGTGGCCCGCATCGGGCAGGACGGCCGCGCGGTCGTCTGGTGCTCGACGCAGGGTCCGTTCGTCGTCCGCGAAGCGTGCGCCGGGATTCTCGGCATGGATGCGGCGCACATCAAGGTCATCTCGAGCGAGATCGGCGGCGGCTTCGGCGGAAAAATCGTCGTCTATTTGGAGCCGCTCGCGATCCTCCTGTCGCGCAAAACGGATCGCCCGGTGAAGATGGTGATGACGCGCGAAGAAGTCTTTCGCGCCACCGGTCCGACGTCGGGCTCGAAAGTGCGAGTGAAGTTCGGCGCGAAGCGCGACGGCACGCTGGTCGCGGCCAGCGTCTCGCTGTGGTACGAGGCGGGCGCCTACCGTGGATCGCCGGCGGGCGCCGGCGCGATGTGTTGCCTGTCGCCGTACAGAATCCCCAACTTCTTCATCGAGGCACATGACGTCGTCGTCAACAAGCCGAAGGTGGCGGCCTATCGCGCGCCCGGATCGCCGATGGCGATGTTCGCGACCGAATCGGTGCTCGACGAGGTCGCGCGCGAGCTCGACATGGATCCGATCGAGCTTCGCCTGAAGAATGCGGTGACGGAAGGCGATCCGGCGCCGTACGGTCCGAAGTACGGACCGATCGGATTGACGCAGGTGCTCGAAGCCGCAAGGAACCATCCGCACTACAAAGCGCCGCTCAAAGCCAATCAAGGCCGCGGCGTCGCGTGCGGCTTCTGGTTCAACGCGGGCATGAACTCGAGCGCGACGGTCACGCTGAATCTCGACGGCAGCGCCGCGGTGCTCACTGGCAATCCGGACATCGGCGGCACGCGGGTCGCGCAGGCGCAGATGGTCGCCGAGGAGCTCGGCATTCCGGTCGAGCGCGTGCGACCGAGTGTCGCGGACACCGACAGCGTCGGCCATACGGACGTCACCGGCGGCAGCCGCGTCTGCTACGCGACCGGCAATGCCGTCATCCAGGCGGCCCGCGACATCCGCGATCAGCTGCGTGCGCGCGCCGCGAAGATCTGGAACGTCGACGTCGACAGCGTCGGATGGGAATCGGGTCGCGCGATTCCGCTCAATGTCGCACCTGGAAGCGATAGCAAGACCCCGTTGAGCGTCAACGAGCTTGCGGCGCAGATGCCGCACACCGGCGGACCGATCGTCGGCCGCGCGGCGGTCAGCATGCCGATGGCCGGTCCCGGATTCGCCGCGCACATCTGCGATCTCGAGGTCGATACCGAAACCGGGCGCAGCACCGTCGTCCGCTACACCGCGATCCAGGACGTCGGCAAGGCGGTCCATCCGAGCTACGTCGAAGGACAGATGCAGGGCGGCGCGTCGCAGGGGATCGGCTGGGCGCTGAACGAGGAGTACGTGTTCAACGCCGACGGTGTGATGGAGAACGCGGGCTTCCTCGACTATCGGATGCCGGTCGCGTCCGATCTGCCGATGATCGAGACGGTGCTCGTCGAAGTCGCGAACCCGCTGCATCCGTACGGCGTGCGCGGCGTCGGCGAAGTTCCGATCGTCCCGCCGCTCGCCGCGGTGGCCAACGCGATGCGCGCCGCGACCGGCGTGCGATTCACCGAGCTGCCGCTGTCACCGCCGCGCGTGCTGCAGGGGCTCACCGAATGGCGACAGTCCACCTTCCAAGCGGCTGGACGCAGTACACAGACGGCGCTGAGCGGATCGTGATCGACGCGCTGCGCGTCGACGAACTGTTGCAGTCGCTCGTCGATCGCTTCCCGGCGCTCGCGAGCCAGCTCGAACAAGTCGCCGTCGCGATCGACGGTCAGATCTTTCATCACGCGCGCTACGAGCCGCTTCGCGCCGACAGTGACGTCCACCTGCTGCCGCCCGTCGCGGGAGGCTAGTGGACTGTCTACGCTGATTCAGTACCGACAAGCAGCCACGAAAACACGAAAACTCGAAAGCACGAAAACGAAAGCGCGCAAATCCTTTTTCGTGGTTTCGTGGTTTCGTGCCTAAAAACCGCACTGCGAATGACGGTCGCGAAATGGAGCATTCACGCCACTAGTCACAAACCGAATTGCAGTTCTCGCCAGCCAGTGTTTCAGGACGGCACAGCGTCGAGATCTGTAATTCGCCTAACAGTCTGGAAATCGGTTGATTTCGTCGATCGTCGGAACAGTCCGGTTGGATCGAATTTTGGAACTCCTTATACCGTAATGATGCAGTACCCCGACCCCCAGCGCGCTGCGCAGACTGCGCCACCAACCTGCCCGAAATGCGGCAGTCATCGAACTGAAGTCGCGCGCGACTGATTGATCGCCGGGCGAGTGATGCCGACAACATGACCGACGAAGTCGAAGCGATTCGCATGGTCGGCCACGCGCTCGCGCGGCTTCCCGACGCCGCCGCGCGCGTGCGCGTGCTGCGGTGGGCCTTCGAGCGGTTCCAAATCGACACGTCCGTGATGGTCCCTGCGGCCGTCTCGCAGGTCGTCGCTGAAAACGTCAAATCGCTGGATCCGACGCTGTCGATGGAAGGCCTTCACGAGCTCTTCCCCGTGAAGAGGAAGACCGGCGAAGCGCTGCCGCCGGACGACGATTCGCTGACGCTGGAATCCGACGCTGCCGCCGGCGAGCTCGTCGCGCACGTCGCACAGCCGATTCCGCACGTGGAAGAATCGCCGCAGGCCGGCTCGATGCTCCACAGCTTCGTGAGCGACTTCCAGCGCCTCGCGGACGACTGCCAGACGGTCTTCGCGCCGGTCCCCGCCAGGCAGTAAGCTTCACGGTCTGCGGACCGACGCGCCTCAACACTACGACGTCGTGATCGTCGGAGCCGGCGCCGCCGGCCTCGCGACCGCCATCTTCACGCGGCGCGCCAACCGTCTGCGCGCCGTGGCGATTCTCGACAGCGCGAAAAAACCAGGCGCCAAAATCCTCGTCAGCGGCGGCTCGCGCTGCAACGTCACGAACACCATCGTCACCGAGCGCGATTTCTGGGGCGGCCGCTCGCCGATCGTCCGCCGGGTGCTGCGCGGGTTTCCGGTCGACGACACGATCGCCTTCTTCCGAGACCTCGGCGTCGCGCTTCACGAGGAAGCGGACGGCAAGCTGTTTCCCGATTCCAATCGCGCCCGTGACGTGCTCGACGCGTTGCTGCGCGAGACCGCCCACACAGGCGCGACGCTCCTCTCCGCGCATCGCGTCGTCGACGTCGAACCAACCGGCGACGGCTTTCGTGTCGTCACGGCCAACGGCGATCTTCACGCGACCTCCGTCGTGCTCGCGACCGGAGGCCAGTCGCTGCCGAAAACCGGAAGCGACGGAGGCGGCTTCGCCATCGCGCAACGCCTCGGCCACACCGTCGTGCCGACGACACCGGCGCTCGTTCCGTTGCTGCTCGATGCCGGCGACAGCGTCCATCGCGCTCTCTCCGGCGTCTCGCACGACGTCGAGATCGCGGTGTGGATCGACGGCGCGGTGGCGACGCGCATCACGGGTGCGATGCTGTGGACGCACGTCGGCATCAGCGGACCCGCGGCGCTGAACGCGTCGCGCCACTGGATGCGCGCGCAGATCGAACGGCGTCCGGTGAGCCTCACCGTCAACGTTCGTCCGGGACAGTCGTTCGAGGACGTCGACGCGTGGTGGACCGAGCGTGCGCGCGAGCATCCGAAGGCGACCGCGCAGTCGACGCTCGCGGACACGCTGCCTGCCTCGGTCGCCACCGCGATCGTCGGCCAGCTCGGAATCGACGGGAACGTTCTGCTTGCGCACTTCTCGCGCGACGATCGCCGGCGTCTCGTCCATGCGCTCGTTGAGTGGCCGCTGCCGGTCGCCGGCACGCGCGGATACAACTATGCGGAAGTCACAGCCGGCGGCGTCGCGCTCGACGAGATCGATCCGTCGACGATGGCGTCGCGCGTGTGCCGCGGGTTGTATCTGGTCGGCGAGATTCTGGACGTCGACGGTCGAATCGGCGGATTCAATTTTCAGTGGTCGTGGTCGACGGGCTTCGTCGCCGGTCGCGCGCTGGCGAGTGGGGCCGCTCGCGCGTGAAAACGGTCAAACTGGGGGACACGTTCTACCGGTTGCCGCCCTGCTTCCCGCCGCCCTGCTGACCACCCTGCCCTGGATTCCAGTTCTGCTTGCCGGGTTGGCCGGGATTGTTGCCGCCCGGCTGGGGGCGAGTGGTCCCTGGCTGATTCGGCTGTCCCGCGCCTTTCTCGTCTTGGCTGTTATCCGGTCGTTGCGGGTTGTTCGGGTTCTGATTCTTGTCCATGTCTTCTCCTGCGCGAGTCGGCCCCAGCCGCGCTAGCGATGCAAGTGCGGCACCACTGACGCGATTGACAACGCGCTCGGCGAGGTCCTACGCTCAGTTGTCATGCGCCGTCCGTTCCTGTTCTGGGGATTCAAGTCGTCGCAGCAGATGCTCGACAGCCGGCTGGGTTCGCTCGAGCGCCATGTGCTCGCACTCGTCTGGGAGCGCGGCGATTCCAGCGTCCGCGATGTATGCGCCCGGCTGGGAGCGACTGTCGCATATACGACGGTCATGACGACCATGGACCGGCTCTTCAAGAAGGGATTGTTGTCGCGCCGGAAGGTGGGACGCGCGTTCGTCTACCACGCGACCGCGACGCGAAACGAGCTGGAAGGCGCCGTCGCGGCCGAGCTCGTGCAGAGCCTCCTGCAGCGCGGCGGCAACGAACCGCTCCCGATTTTGTCATCGCTCGTCGACGCGGTCTCCGATCGCGACCGCGCGCTGCTCGATGAGCTCGAGCGGCTGATTCGCGAAAAGCGCCGCGCAATAGCGGAGCGGGGTCCCCGCGAGGCGCGGCCGGGAGGCAGGGGCCCCCGGAGTAACAAGTGACCTTCCTGCTCCACGGCGCGACGCTCACGCTCGCCTGCTTCATCGCCGTCAACGTGCTCCTGTCCGCGCTCGTCGTCTGGATCGCGCGGCGCGAGCCGCGCACCGATTCGCCGGCCTTCTGGTTCGGCTTGCGTGTGCTGCCAGCGGCCGTTGCGGCAGCGTTCGTCTCGACCGTCTTCGTGCCGTCGTACTGGCGCTACGAGCCGCGCGAATTCGTCGAAGGGTTCGACGTCACGCTGACGATGTCTGCGCTCGCGGCCCTCGTGCTGCTCGGCGCCGGAGCTGCGCGCGGCGTGTCGGCGTGGGCGCGCGCGAGCCGGCGCATCCGTCTGTGGATGCGAACGTCGCGGCCGATCGATCTCGGAGCGGCGGGACTGCCCGCATTCGCGATCGACGCACAGGCGCCGATCATGGCGCTCGTCGGTGTGTGGCGTCCGCGGCTGCTCGTGACGCGCGGCCTCATCGACGCGCTCACCGACGAGGAGCTCGCGGCGAGCGTCGCCCACGAGCTGGGGCATTCACGCGCCTGGGACAACCTCAAACGGCTCGCGATGCGCGCGGCGCCCGATCTGCTGGCGCCGACCGCGTCCGCCCGCGCCATCGAGCGCCGCTGGGCGTCGGCAGCCGAACACGCCGCGGATCGGATGTGCGGCCATGCGACGCCCACAGTCCGCTGCGCGCTCGCGTCGGCGCTCGTGAAAGTCGCGCGGCTCACGCCGCCGGAGCCGATGATCGCCGAGCCGATCAGCACGCTCATTGGCGGTGGCGAGATCGCGTCACGCGTCCGGGTCCTGCTCGACGATGGCGTCGCGACTCCAGTTCGCCGGCGACGCCCGCTCCGGTGGCTCTGCGCGGCAATGGCGCTGGCCGCGATTGCCGCCAGCTACGGACCGCTGTTGCGCACCGTGCACGAGCTCACGGAAGTCCTCGTCTACGCTCTCCCCTGAAACTTTTTGACGGGACGTACCTGAAAGAGCAGACGCGCGACATGTGGATTTTTCCCTCGCTCGAAGGCCTGCGGCACGACGTCCGCTACGCGCTGCGGACGCTTCGCAAGTCGCCGGGCTTCACCTTCGTCGCCGTGTTCGCGCTCGCGGTCGGCATCGGCGGCAACACGGCGATCTTCAGCCTGATGGACGCGCGGCGCGTCGTATCCCGACTACCTCGATTGGAAAGCGCAGGCGACGACCTTCGAAGGGATGGCGGCGTTCGACAACGTTCCCGCAATCCTCGCGCTCGGCGACGAGCCCGAGCGCATCACCGTGGAGATGGTCTCACCGCAGTACTTCCCATTGCTTGGTGTGAATGCCGTACACGGACGCACGTTTCTCGCCGAAGAGGACGGCGCCACGAACACCAACGCGTTTCTGCTCAGCGACGCGCTCTGGAAGCGGCGGTTCGGCACCGATCCGCAGGTGGTCGGTCGCGCCGTTCGTCTCGGCGCGCGCAGCTTCACCATCGTCGGCGTCATGCCGGCGGGCTTCAACGGACTCACCGACCAGGCGGAAGGATGGATGCCGTTCGTCACCGCGAACGGCGGGCCCGCCGGCGTCGCGGAGCGCGGCTCACGCGGATTCCAGGTCCTCGGGCGACTCAAGCCCGGCGTGACCGTCGCGCAGGCGCAGACGGATCTCGACGCGGTGTCGCGCCGCCTCGAAGCCGCCTACCCCGGCACCAACTCCAAGCGCGCGGTCGAAGTCAGTCCGCTCGATGTCGAGCTGTTCGGGCAACTTCGCCTCGCACTCCGTACGTTGATGGTCGCGGTCATCTTCGTGCTGCTCATCGCGTGCGCGAACGTCGCGAACCTGCTCATCGCACGCTCGGAAGCGCGTCAGCGTGAGATCGCGCTGCGGACGGCGCTCGGCGCGGGTTGGGCGCGACTGCTGCGTCAGCTCGTCACGGAAGGCTGCGTGCTGACCGCGCTCGGCGCCGCCGCGGGCGTGCTGCTCGCGCAAGTGGCGATGCGTGCGCTCGTCGCGACGAGTCCTGTCACGTTTCCAAGTTTCGTGGAACCGCAGATCAACGCGCGCGTGATGCTGTTCACGATCGCCGTGTCGCTCGCGGGCGGCGTGCTGCTCGGCCTCGCGCCGGCGGCTCACGCACGGATCGCGCGGCTCGCCGAGGCCCTCAAGGACTCGTCGCGGGGCAGCGACGGCCGTCGCGCGACGCGCATGCGCAGCGCGCTCGTGGTGGCCGAAGTTTCGCTCGCGGTCGTGCTGCTCGTCGGCGCCGGCTTGATGATCCGGACGGTCCGCAATCTCGTGACGCTGAATCCCGGCTTCGATCCGAGCTCGGTGCTGTCGCTGCGCATCAGCATTCCGCGCGGTGCCGCGGCCGCGACGCCACCATCGACGTCCACGGCGACACCGCAGACGCCGGCACAACCGCCGCCGCTCGTCGCGTCGGCGCGCCTCGTCTTGGATCGCGTGAAGACGGTGCCTGGAGTCGCATCGGCGAGCCTCGTCAGCGACGTGCCGCTTTCCGGCGGCGGCAGCGCGATTTTCTACACGGCCGAAGGGCAACCGCCGGTGAACGCGCAGAATATCCCGCGCGCGTACGTGCACCGGGTCACGCCCGATTTCTTCGCGACGCTGCGCGTGCCGCTGAAGGCTGGGCG
Organism: Acidobacteria bacterium 13_1_40CM_65_14; assembly: GCA_001917905.1. Lineage (GTDB taxonomy): Bacteria > Acidobacteriota > Vicinamibacteria > Vicinamibacterales > CAVVIG01 > QHWF01. The sequence continues at coordinate 8,658 of MNEX01000172.1, forward strand.
CACCTTCATCGACAGCGAGAGCACGCCCGACTCGACCGCGGTCGTTGTCAGCGAGCGCGTCGTGACGCGCTTCTGGCCCGGCCAGGATCCGATCGGCAAACGCATCAAGCAGGGAGCGCTGACCAATAAGACGCCGTGGCTGTCGATCGTCGGGGTCGTCGGCGAGATGAAGTACCGCGGGCTGCCCGACAATCCGACGCCCGATCCCGATCTGTACTTCCCGTTCATCGATCGCGCGCAGCAGCTGTCGCTCGTCGTGCGCACGTCGGTGCCGCCGGCGTCGCTGGCGCCGTCGGTCCGGGCCGCGGTTCGCGGCGTCGACTCGACGATCACCATCTTCGACGTGACGCCGATGAACGAGCTCGTCGGGCAGCAGACCGCGCAGTCGCGCTTCACGATGTGGCTGATGGGGATTTTCGCGGCCTGCGCGTTGATGCTCGCCGTCGTCGGCATTTACGGCGTGATGTCGTACCTGGTGGCGCAGCGAACGCGTGAAATCGGGATTCGCCTCGCGCTCGGCGCCGGCGGATCCGACATCCTCCGCCTCGTCGTCGGCAACGGCGCGCGGATGATCGGCGCCGGAATCGTCATCGGCGTCGTCGCCGCGTTCGCGCTGCAACGGCTCGTCTCGTCGCTGCTGTTCGGCGTCACGGCGGCCGACGCCGTGTCGCTCTTCGCGGTCGCGCTGCTCGCGGCGGTCGCGCTCGCCGCGTGCTACCTGCCCGCGTTGCGAGCGACGCGCGTCAGCCCGCTCAACGCGCTGCGATACGAGTAGCGTAAAGCAGCCGCGGAGCACGCAGAGAACGCAGAGCCAAGGCTCTCTCTGCGCGCTCAGCGATCTCTGCGGTTGCTTTCCGGAGCGCGAAGGCTTTGCCGAGCGACCTCATCCCGTTGGCCGGCATTCGACGATGAAGCGGCCCGACGGTTGCCGCGCGGCGGCGTGCACGTCCAACCCGGCTGCACGCGCCAGCTCGCGGAATTCCGTCAGCGTCCGATCTTTTCCGCCGACCAGCACCATCATCAGCAACGCAGGCGACGGCGCGCCGGCGTCATCAGGCGACACGCCGTTCAGAATGACGATGCGTCCTGCGGGACGCGCCGCGTCGGCGCAGCGCCGCAGGATCGCGGTCGCCTCGCGATCGGGCCAGTCGCTGAGCACGCTCTTCAGCAGATAGAGATCGGCGCCGGCAGGAAGCGGATCGAAGAAGCTTTGCCCCACCGTCGTGACGCGTTCGCTGACGCCGGCAGCCTTGAAGATTTCTGCGGACCGCGCGACCGTCGCCGGGAGATCGACGAGCGTGCCGCGCACGGTTGGCCGTGCACGAAGGACTTCTGCCAGCAACGCGCCCGTCCCTCCGCCGACGTCGACGACGGTGCGCACCGATTCCCAGTCGCCGCTGACCAGCACCTCTGAGTCAGGAGTGCCGTGTCCCGGGGGCCCCATCAA
>MNEX01000113.1 GCA_001917905.1 Acidobacteria bacterium 13_1_40CM_65_14
TCGAGATTCACCTTGTCCCTGATCTGCGCACCGCCCAGGTTCGTGTGCATCATCGTATACGGCACGACCATGACGTCGAAGCGATCCGCGCCGAGGCCGGCCACGGTGAGGCTGATGCCGTCGACCGCAATCGATCCCTTGTGCACGATGTAGGCCGCGAGGTGCCCCGGAAAGCTCACCGTCATCCAGTGAAACTCGGCGTCGGCACGCAGTTCCTCGATGTGGCCAATCGCGTCGACATGGCCCTGCACGAAGTGTCCGCCGAAGCGGCTGTCGGCGCGGAGCGGGCGCTCGAGATTCACACGGCAGCCGCGCTGCAGCGATCCCAGCGTCGTCACCCGCACGGTCTCCGGTCCGACGTCCGCGTGCAGCTCCGTCTCTTCGGCGAGAATCACCGTCAGGCAGACACCATTCACCGCCACGCTGTCGCCGGGTGCGAGCTCCGGCGCAATCGCGGTCGCGATGCGCAGCCGGAAGCCACCGCTCGTCGGCTTGCGCTCGACCAGTTCGCCGACCACCTCAACAAGGCCTGTGAACATACCCTTCAATCAGCACGTCGGGGCCGAGCGGTGCGACGACCCGATTGTGCAGGGCGGACGTCGAGAACGATCGTCCGGGCAACAGTTCCACGCCCGCCGTGCCGAGCACGTGCGGCGTGACGTACAGACTGACGAAATCCACCAGGCCTTCGTCCCACGCTGCGCAGTGCAGCGCCGCGCCGCCTTCGAGCATCAGCGACCCGATGTCGCGCGCCGCGAGCCGTTCGAGCGCCGCGCGAAACGTCCCGTCGCGCGCGACCTCGATCTCCGCGCCCGCGTCCTCGAGCGGCTTGCGCAAGTCTGCACGGCTCGCCGCCTCGGCCGTCGTGACGATGATGACAGGCGACGCCACGCCTGTCGAGTGGAGGCGCGCCGACGGCGGCGTCCGCAGACTCCGGTCGAAGACGACGCGCGAGAGCGGATGCTCGCGGTAGACGCCGCGTGCCGTCAGCTCCGGATCGTCGATCAGCACCGTGCCGCTGCCGACGCCAATCGCGTCCACCTCGGCGCGAAAGCAGTGCACGTGGCGGTTCGCCGGCGCTGAGCTGAGTTGCGTCCGCCGTCCAGGCGACTCGGCGATGCGACCGTCCATGCTGGTCGCCGCCTTCAGAATGACGAACGGCCGGTGTTCGCGCATCATCGTGAAGAACGGCTGATTCAGATCGATCGCGCGCTCGGCGCCAAGTCCAACGTCGACGTGAACGCCGTGTGCCCGCAGGAAGGCGAAGCCCTCGCCACGCACCAGCGGGTTGGGATCTTCGACCGACGCGACGACACGCGCGACCCCCGTCTCGACGATGCGTGTCACACACGGACCGGTGCGGCCGTGATGGCAGCAGGGTTCGAGCGTGCAGTACAGCGTCGCCCCGCGCGCGCGCGCGCCGGCTTCGGCCAGCGCCCGAACTTCCGCGTGAGGCTCGCCCGCGCGCTCGTGATAGCCGGTGCCGACGATGACACCGTCGGGAGACACGACGACCGCGCCGACCAGTGGGTTCGGACTCGTCCGGCCGCGTCCGCGCGCGGCATGAAACAGCGCGCGGTCCATATACTCTCGGGCACCCAGCATTTCTATGGGCGTTGCGTCCTACTTTTTTCACTCGCGCGGGGCCCCACCCCCGCGCCTCACGCGCTCGGGCCGTAGCCCTCGCGCGTATCTAGAACAGAACGTCGCAGCACTGTTACCACTTCTCTTCGAACAGGCCGTCGACGTACTCGGTCACGTCGAACGGCACGAGGTCGTCGATCCCCTCGCCGACGCCGACGTAGCGGATCGGCAGCTTGAGATCGTGCGCAATCGCGACGGCGACGCCGCCTTTCGCCGTCCCATCGAGCTTCGTCAACACGATGCCGTTCACGCCGGCGGCGCCCATGAACTCGCGCGCCTGCGTCACGCCGTTCTGGCCGACCGTCGCATCGAGGACGAGCAGCACTTCCTGCGGCGCGCCCGGCACTTCGCGCGAGGCGATACGCCGGATCTTGTCGAGCTCGTTCATCAGGTTGACGCGGGTGTGCAGCCGTCCGGCCGTGTCGACGAGGATCGGATCGCGTCCCTTCGCTTTTCCCGACGAGATGGCGTCGAAGACGACCGCGGCCGGATCGGCGCCGTCCTTCGCGCGCACCATGTCGACGCCGGCGCGCTTGGCCCAGATTTCGAGCTGCTCGACGGCGGCGGCGCGGAACGTATCGGCGGCGCAGATGAGCGGCGTGTGACCTTCGGTCTTGAGCAGGTTCGCCAGCTTCCCCACCGTCGTGGTCTTGCCCGTTCCGTTGACGCCGACGATCAGCGTGACCTTCGGATGCGCCGTCACGGCGACCGGACGATCCACCGCGGCAAACACGTCGTGAATCTCCTGCTTGACGAGATCGCGCAGGCTCGTTCCGTTCGGCGGGCGAGACTTCACGGCGGCGATGATGCGATCGGTGGCGGCGACGCCGATGTCGGCGGAGATCAGCAGCTCTTCGAGCGCGTCGACGGTCTCGACGTCGACAGGGCGCGAGCGCCGCTCGGGCTCGTCGGCGAGCCGCACGATGTCGTCGAAGCGATCGACGATCTGTTGTTTGGTACGGGAGAGGCTGTCGCGAATGCGGCCTAGGAAGCTCACGGTGGAATTTAGTGATTGGATAATCGGGTAATCGGGTAATCGGGTAATCGGATTATTGAAGTGGACCGGTCCAACGTTACACCGTCCGTCGGACCCGCGGTTACCAGATTACCAAATTACTCGATTGCCAGATTCGAGCGCTCAGCGCTCTTCGTGCTCGGGGCGCTGACGCCGCAGCATGAGCGTCTCGATCGCGGTTCGGACGTCGCTGCGGCCGGCCAGCACTTCGGCCATTTGCGTGGCGATCGGCAGCTCGACCTCATAGCGCTCGCCGAGCGCGAGAGCGGCGCTGGTGGTGCGCACGCCTTCGGCAATCATCTTCATGCCGGCGAGAATGTCGGCGAGGCGGCGTCCACGCGCCAACTCGATCCCGACGTGGCGGTTGCGGCTCAGATTGCCCGTGCACGTCAGCACGAGGTCGCCCAGGCCGCTCAGCCCCGCGAGCGTTTCACGGCGGCCGCCGGCGGCGCACGCAAGGCGCGTCACCTCGGCGAGACCGCGGGTAATCAGCGCCGCCAGCGCGTTGTGGCCAAGGCCGAGGCCTTCCACCACGCCGGCGGCAATCGCGATGATGTTCTTGAGCGCGCCACCGATCTCCACGCCGATCACATCGTCGCTGCCATAGAGCCGAAAGTACGGACCGCGAAAATCGGCCTGCACGAGCTCGGTCGCCTGCACGTCTGACGACGCCGCGAGGACGGCCGTCGGCAACTGCTGCGCAACTTCCGCCGCAAAGCTCGGGCCCGACAACACGACGACCGGGTGAGCCGGGCCGACTTCCTGCGCGATGACCTCCGACATGCGCAGCAGCGTACCGGTCTCGAGACCTTTCATCGAGCTGACGAGCACCGCGCGGTCGGCAATGTGCGGCGCCGCCGACTTGATCACCGCGCGGCATCCGTGCGACGGAATCGCGGCGACGACGAGCTGTGTCGCCTGCAGGGCGTCGACGATCGAAGGCGTGACCGATACGCTCGGCGGTAAGGTCACGTCCGGGAGATAGACGGCGTTCGCTCGTCGCGTCTCCATCTCGCGGGCCAGCGCCTCGTCGCGCGCCCATAGACGCACGTCGTGGCCGACGCGTCCGAGGTGAACGGCCAGCGCGGTTCCCCAACTGCCGGCGCCGAGGACTGTGACCGCTCGCATTACACGCGCACTCCGAGCCGGCGCTCGGTGCCGGTCCGCAGGCGCGCGAGGTTCGAACGGTGTCTGAAGATGATGATGACGGCGGCGGCGGACGCGGTGATGACGGCCGGCGCCGGGCTGCCCATCGCGTACGCCAGCGGCGGCAGCGCGATCGTCGCGAGCAGCGATCCGAGCGAAATGTATTTCGTCAGCGCGACGGTGACCAGGAAGATGGCGAGCGCGGGCGGAATCGCCAGCGGCGTCAGCACCGAGAACACGCCGCACGCGGTGGCGACGCCCTTACCGCCGCGAAAGCGGAGCCAGACGGGATAGATGTGGCCGACGATCGCCGCAAGCCCCGCCGCCGCGGGCGCGGCCGCGTTTCCGCTCAAACGTTCGGCGAGCATCACGCTGCACGCGCCTTTGGTGATGTCGAGGATGGCCACCAGCACGCCGGCGGTGACGCCGCTTGCGCGCATCACGTTGGCGGCGCCGAGATTGCCGCTCCCGACCTGGCGCAAATCGGTGGCGCCCCAGTGCCGCGCCAGCAAGAGCGCGAACGGGATCGAACCGATCACGTACGCCGCGAACACCACAACGGTCATGGTCCGTCGTGGGAGAGCGTAGCACGCGCGAGCGGCGTGTACGTCGGACCCGCCGGCGAGAGACGGCTCTGATAGAGCGTCGTGTGATCGACGTGGACGGTTGCGACCGCACGATCGCTGCCGGCCGCGAGCGCACGCGCCCGATCGGCCCCGCGCGATGTCTTCCAGCGCGCGAGCGTGAGATGCGGATGAAACGGCCGGCGTTCGAGCGCGACACCGAGCCGCTGTACGCGATCGGCGAACTCGCGTTGAAGCTCGATGCTTTCCTTTTCGCCTGCCGCGGCGCCGAGCCACAACACATTGGGCGCACCGCGCGGCGGAAAGACGCCGATGCCGCCCAATCCGAGATCGAATGGCGCCTGCGTCACTGGTTCACCGATGGCGTCGACGATCGCCGGTGCGTGCGCCTCCGCCACCTCGCCAAGAAACACGAGCGTCAGATGCATGTGATCGGGGCGCACCCACTTGATCGCCGACCGCGTCTCGCCGATCACGCTTTTCAGACGCCTCTGCTCGTCGGCGATCGCTGCGCGCGCAGCCTCATCCAGGTCGATCGCGATAAACAGACGCATATGAGCGGGACGGCCTTTAGCACCGCGAAGGTACCGGTAGGGGACGGCCTTTAGGCCGTCCCGCGTATCAGCAGCAACCGCAGCATGTTCATCGCGGCCTGCGTGGCCTGGAACTTCACCATCTCGCGGCCGCCGAAAAACGGGAACGTGCGGACTCGCGTCTGATCGTCCACGATGACGGCGATGCACACCGTGCCGACCGGTTTTTCCGGCGTGCCGCCGCCGGGCCCGGCGATGCCGGTGATGCCGATGCCGATGTTGGTGCGCGCGTGCTCGCGAATGCCCGCCGCCATCGCTTCGGCCACCGCCTCGCTGACCGCGCCGTGTTCACGAATCAGCGCTTCGGGGACGCCCGTCATCTCGATCTTTGCCTGATTGCTGTAGCACACGGCGCCGCGGTCGACGTACTCCGAGCTGCCGGGGACATCCGTCAACCGCGACGTCAGCAGTCCGCCGGTGCACGACTCGGCGACGGCGATCGTCAGCTTTTTCTCACGTAGCAGGTCGCCGATCACCGCTTCGAGCGGGCGGCCGTCGGCGCTGTACACCGCCGGCGCGAGCGCCTCCTCGAGCCGGCGTACCGCCGCGTCGAGCGCCGCGTCCGCTTCCGCCTGGCCGGACGCGTGCGCGGTGAGATGCAGCTCGATTTGTCCGAGCACGGCGAGGATCGTCGTGCTGATCGGGACGGGTTCGGTCGTCCACTGACCGTAGATCGGCTGTGCCTGCGCATCGACGTCCGACTCGGTGCGACCCGTAATCTTCAACACGCGGCGGAATAGTCCGGCGCCGGTGGAGGCGGGCGCGAGGCGATCGCGCACGAGCGCCTCGAACATCGGCTTCATCTCGCGAGGTGGACCCGGCAGCAGCACGATCGCCGTATGTCCGTGCTCGAGCCACAGACCGGGCGCTGTGCCGTTGGGATTGTCGACCACAGTCGCACCGCGGGGCACCATCCCCTGCCGGCGATTGATCTCCGGCATCGCGAGATTGCGCCGTGCGAACCGCTCGCGAATCCGATCGACGATCCGCTCGTCGACCTCCATCGGCACCTTCAGCACACGCGCAACCGCGTCGCGTGTGATGTCGTCCTCGGTTGGTCCGAGGCCGCCGGTGATCACGATCAGGTCGGCCCAATGCAGTGCGCTCTGCACGACGTCCGCGAGCTCGCCGACCTCGTCTGCGACGACCGCTTTCAGACGCACGTCGTAGCCGATGGTGTTCAGCCGCTCCGTGATAACGAGCGAATTCGTGTCGACGCGAAACGGCGTCAGCATTTCGCTGCCGACCGCGAAGATGCAGGCTTTCATGGATTTGGTAATCAGGTGATCGGGTAATCGGGTGATCGGTAATCGGGTGATTGCGATTACTCAATTACCAGATTATCCGATTACCAAATGCGAGTTACCAAATGCGAGGATCGCGCGCAGCGCGAGGTTCGCGTAGATCGCCGCCATGCCGTCGTCGGCCATCACGCCGATGCCGCCGTGCAGCTGCTCGAGCCGGTTCGACGGCCAGGGCTTGACGACGTCGAACACGCGAAACACCAGGAATCCCACGGCCGCGCCCAGCCAACCGACCGGATTGAGGAACAGAGTGATGAGCATCCCCATCACCTCATCGATCACGACCTGCCGGGGATCGGTGCGTCCGAAATGGCGCTCGGCGATGCCGCCGCACCACGATCCGAGCGCGAACACGGCGACGATTGCCACACCCTGCGCGACAGCCGACGCGGGCAGCAGCCACCACACCAGAAGGCCCACCGCGGATCCGAACGTGCCCGGCGCGAACGGAATGTAGCCCACACCAAAGGCGGACGCGAGAGCCAGCGCGACGCGCGTCATGCGGCTATCGAACGACGCGCGTGCCGGCGAGGCGGTCGTGGAGTCCGCGATGATCGCGGCTGAGGAACGCCGTCAGAAAACCGAGGCCGGCCGGTACGGCGAGCACCAGCCACACCAGCGTGCGGAGAAACGCGCGGCCAACATCGAGCGTCGCGTCCGCATCGGCCGGCACCACGCGAATGCCCGCCGCCATTTTGCCAAGCGTCTGACCGCCGGCGGTGAACGCGACGAGATAGCCGCCGTTCTGCACGAGCAGGAACGCCAGGAGCGGCGCCTTCGGCAGCAAGTTGATTTCGTTGAGCGTAATGCCGCAGATCTGCATCGTGAAGTAGATCACGATGGCATCGATCACCGCGAGGATCAACAGATCGATGACGGCAGCGATGACACGCGCCCCAACGGCGGCGTCCTCAGCCGTCTCGCCGATCTCGCGGTTCGACCAGGAATCGATCGTGACGCGGGAGGGCTCGTCGTCGAGCGACAGATCCAGCGAGGCTGGCCGGGGCGGCTCGGTACGCACGCGGGCGATTTCCGGGGTCGCGCGTCTGACAGCCAGCGGCGCCCTCGGCGGCGACACCTTCGTGATGAGCGGCTCGTCGCCGGGAATGGAGGCGCCGAAGAGCGGCAACTCGCCGGCCGTTGAATACGCGGGCTTGGCCGATCGCGCCGACACGGGCGCGCCGAGCACGCCGTTGAGGTCGGGCGTCACGGTGACCGGCCGCGACTCGTCGCCGACGAGGGCCGAATCGAGAAGCGAGAGATCGTCGAGCGGCTTTTCGACAGCAGAGTCGCGGTGAATCGACAGATCGGGAGGGGCGGCCGGTGACGTCAGCGAAAAATCATATCCACAATTGCGGCAGCGGTCGACGTGCTCGAAGCCGAGATAGCCGCACTTGGGGCATTTCATGGCACGCGACCATCCCCCTTCTGCCCTTTCTCGCGATCGATTTGCGGCCGCGGTGCCGGAATGAGCGCGAGCAGTTGCCGCTGAATGTCGGCGCGCAGTCGATCGGCGTCCGCCCGCTGCGCATCAGTGGGCCGCACCAGATCCAGCGTCGCGAGCGCGTCGCTCAAATGTCCACCGGCCGCCAGCGTCCGCGCCCGCGCCAGCGCCATCTCACCGCGGCGCGGGAGCGCCAGGGATTGCTCGCGCACGACGGGCGCGGCGGGATTCGCCTGCGGGACGGTCTGCAGCGGCAGCCACGATCGCCACACCGCGCCACTTGTCGACGTCGCGGCGTAGCCCCCCAAGGCGAGCACGCCCGCCACGACCAGGACCGTCGCCGCGACGCCGAGCGTCGACCGCGATCCGGCCGCACTCGCGCGCGGCGCGCCAGTCCGGTGCTCGCGGCGAGAGCGCGGCGACGCGGCGGACGCAACCGTCGTGTCCAGACGATCCAGCCGCTCGAGCACGGCGAGCGCTTCGTCGGTGGGCGCGCCGCCGTCGATCGCGGCCTGCAGCAGGCGGCGGGCTTCGTCGCCTTCGCCGCGCTGGAACGCCGCGACGCCGGTGTGCAAGAGCTCCTCGGACTGCCGCTGGCGCTCGGCGACGGCGCTGCGCGCGCGCTCGATGTAGGCGCGTGCGCGCGGATGACTGCGATCGAGGAAGAGCGCGCGGGTCCAGACGTTGATCGCCTGGTCGTACTGCGCCGCGAAGTAGTGATCGAGGCCGACCAGCAGGAGCTGTTCGATCTTCGCGTCGCGATCCGCATCCAGCGCGGGATCGTGCGCGTGAGCGGTGTCGCTGCGGTGCGCGTCAGACATGTCGAACGCGTCAGATTATAGCGTGAGATTGCAGATTTCAGATTGCAGATTTCAGATTGATTTCAGATTGGCGGCCGAACCTTCCAATCTACAATTCAATCTGAAATCTGAAATCTGCCATCTGAAATCTCATGGCGCTTATCGAGTGTATTCCGAACATCAGCGAAGGACGGCGACCGGACGTCGTCGCGGACATGGCGAGCGCGATTCGCGCGGTGCCGGGCGTTCGGCTCCTCGACTTTTCGTCGGACGCGTCGCACAACCGATCGGTGTTTACGCTCGCCGGCGACGCAGCCGGCGTCGAACAGGCGGTGATGGCGTTATTCGAGCGCGCGGTCGCTGCGATCGATTTGCGGACGCATCATGGTGAACATCCGCGCATGGGCGCGGTCGACGTCGTGCCGTTCGTGCCGATTGAAGGCGTGACGATGGCCGAGTGCGTCGCGCTGGCGAAAAAGGTCGGCGCCGCGGTCGCCGATCGCTTCAAGATTCCGGTGTATCTGTACGAGGACGCGTCTACCAATCCCGCACGCAAAAACCTCGAAGACATCCGGCGCGGCGAGTTCGAGGGCCTGGCCGCGAAGATGGCGACCCAAGGGTGGGCACCAGACTTCGGTCCGAGCGCGCCGCATCCGTCAGCGGGCGCGGCGGTCATCGGCGCGCGGATGGCGCTCATCGCGTACAACATCAACCTCGCGACCGATCGTCTCGACGTGGCGAAGAAGATCGCCGCCGCGATCCGGCACAGCAGCGGCGGATACCGGTACGTGAAAGCCGCCGGCTTCAAGCTCGAGGATCGCGGCATCGTCCAGGTGTCGATGAACCTGACGAATTACGAGAAGACGCCGATTTTTCGCGTGTTCGAGACCGTCAAGCGCGAGGCCGAGCGCTACGGCGTGTCGATCCTAGAAAGCGAGATCGTGGGGCTCGTGCCGTCAGCGGCGCTCAATGCCGCCGCCGAGTTCTATCTGCAGATTGAAGGCTTCAAGTCAGATCAGGTGTTGGAGAACAAACTCAGAACTGAGAACTAAGAACTCAGAACTAAGAACTCAGAACTAAGAACTCAGAACTAGAACTCAGAACTAGAACTCAGAACTAGAACTCAGAACTAGAACTCAGAACTAGAACTCGGACCGTTCTGAGTTCGGAGTTCTGAGTTCTGAGTTCTGAGTTCTCAGTTCTATGTTCAAACCGCCTCGGTCTCCTCGTCCGCTTTCCTTGACGGCGCAATCCCGAACGCTTTCATCTTTCGATACAGGTTGCTGCGCTCGACGCCGAGGACCTCGGCGGTCCGCGACATGTTGCCCTGCTGCTCGGCGAGGGTCCGCAGAATCAGGTCGCGCTCGAAGCGATCGCGCGCTTCGTGCAACGTCATCCGCTCGGCCGGCGCATCGCTGATGACCGGGCGCGTGAGACCGCTGGGATCCAGGAAGCTGAGATCGGCGGCCGAAATCGCGTCGCCCGGCACCATGATCATCAGCCGCTCGATGACGTTGCGCAGCTCGCGGACGTTGCCCGGCCATGGATAGTGCTGCAGCACGGTCACGGCGCCGGTCTCGAAGCTCTTGACCCGGCGCCCGTACTCGCGCGCGAAGTCGGCCATGAAGTGATCGGCCAGGAGCGGAATGTCCTCCTGTCGGTCGCGAAGCGGCGGCACGAAGATCGGGATGACGTTCAAGCGGAAGAACAGGTCTTCGCGAAAGCGCCCGGCGCGAATCTCCGTCTGGAGATCCTTGTTGGTCGCGGCGAGCACGCGCACGTCCACCTTGATGCTGCGACCGCCGCCGCCGACCGGCTCCATCGTCTGTTCCTGCAGCACGCGGAGCACTTTGGCCTGCGTCTTCACGCTCATGTCGCCGATTTCGTCGAGGAAGATCGTGCCGCCATCCGCGACCTCGAACTTGCCCCGGCGATCGGCGACCGCGCCCGTGAAGGCTCCGCGGACGTGACCGAACAGCTCGCTCTCGATCAACTCCTCGGGAATCGCCGCGCAATTGACTTCGACGAACGCGCCCGTGCGCCGGCGGCTGAGCGCGTGAATGGTCCGCGCGACCAGCTCTTTGCCGGTCCCGTTCTCGCCGTAGATCAACACGCGGCCATTGGTCGGCGCCGCCATCGCGACCTGCTCGCGAAGCTGGCGCAGCGAGTAGCTCTCGCCGACCATCGTCTGGTGGCGATCGACCTTGGCGCGCAGCGCGCGGTTCTCCGCTTCGAGCCGTCGCTGCCGCAGCGCGTTGTTGACGACGAGGACCGTTTTGTCGAGGGAGAGCGGCTTCTCGACGAAGTCGAACGCGCCCATCTTGATCGCGCGCACCGCCGACTCGATGTTGCCGTGGCCCGAGATGAGCACGATCTGCGCGTCAACCTGGCGCTCGCGCAGCCGCGCCAGCGTCGCGAGGCCGTCCATCCCCGGCAACCAGACGTCGAGGACGATCAGATCCACCGGGCCGCGCGTCACGCGCTCGAGACACGCTTCGCCGCTCGACACGGCTTCGACGCTGTAGCCTTCGTCGTGCAGCACGCCGGTCAGCGCCGTGCGCACGCCGGGCTCGTCGTCGACAATCAGGATGGTCGGTTTCATACGTTTAACCGCAGAGCGCGCAGAGATCGCAGAGCAAAACCGCTCTCTGCGCACTCAGCGAGCTCCGCGGTTGCTTCAACACGGTAGCTCGATTGTAAAACGTGTCCCGCGCGGCGTGTTGTCGCCGACGTCGATGCTGCCGCCATGCTCCGCGATGATGCGCCGGACAATCGCGAGCCCGAGCCCGCTGCCCCGCCGCTTGGTCGAGTAGTACGGCAGGAACAGCTTCTCCCGCTCTGCGGGCGAAATCCCCGGGCCATCGTCGGCCACGACGACACGCACGAGGCTGTTGGCCGCGTCCAGCTGCGTCTCGACGACGATGTGGCCGCGGCGCTCCATCGCTTCGATCGCGTTGTCCACCAGGTTGATCATGACGCGGCGAATCTGCTCCGGGTCGAGGCGCACGAGCGGCACGCCCGGCGCGAACCGCTGCTCGATGGTCACGTCGGTGAACAGGCCGTTGTACAGGGCGATCGTATCGGTGATGAGCTGTCCGAGATCGCTCGGTACGGTGCGGGGCGACGGCATGCGCGCGAACTGCGAGAACTCGTCAACCAACCCCTTGAGCGACTCCACCTCGCCGATGATCGTGGCCGTGCACTCGTCGATGAGCGCCTTGGCCTGCGGCGGCGCCCCGCCGAAGTGGCGCCGCAGCCGCTCGGCAGAGAGCTGAATCGGCGTCAGCGGATTCTTGATTTCGTGCGCGAGCCGCCGCGCGACTTCGCGCCACGCCGCGACCTTCTGTGCGCGAATCAGCGGCGTCACGTCGTCGAGCACCAGCACGACGCCTTCGGGCGCGCCGCTGTCGCCGACGAGCACGGTGGCGGCGACCGCCAGGTGTAGCTCCTGCCCTTCGCGGACGATGGCGATCTCGTGCGCGGTCGGGTCGGTCTTCGCGCGTCCGGCGCCCGCGACCAGCTTCGCGATCGGTTGCAGGTCGATGCGGTCGAACACCGCGAACGCGGGCTGACCGATGATTTGGCGATTCAAGGTGAGCAGCCTGGCCGCCGCGCTGTTGATCGTCGTGATCGTCCCCGCCGCGTCGACCGAGACGACGCCGGTCGTGATGCGCTCCAGAATCGTCTCGATGTAGCGCCGGCGCCCCTCGACTTCGACGTGCTTCCGCTCCAGCTCGATGGTCGATCGTTCCACTTTGCGGCGGCTGCTCGCCAGCTCGCTCGCCATCGAATTGAACGCCTCGACGAGCGATCCGAACTCGTCGTGGCTCTGCGGCTCGACGCGCTGATCGAGGCGTCCGGCGCCGATCTCGCGTGCCGCCGCGGCGAGCATCTGCACGGGCCCGGTGATCCGCTTGGCCATGTACAGACCCATCCACGTCGCGCCGACGAGAATCATCAGCGTCACGCCGAGGAAGAACGACAGGTACACGCCCGCGAGCGGGCGCTTCAAAACCCGCAACTGGTTGTACTTCTCGAACGCCTGGCTCATGCTGCGCGATCGAACCGCGAGCTCGCCCGTCAGGTAATCGGTCGCCACGACCACACCCGTCGGCTTGCCATCCTTGCCGCGAATCACCGCGGCCGAATGCAGCAGATCGCCGGAGCTGCCGAGCGACTCGACCGAGCTGGTGTCGGACGGGGTCGACGCGCCCGAAGCGCTGGACGTGTTGGACGTGTTCGCCAGGGCCTGCGCCGCGAGGCGATCCGCGGCGGCACGGCTGTAGCCCGGCGGCAGCGCGGGCGCAGCGACATCCACCACAGGCTCGATGTTGGGCAGCGACCCCGACGTGGTGCCCGGCGGCGTGACGCGATAGACCTCGACCATCTGGACGCGCTGCAACGTCACGTCGGGTGCGAGCAGATCGCGAATCGGCCGCACGTTGGTCCCGGACAGATCGACGGACGCGAGCGCACGCGCGATGCGCGCCGCGTGATCGCTCACGAGCATCTGGCGCTCGTGGTAGTAGTCGCTCGCGATCTTGTTCGCCGAGGTCAGGATCTCGTCCATCGGCGTGTTGAACCACCGGTCCACGCTCGTCCGGATGATCTCGCTGCCGACGATGAGGACCAGCACCGACGGCACGAACGTCATCACGAGGAGCAGCACGACGAGCTTCGCGCGGAATCGCGCGAACGGCAGCGCCTTTCGGCGCTCGACGACGAGCTTGACGATGTTCCGCGCGAGGACGAACAGCAGCGCGGCCAGCATCGTGAGGTCGGCCGCCGACAGCGCGTACAGCACGAACTCGCTGAGGAAGTCCGGCGAGAACCGCGACGTCCCGTTCGCGATTGCGAGAAGCGCAATCAGCACGCCGACGAGCACCGCGATGCCGGCGAGAATCAGCTTCGGGCTGTCGCGGAACGGACGGCGACGCGGCGGCGGCTGGGCCCGGCCCGGTCCGCTCGTACGCCTCGGCGCGATGGACGTGACGGTGGCGGGCATCTAGCGGACCGTATGAGCTGAATGGTTACTATTCACAACGAACCTTCGACCGCCGTTTTCGGGCCGCGACAACGCGGGGTCCCCGCCGCGCACGCCTGCGCGGTGGGGTGCGAGCGGAGCGGCCCGGTAGTGCAATTCGAGAAGACACGCCACTAGCAGGGTGCTGAAAAAGTGAGTTCGATTGGAAAATGCATCATCGGTATTTCACCGA
>MNEX01000224.1 GCA_001917905.1 Acidobacteria bacterium 13_1_40CM_65_14
GGCCCGTGGGACGTCGAAAAAGACTCGAAGATGTCGGCGTGGGCGTACGACTCGCCGCGGCGCGGCGCGGCGACGCCCGATCGCCCGTTCGGCGAGTTCGACGGCTGCATCGGCGGCTGGGATGTCACCGGCGAGCCGTATACGCAGGCGCCGGGCGAGAGGTTCGACTGGTTTCGCGCGCGCATGGTCGGCGGCCGCACGAATCACTGGGGCCGCATCTCGCTGCGCATGGGTCCGGACGACTTCAAAGGGCGCAGTCTCGACGGTGTCGGCGACGACTGGCCGATCGGCTACGACGACATCAAGCCGTACTACGACAAGCTCGATCGCCTCGTCGGAATTTTCGGATCGAACGAGGGCATTCGCAACGAACCGGACGGCGTCTTTCTGCCGCCGCCCAAGCCGCGCTGCTACGAGCTGATGATCAAACAGGCGGCCGACACGCTTGGCATCACGTGCATTCCGTCGCGCCTGTCGATCCTGACCAAGCCGCTCAACGGACGCGCCGCGTGTCACTACTGCGGGCAATGCGGACGCGGCTGCGCGACGCACTCGAACTTCTCGTCGCCGTCGGTGCTGCTGGCGCCCGCGCTGAAGACCGGACGCCTTCGCCTCATCACCAACGCGATGGCGCGCGAGGTGACGACCGACGAGAGCGGCATGGCGACCGGCGTGTCGTACGTGAACACGAAAGACCGCCGCGACTACGCGGTGCGTGCGCGCATCGTCGTCCTCGCGGCGAGCGCGTGCGAGTCGGCGCGCCTGCTCCTCAATTCGAAGTCGGGGCGATTCCCGGATGGTCTCGCGAACTCGAGCGGCGTCGTCGGCAAATACCTCACCGATTCCACCGGCCTCACCGTGACCGGCTACATTCCGAAGCTCGCCAACGGCGTCGCGCACAACGAAGACGGCGTCGGCGGGATGCATCTGTACATGCCGTGGTGGCTCGATAACAAGAAGCTCGATTTCCCGCGCGGCTATCACGTCGAACTCGGCGGCGGCCGTCGCGGCGCGCCGGGCTACGGGATCATGGGCGGCATCCAGCGGTTCAACGGTGTCGGCGGCTACGGGAAGTCGTTGAAGGACGACTATCGGAAGTATTACGGCGCGACGGTGTACTTCTCCGGCCGCGGCGAGATGGTTCCGAACGAGAAGACGTCCTGCGAGATCGATCCGAACGTCGTCGACGCCTACGGCATCCCGGTGCTGCGCTTCCACGCCGGGTTCGGCAATCACGAGATCCTGCAGGCAAAGCACATGCAGGAGACCTTCCGCGAGATCATTCACGAGATGGGCGGCACGCCGCTCTCGCCCATGCCGTCGCGAGCATCAGAGTACGGGCTCGAGCCGGTCGGCCGGATCATTCACGAAGTCGGCACCACGCGGATGGGGTCGAATCCGCAGACCTCGGTCGTCAACGCGAACTGCCAGGCGCACGACGTGAAGAACGTGTTCGTCGCCGACGGCGGTCCATTCGTCTCGAACGCGCACAAGAACTGCACGTGGACGATCCTCGCGCTCGCGATGCGGACGTCCGAGTACATCGCGCAGCAGAGAAACCAGGGAACACTCTGACATTGCGGATTGAGGATTGCGGATCGCGGATTTATTGTGGATTGACGATTGAGGATTGCGGATTATGAAGAACATCACCCGCCGAGCGGCGCTCCAAATCATCGGCGCTGCGCCCGTCGCCGCCGCGATGGTGTGGACGCCGGCCGAAGCCGAGCAGGCGCACCACGATGCGCAGGCGGCGCGCACCGCGGCCGCGAAAACCGCGAAGGCGTTCAAGCCGAAGTTTTTCAGCGCGCACGAATACGCGACGGTCGGCATGCTGGTCGACCTGATCATCCCGAAGGACGAGCGATCGGGCAGCGCGACCGACGCCGGCGTGCCGGAGTTCATGGACTTCATGATGATCGACCAGCCGCTGCGCCAGGTCACGATGCGCGGCGGCCTTGCGATCATCGATCGGCTGTGCGAGGAGCGCTACGACAAGCGGTTCACGGCGCTCACCGACTCCGAGCGCCGTGCGATCCTCGACGAGGTTGCGTACGCATCGAATCCTGATCCGGGACTCCGTCATCACATCGTCTTCTTCAACAGCTTCCGCGATTTGACCGCAAGCGGATTCTGGACGACGAAGATGGGGATCGAGGATCTGCAGTATCAGGGCAACGTGTTCGTGGACGAGTGGAATGGCTGTCCGGATGCCGCGCTCAAGAAGCTGGGTGTTCGCTATGAATAACATGAAACTCGCGATGCTCGTCGCGGCGGTCGCGGCCGCCAGCTCGGTCGCGACGCTTGTCGCGCAGAAGCATATTCAGAAGTCGACGGTGTACGAGTGGACGACGACTGACACGAAGCCGAACGAGTGGGGCGCCGTGCGTCAGGTGATGCGGACGCCGACGCCGACGCTCGACGAGCTCGAGATCCACATCTCGACGCTGCAGCCGGGCAAGTCGCCGCACGCGCCCCATCAGCATCAGCACGAAGAGCTGCTCATCATCAAAGAGGGCACGCTCGAAACGTTTCAAAGCGGCGCGACGCGTCGCGTCGGCCCGGGCGGCATCATCTTCCAGGCGTCGAACGAGATGCACAACGTGACCAACGTCGGCCAGACGCCGGCCACGTACTTTGTCATCGGATGGACGACGAAATAGACCCGAGATTGCGGATTGAGGATTGCGGATTGCGGATTTATTGAAGATTGGCGATGAAATCCACAATAAATCCGCAATCCGCAATCCTCAATCCGCAATGACGTTATTCCTGTCGTCGTTTCTCGTCCTCTTCCTCGAGATCGCGCTCATTCGTTGGATGCCGGCATACATCCGGCTCCTCTCGTACTTCTCGAACTTCATTCTGCTCGCCGCGTTTCTCGGCTGCGGCATCGGGTGCATGCTCGCCGGCGCGCGGCGGAATCTCTTCCTGCTCTTCCCGCTGCTGCTCCTCGTCGTGGTCGCCGCGGTCGATCGTCTGCGCCTCGAAGTGGCAGTGCCGAGTGCGACGACGATCTACTTCTCGAGCGGCACCGCGGACAAGGTGGTCGCCGT
This sequence comes from Acidobacteria bacterium 13_1_40CM_65_14, assembly GCA_001917905.1. Taxonomy (GTDB): domain Bacteria; phylum Acidobacteriota; class Vicinamibacteria; order Vicinamibacterales; family CAVVIG01; genus QHWF01. Next base: position 3,057 of record MNEX01000224.1, read on the forward strand.
CGAAAGCACAATGCTGCTGCCGCTGTTGTTTGTGGTCGTGGCGTTGTTGTTCGTGACGGTGGCGCAGCGGATGGCGCGCGAATTGGAACATGTGGGACGGTCTGACCACCTCCGCCAGGGCGTAGACCGTCCCGCAGCCCTGCGCGCCTACGCGATCAATTTGCTCGGGAGTCTGGCGGGTGTCGGGGCGTTCGCGCTGATGTCGTGGCTGCAGGTTCCGCCGGTCGCGTGGTTCGCCGTCGCGTTTGCCGCGGCGCTGCCGTTTCTGTTCGAACGCCGCCGCCTGATCGCGATCGTCAACATCGCGCTGCTCGCGGCCGCGCTCGTGATCGTGCAGCGGATGGAGCGCGGCAGCCTGTGGTCGCCCTACTACAAGATCAACGTCTCTCAGGATCGCGACGATACCGTCGTCGAGGTGAACAACATCTTTCACCAGTCGATGGCACCGGTCGATCGGAAGGAATACTTCTATCAGTGGCCGTACACCGCACTCGGCGACACGTTCGACGACATCCTGATTCTCGGCGCCGGATCGGGCACGGACGTCGCCGCGGCGCTGCGGCACGGCGCGAAGCACGTCGACGCCGTTGAAATCGATCCGGTGATCCTGCGCCTTGGAAAGGAGCGGCACCCGGATCGGCCGTACGACGATCCGCGCGTGACGGCCATCGTCGACGATGCGCGGCATTTCCTCGCGACGACGACGAAGCGGTACGACCTCGTGGTGTTCGCGCTGATCGATTCGCTGACCGTGCAATCGAGCTTCTCCGGCGTACGGCTGGAGAGCTACATGTTCACGGAGGAATCGTTTCGCGCGGTCCGCGACCATCTGAAGCCGCGCGGCCTGATGGTGCTCTACAACTACTTCCGCGAGAAGTGGCTGGTCGATCGCCTTGCCAACACGGTGGCGCGGGTGTTCGAGCAGGAGCCGCGCGTCCACGTGCATCAGGAGCGCGCGTATCTCGCGGTGATGCTTGCCGGCCCGCGGCTCGACGACGCGGTCACACTTCCGCCGCCGCCAGCTCGCGTGATGGCGTACGGGCAGGCGCAGGATCCGAGTCCGCCGCAGCCGCTGCATCGCGACGCGAGCATCATTCCGGCGACCGACGACTGGCCGTTTCTTTACATGCGCGCGCCCGAGCTGCCGCGCCATTACCGTTCCGCGCTCGGCATCGTGCTGGTCGTCTCGGCGTTCGCGGTCATTGCTGTCGGGTCCGGCTTACGCCGGACGCTACCCACGACTACCGGATCGGCCTCTCCCTCACGGGTGGTGTCCGGCGTTAGCCGGACCCTCCACTTCTTCTTCCTCGGCGCGGGCTTCATGCTCCTCGAGACCAAATCGATCGTGCAATTCGCGCTGCTGTGGGGATCGACCTGGTCGTCGGCCTCGCTGGCGATTGCGTCGGTGCTGGTCATGGCGCTCGCCAGCGCGGTCGTGGCCTCGCGCGTCGAGATTCGCCGAAGCGGACCGATCGCAGCCGCGCTGCTCGGCTTGATCGCCCTCAATTACCTGTTGCCGGTCGGCCGCGTGTCGTTTTCGAGCCGGCTCGTCGAATCGGTCTTCTACGGCGCGCTCGTCTTCAGCCCGGTGTTCTTCGCCGGGTTGCTGTTCAGCCGCAGCTTCCGGCGCTCCTCGTCGGCGGCCGCCGACTTCGGCGCGAACCTCTTCGGCGCGATGATTGGCGGGATCGCGGAATACCTCTCGCTCGTCGCCGGTTATAGATTTCTGCTGATTCTCGTCGCGGGGTGTTATCTTCTCGCTGTGCTTCTGGACCGGCAGCTTGCGTGGGCGATGACGGCTGACGAAGCGGACAGGCGCCTCGAATCAGCGCCGCGAGCGTGAGCGAGCGGTGGCAGGCGCTGGGGTGGCGCCCCAGCGCAAAGTTGACTGAGCGGATAGTTCGCGCGAATCACCGCCGCGAGCGAAAGCGAGCGGTGGTAGGCGCTGGGGGTGGGGCCCCAGCGCAAGTTAAATAAAGATGGCGAGTATTTCGAGACGGCAAGTGTTGACAGCGGCGCTCGCCGTGACTGCGTGGCCCCGATCGCTTCGCGCGCTCGCCGACCGCGTCGTGAAGAACGGCCGCCTCAAACAATCGGTGTCGCGCTGGCCGTACGCGAAGATTCCGCTGCCGGAATTCTGTCGCGCGTGCGCCGACATGGGCCTCACCGCGATCGATCTCCTGGAAGAACCCGACTGGCCGATGCTGAAGGCATACGGGCTCGTCTGCTCGATGGGCTACGCCGGCGGCGGATCGATTCGCGACGGCCTGAACGTGACCGCGAATCACGACGCGATCGTGAAGAACTTCGAGCGGCTCATTCCCCGCGCGGCGGCGCTCCAGATGCCCAACGTGATCACGTTCTTCGGCAACAAGCGCGGGATGCCCGACGACCAGGCGACGGAGAACTGCGTCGCCGGTCTCAATCGCGTGAAGAAGATCGCGGAAGACAACGGCGTCACGATCTGCGTGGAGCTGCTCAACAGCAAGGTCAATCATCCCGACTATCAAGGTGACCGCACGGCGTTCGGCGTCGCGATCGTCAAGGCGGTCGGCTCACCGCGCGTCAAGCTGCTGTACGACATCTACCACATGCAGATCATGGAAGGCGATCTGATCAAGACGATTCGCGACAACCAGCAGTACATCGCGCACTACCACACCGGCGGCGTGCCCGGCCGTCACGAGCTGGACCAGACGCAGGAGGTCAACTGGGCCGCGGTCTGTCGTGCTATTGTCGACACCGGATTCCGCGGCTACGTCGCGCACGAGTTCGTGCCGACGCGAGACCCGCTGACCTCATTACGAGAAGCTGTCGCTCTGTGTGATGTCTGACATTGCGGACTCGACAATGCGGATTGAGGATTGCGGATTGCGGATTTATTGACGATTGGCGATTGCCTATTGATTGGTGATTGGAGATTCATGACAAGTCGAGCAGCGGTCATGGCGTGTGCGTTGTGTATGGCGATCGTCTCGCAATCGACAATCGAATCGTCCAATCAACAATCATCAATCCGCAATAAATCCGCACTCCGCAATCCTCAATCCGCAATCTCGAAGTGGCGCGTGTTGTTCGATGGCAAGTCGCTCGACGCGTGGCGCGGCTATAAGAATGATCCCGTGCCCAAGGGGTGGGTCATCGAGAACGGCACGCTCGCCAAGCACGAGCGCGTCGCCGACATCGTGTCGAAGGATGAGTTCGGCGACTTCGAGCTGATGATCGACTGGAAGATTGGCGAGGCGGGCAACAGCGGCATCTTCTATCGGGGCACCGAGGAATACGATCACATCTACTGGAGCGCGCCCGAGTATCAGCTGCTCGACGACGCGAAGGGCGCCGACAACAAAACGCGACTGACGTGCGCCGGCGCCGCGTACGCGCTGTACCCGTCGCCCGCCGGTCATCTGAAACCCGTCGGCGAGTGGAACACGACGCGCATCGTCGCCAACGGCACTCACGTCGAGCACTGGCTGAACGGCGTCAAGCTGCTCGAGTACGAGCTCGGAAGTCCCGACTGGGAAGCCAAGGTCAGGGCGAGCAAGTTCAACGATTGGCCCAACTATGGCCGCGCGAAGCGCGGACACATCGCGATGCAGGGCGATCACGAGGGCACGCTCGCATTCAGAAACATCCGCATTCGAGAGTTGAAGTGAGCTGACGATTAAGTGGCAGTGACGTCCTGTTCTGGATACACGCGAGCACCACGGTGCGAGCGTGTCAGCGAGCGGGGGTGGGGCCCCGCGAGAGATTAAAAAATGATCAAGCCCAAAGATCCGTCGCGGCGGAAGTTCGTCACCGACATCGGCCTCGCCAGCGCCGGGTTCGCGATTGTGCCGCGGCACGTGCTTGGCAAAGGTTTCGAGGCGCCGAGCGACACCCTGAACGTCGCGTTCTGTGGCGTCGGCGGTCAGGGCCGCAGCAACATGATCAATCTCGCGAGCCAGAACATCGTCGCGCTGTGCGATGTGGACTGGGAGTACGCGAACAAGGGGTTCGAGTCGCTCGAGAAGGACATCAAGTCGCAGCAGAAGCGCCTCGACGAGAACATGCTCGAGTTCCGGCTGCCCGCCTCCGCGCGTGGCGAGGAGCCGCCGCTCCAGAAGCGGCCGCTGACCGAGCTCGAACGCGCCAGAACGACGGCGCAAGTCGAAGCGATGACCCGATTGAAGAACGAGCATCTGCCGCGCGCGAAGCGATACACCGACTATCGCGAGATGCTCGATCGGCAGAAGGACATCGACGCGATCGTCGTCGCGACGCCGGATCACCTGCACGCGAACATCGCGCTCGCGGCGATGGACCTCGGCAAGCACGTCTACGTGCAGAAGCCGCTGACGTGGTCGATTGCGGAAGCGCGTGCGCTGTCGCGGCGCGCGACCGAAACGAAGCTCGCGACGCAGATGGGCAATCAGGGTCATTCGTTCGACGATGCGCGAACCGCGGTGGAGTACGTGTGGGCGGGGGCGATCGGCGACGTGCGCGAGATTCACATCTGGACGAATCGTCCGCTCGGCTACTGGCCGCAGGGCGTCCCGCGGCCTGAGCCGTCGAAGACGCCGCTCGACAAGCTGCGCTGGAACGGACCGGGCGTCACCGCGCGGATTGCGAATGCGCTGTACGGCAACGGCTATTCCGTGCCGAAAAAGCTCGCGTGGAATCTGTTCCTCGGTCCGGCGCCGCACGTCGACTACCACCCGATCTATCACCCATTCAACTGGCGCGGCTGGGTGGACTGGGGGGTCGGCGCGATCGGCGACATGGGCGCGCATCTCATCGATCATTCGATGTGGGCGCTCGATCTCGGGTTCCCGACGTCGATCGAAACCGTGTCGACGCCGTTCAACGGAATCTGCTTCCCGCACGCGACGATGACGTTCTACGAGTTCCCGGCGCGCGGCGACAAGCCGGCCGTCAAGCTGACGTGGTACGACGGCGGGTTCCTCCCGCCGAAGCCGGCGGAGATGGGCGACGACGAGTTCAACAAAGGCGGCGGCGCGCTGCTCGTCGGCAGCAAGGGCAAGCTGCTGCACGACACGTACGGCGTGAAGCCGCGGCTGCTGCCCAAGTCGCTGCACGAGTCGGTCGGGAAGCCGCCGCAGAAGCTGCCGCGGATTCCGAACGAGGGGCACGAGATGAACTGGGTGGAGGCGGCGAAAGGCAAGACGCAGGCCGCATGCCCCTTCGAGTACGCCGCACGGCTCACCGAAGTCATGCTGCTCGGCGTCGTCTCGTTGCGCGCGGGAAAGAAGCTCGAGTACGACGGCGCGAACATGCGCGTGACGAACGACGAGATCGCCAATCAGTTCTTACAGCGGACAACGAGGGGAACTTCGACCTCGGCGATCTAACAAGGTGTCTGACACCGAATCGGGTCACAGCACCCTGATCAGATCCGACCGCGTGATGATGAACGTCTTGTCGGTTTTGAAATCCCGCACGAGGACCGCGGGGTTCTGTGGGGTGATCATCGTCGACAGCAGATCGATCGGCGTCGAGATGTCGACGAACGGAAATGCCGGCTGCATGATCGTTTCGACCGGCTGCGACTTGACGGCAGCATTCCGCACGAGCTCCGTATAGAGCTGCGTCTCGTTCAGCGATCCCACCAGCCGGTTGTCGTGGGTAATCGAAATCTGCGAGAAGTCGTGCTCGCTCATCACGCGGACCGCGTGCTCCACCGGCTCGTTGCACTCCACCGAGAAGAGCTCCCCTGACACACCCGACGCCACCAGGTCGCGCGCCGTCATGCCGGTCTTCTCGATGAATCCCTTCTCCCGCATCCACTCGTCGTTGAACATCTTCCCCAGATAGCGCGACCCGTGGTCGTGGAAGATCACGACGATGACATCGTCGTCGGTGAAGCGATCCTTGAGCTGCAGCAGGCCGGCCATCGCCGACCCGGCGGAGTTGCCGGCGAAGATGCCCTCTTCGCGCGCGATGCGCCGCGTCATGATCGCCGCGTCCTTGTCGGTGACCTTCTCGAAGTGATCGATGACGTCGAAGTCGACGTTCTTCGGCAGGAAGTCCTCGCCGATGCCCTCGGTGATGTACGGATAGATCTCGTGCTTGTCGAAGATGCCGGTCTCCTTGTACTTCTTGAACACCGATCCGTAGGTGTCGATGCCCCACACTTTGATCTTCGGGTTGCGCTCCTTGAGATATCGGCCGACCCCCGAGACGGTCCCTCCGGTCCCGACGCCGACGACGAGCTGCGTGACGCGGCCCTCGGTCTGCTCCCAGATCTCAGGACCGGTCTGCTCGTAATGCGCCTGCAGGTTCGACAGGTTGTCGTACTGATTCGCCTTCCACGAGCTCGGCACGTCCTTCTCGAGCCGCGACGACACCGAGTAGTACGACCGCGGATCCTCCGGGTCGACGTTGGTCGGACAGACGATGACCTCGGCGCCGAACGCCTTCAACGCGTCGATCTTTTCTTTGGATTGCTTGTCAGTCGTCGTGAAGATGCACTTGTAGCCCTTGACGACCGCGGCGATCGCGAGGCCCATGCCCGTGTTGCCCGAGGTCCCTTCGATGATCGTGCCGCCCGGCTTCAGCTTGCCCGCGCGCTCCGCGTCTTCGATCATTTTCACGGCCATGCGGTCCTTGATCGAGTTGCCGGGATTGAACGTTTCGATCTTCGCGAGGACCGTGCCGGGCACGACGCCCGTCGTGATGCGATTGATGCGCACCATCGGCGTGTCGCCGATCGCGTCGAGGATGGTGTCGGCAATCTTCTTCACGAAACAAGTCTATACTGTGACGAAAGAACGCAAAGACCGCAAAGACCGCAATGACGTTCTGGCCTTGCGCGTTGCGCGCGTCGCGCGCGCTCGGTTCAACGTGATCTGATGCCTCGCTTCATCGAAGCGCCGGCCGTCGTCGCCGCCGCCGGCACCAAACCGAAACGCATTGAAGAGTTCGCGGGCCGCGTCAACTCCGGGCACACCGGCGTCAGCGTTGCGCGCATGGTCTCGCCATCGGGTTGGCAGGAGCCCGGCCAGCGTCCGGAGTTCGAGGAGATCACGGTGGTGCTGCGCGGCATGATCCGCGTCGAGCACGACGGCGGCACGCTCGACGTCCACGCCGGCCAGGCCGTCGTCGTCGCGCCCGGCGAGTGGATCCGCTACAGCACGCCAGGACCAGAAGGCGCGGAGTACGTCGCAGTCTGTCTGCCTGCGTTCTCACCGGCGACTGTCCATCGCGACGGATAACACCGGGACCGGATGTACGCAATCACGCACGCGTCAACCGCGCTGATCTTGAAACAGCGATTCCGTGTCCGCCCGCTGTGGCCGCTGCTCGTCAGCGTGCAGGCGATCGAATTGCTGTGGGTCGTGTTCGTCTACTCCGGCATCGAGCACGTGCGATACACCGCCGACGCGGTGCATCTGGATTTCACCTGGTTGGCGGTGTGGTATTTCGCGTCGCGCCGCAGCTCGCTCGGCTAAAGAGAGGATGTGACGAAATCACGTGAACGCAAAGGCGCTAAGACCGCCAAGAAGAATCTTTTCGAAAAGATGCTTTGCGCGCTTTGCGATCTTTGCGTTCAACGTGATTCTTTCACAAGCTCTAAAGCCTTCGCGCTACGAGCGTGGAGGCTGAATGGAGATCTGCGCTTCGTAGAGTCGTGTGCCTTTGCATTCGGGGCACTTGCTTGGCTTTGCGAGACGGTCGTCGCCGAAGACGAAGCCGCACTGCTTGCAGCGCGCCGGTTCGACGACGACGGTGCGGCCGGCGGCCTGCGCGGAGCGAATCGCATGACGCAAGTCATCTTCGACGTCTCGGCGGTCGAGGCCGAGCTCGCGCGCGATGGACGACACCGAGCGCGGCTGCGCCGAGAGAATCTTGACGAGATCGCGCCGGAAGGTCATGGCCTAGTGTCCCGAAAATCGCGTTCGAAGGCTCGTTGTGAGTCGCACCCGGTCAGCTGATACGCGCCACGAGACGTTCAGTCGATGGCGGCGAGCAGATGCACCCAGGGCCTGATGGCCATCGCGAGGTAGAGAATCGTGAGCACGCCGATCATGCGATGCCGCGCAAAGAGATGCAGCACCGCGGCGCACCCCACGGCCAGGGCTTTGGTGACAATCAGCGCATAGCCGATGCCCAGCGCCGCGATGTACCAGCCGACGATCGGATTCGCCTCGATGCCGAGGCCGAAATGGTGGACGCCGATGTAGGTGAACGCACCGTCGAAGAATTGCGCGGCGAGGAACGCGAGCAGGACGGCGTCGCCGAACAGGGAACGGCGGTCTTGGGGAGTCCTGGCCATGCGGCAGCATAAAACAGAACGCGCGTGCTGGCGAATGAGACGAAGGTCCGATCGCAGGCACCCCAGATCGCGGGCTTACGATTTCGTCAGCGCCACACCTGCGACAGTACGCGTTGGAAATTACCGCCGATCACAAGTTTGATGTGCTCGTTCGTGTAGCCACGGCGAATGAGCGCCTCGGTGAGCGTGTAGAACCGCAGCGGATGGTCGAGATCCTCTACCGCTTCGCGCGCGTGGACGCGATAGCGCTTGTCGGCAGCCGTCATGAAGCGGCGGAACTGGTCGCGATCGGCGACGCGGTCGTTGCTCTCCAGCCCGAAGTCGCTACCGACGCCGGCGTGCTCGATGCCGACCAGATCGCGCACGTGATCGATGTGATCGATCACATCGTCCACGGTCGTCGGCTCCTTCGCGTTGACCATGAAGCTGATGAAATTGATGCCGATGACGCCGCCGGTCTTCGCCAGCGCGCGAATCGCTTCGTCGGTCACGCACCGCGGGTAGCCGGGATGCAGCGCCCGGCAGTTGCCGTGCGAGATGATGACCGGCTCGGTCGAGGCCGCACAGGCATCGAGAATCGTGCGGTCGCCGCCATGCGCCAGGTCGACCACCATGCCGACCTGATTCATGCGCTCGACGATGCGGACGCCGAACTCGGTGAGGCCGGCGTCGGGCGGCTCGAAGGCACCGCTGCCAATCAGGTTCCTGAAGTTGTACGTCAGCTGCGATTCGCGCTGACCCAATCCGTAGAACACATCGACATCGTCCGGCGTGCGGAAATGTTGTGAATCCTGAAAACTGATCAGGATCCCGAGCTTCCCTTCGCGCTTGGCGCGCGCGAAGTCGCCCGCACGTCCCACGCGCAGCAGGCGATCGGGATACGCGGCGATGAAGCCGTTGAATTCCGCGACGTACTTGAGCGCGTTCTCGTACTGACCCGAACCGCGGCCCAGACTGATGACGGTGATTCCGGATCGCCGGTACTGATCGAACTCCTCCTGCGTGAACCCACCCGGCTCATACAGCCAGCGCTTCAGGATGTCTGCCTGATCGAAGCGGTACACGATCTGGTGCAGCATGTCGACGACGATCGATTCGTTGACGAGATCGATCGCGCGCGTCGGATACGACGGCTGCACCTGCGAGGCGAGGAAGACGCCGCCGACCGTCTGGATGAACTCGCGGCGGTTCATCGATCCGTCAGCGGACTTCAATGGCTTCGAAGTACTTCGGAACGGTCACCACGCTCTTCGGCGACGCCGCCTTGACGTCGGCGATGAACGACTGGAGCCGCTCGATCGCCGGCGCCTGACTCACGTCGTACGTGACGTTGAACCGGTCCCAATGGGTAGGCAGCACCATCCGAGGATAGCCGATCGCTTTGAGCAGCCGGCTGGTGTAGTCGTGAATCTCGCGGCGCTCGGGCATCGCGCCGACGAGCGCGACGTCGGGCCGCAGCCCCTCGACCTCGCGCTCGATGTAGTTCATCGATCCGAACACGAGAATCTGCCGGCCGCCGATGCGGATCAAGTACGCGAGCGTGCCGCCTTCCGCGAATTGGTTCAGATGCAGCGGCGCTTGGACGTCGATCGGAATGACGGCGGGCTGCGGCGGCGCGTTTGGATCGCGGCGCAGGAACGGCGCACGGCGGAGGATGCCGTGCAGGCTCGGAATGACTCGCACGGACCACCCGTCGAGCTCGAGGTCATCGCCGCCTCGCGCCACGATCAGTTGGTCGGCGGGAATTCCGTACGCCCGCGCGAGATTGCGCGCGCTTTCCGTTCCAATCACGGTCGCACCGGTCTTGCGCGCGATGTATGGCACGTCGAGCGCATGATCGGTGTGCGTGTGCGTAATCAGGATGAAGTCGGCGCGCTGGATGTGCGCGTCGATCGCCGCAGTGTCCGACTGCGCAACGTCGGCCGGCGTGAACCGCGGCCGCGGATCGCCCGGCAGCACATCGTCATTCGGCGCCGTCATGTGCAGCCGCGACAGATACGGATCGATGAGGATCGTCGTGCGGCCGTCGCTGATCTCCCATCCAGCCGTACCCAGATATTTCAGCTGCAGGTTCGCGCTCGGCTGGCCGGCAGTCGCCGCGGACATCAACACGACGAAGGCGCACATAATCGCGCGTGTCATGGCACGAGTTTACCCCGGCGAATGACGAGATGAATCTTGCGCGTGTTGCGGATGTCGTCGAGCGGATTCGCGTCGAGCAGCACGATGTCCGCCACCTTGCCCACGTCGACGAGCGTCACGTCCTGCACGACGAGCGTGTCGGGCGCGGGCGACGCAAGCATCGCCGCGACGATCGCGATCACAACTCCGGGGCGCCCGGTCGAATCCTAATTCCGAACGGGAATTTCATGATCTTTTGTACGGAATGATGTTTTGCCATTCACTCGGATCGGACCGTGCGACGACGGCGACGACCGGATCGGTGTCGCTGACGTTGAAGACTTCGTGCGGGATGCCCGGCTCGATGAAGATGAAATCGCCGGCGGTGTTCTCGACCGTCTGCTTCAAGCCGTCGCCGTACTCGTGGCGGACGCGGCCTTGGAGAATGTAGAGCATCACCTCGAAGCCGACGTGGATGTGCGCGTACGCGACGCCGCCGGGCGGAATGGTCGCGACGTTCATCGACAGCTGTTTCGCCCCCACGTTTTTCCCCGACAAGCCGACCTGGTAGTGGATGCCGTTCCAGTCGCGGCAATTCTTTCCGGCGCGGATCACGAAGATGCCGTCGTGTCCCTCGACAGCGGCGCGCAGATCGATGGTGTCACTCATGTGATTGCTCCCCTACTGAAGTGTCTTCTCAGATTCAGTACCGAGCGACGGACGCTCGGCCAAAGAGCCTGTGCAGAAATCGCACCTCTCGTCGGGCGGCTACGGCGATTTCTTCACAGGCTCGCTCTAAAGCCTTTGCGCTGCAACAGTCGGTCTCTTCGACGCCACCCTGCGTGCCCGCGTAGCCGCGTACGAGATGATTGGAAATCGATTGCCCATCCCGCGCCTCCACGTCATCGCCCGCCTGAGACATCGATGAACGTACCGGTGGAATAAGACGCTTCGTCGGACAGCAGCCACAGAATCGCGCGCGCGACTTCAATGGCGTCGCCGCCGCGCCGCATCGGCAGCGCCGGCCCGAGCCGATCGACGCGGCCCGGCTCGCCACCGCTCGCGTGAATGTCCGTATAGATGATGCCGCCGCGGACGCCGTTGACGCGAATCCCTTCGCCCGCGACTTCGCGCGCGAGGCCGATCGTCAGGGCGTCGAGCGCGGCTTTCGACGCCGCGTAGTCGACGTACTCTCCCGGGGCGCCGAGCTGCGCCGCGCGCGAGGAGACATTCACGATCGCACCGCCCGCACCGCCACGCGCCGTCGACATGCGACGCACCGCTTCGCGCGCGCAGACGAACGCCCCGGTGACGTTGGTCGCGAACACGCGGCCGATGCGCGCCGCGTCGATGCGATCAACGCGTGTCTGCTGTTCGAGGATGCCGGCGTTGTTGACCAGCGCGCGGAGGGGACCGAGCTCGCGATCGACCGTCTCGAACAGCCGCACAACGTCCGCCTCGATCGCGACGTCGGCCTGCACCGCGATCGCGCGCCGGCCCGCGCGCGTGATCTCCGAGACGAGGGCGTCGGCCGCGCTCTGACTGCGGAGGTAGTTGACGCACACGGCGTAGCCGCGTTCGGCGGCCAGGCGTGCGGTCGCGGCGCCGATGCCGCGGCTCGCGCCAGTAATAAGAATGACCGGATCAGCCACGCGGCGACGCGAACGATCCTTTGGCGCCGAGCGCGATGATCTTCGCGACCGATTCGAGAGTCGCGACAACGGTTTTCGTCTCCTTCAGCGTCATGAGGGATCGACCGGCGTCGGGATCTCGTACCAGATCTCGATCTGGTAGCCGTCGGGATCGGTCGCGAACAAGTACGGCTCGCCCGGTACGAACTCGCCCTGCTCTTTGATCGTCCCGCCCGCTTTCTTCACCGCGCGCGCCGCGGCGCCGATGTCTTTCGGATTCTGCAGACGAAAACCGAAATGCGCGATGCCGCCGGATTTGCCGGCGTCTTTCTTCTTCTCCTCGAACACGAGGACGTCACGCGACCCGGGCGTCTGCAGCTGAACGAAGCCGTCCTGCTTGTAGACCTCGACGGCGCCGAACACCTGGCGGTAGAACTTCGATGCGCGATCGACGTCGCGGACCGCCAGCGCGAGGTGCGTGAGACCGTAGGTCTTAATCACGCGCGCGCCTCACCGAATCAGACGGATCAGGTACAGGAGGAGAATCGCTCCTCCCGTCGCGATGACGATCGACCCGATCAAGCCGTAGGCGTAGAGGCCGAGCAGGCCGAACACGAACCCGCCGAGCAGCGATCCGACGATGCCGACGACGAGATCGCCGAGGAGACCGAAGCCGCGCCCGCGCATGATCTTGCCCGCGAGCCAGCCGGCGAGAATGCCGATGAGAATCTGTGTGATGAGATACATGGTTTGGTCTTTAGTCGTTGGTCGTTGGTCGTTGGTCGTTGGTCGTTGGTCGTTGGCCGTTGGCCGTTGGCCGTTGGCCGTTGGCCGTTGGCCGTTGGCCGTTGGTCGTTGGTCGTTGGTCGTTGGTCGTTGGTCGTTGGTCGTTGATCCTCGGTCGTCCCTCGTCGTCGATGGTCGTGACCAATGACTAATGACCAATGACCAATGACTAACGACTAACGACTAACGACTAAGTATCCGCCAAGTCTTGCCCTTCATGTCTTCGGTGACCAACAGCGATCCGTCCGGCGCGATCGCGAGGCCGCCGGGGCGCGACGCCGCGTCGCGCGGATTCATGATCGGCGTCTTGCCGGCGAATCCGTCCGCGAACACTTCGTACTTGCCTGACGGTTTGCCACCGGCGAACGGCACGAACGTGATGTTGTAGCCGGCCATCGGCAGCGGCGCGCGATTCCATGATCCGTGGAACGCGACGAACGCGCCGCCGCGATACTTCGGCGGGAACTGCGTGCCGGTGTAGAACAGCACGTCGTTCGGCGCCCAGTGACCGGGGAACGCGACCGTCGGCGGCGTGAACGCGCCGCAGCGATCCGTTTTCTTGCCGTCGCCGCCGTATTCGGGATTCGTGACGAGCTTCCCTTCGCTGTTGTTGTAGAAGCAGTAGGGCCAGCCGAAATTCGATCCGTCCGCGGCCCGCACGAGATACTCCGCGGGCCATTCGGCGTTCTGCTCCGCGGTGAACTTGCCCGGCCACAGCGTGTCGAGGCTGTCGCGGTTGTGCATGACGGCCCACAGCATGTTGTCGTGCCACGTCAGCCCGACCATCTGTCGCATCCCCGTCGCGTAACGCCTGCCGTCCTCCTGCTTCTGTCCCAGCTTGTTCTCGTCGAAGCGCCAGATGCCGCCGTGCTTCTCAAGGAGCGGACACGGATCCTGTCCGGGAACGTTCGGCCGGCGATCGGGTTGCTGGCACGCGTTCGACGGCGCGCCGACGTTCACGTACAGGCCGCCACGTCCGTCGAAGGCGATCCCTTTGTCCTCGTGCTGCCGCAATCCCGGAAGCCCGTCGACGACGGTTTCCGGCAGTCCCGACGGCGTCAGATCGCCCGGTTTCATCGGGTATCGCAGCACGCTGTTCGGCGTCGCGAGATACAGATACCCATTGCGCAGCGCGATGCCGGTGGCACCGGTCTCGCCGAACCTCTCACGCTTGTCGAACTTGCCGTCGCCGTCGGTGTCGCGCAGGGCGACGACGCCGCCCGGAGTGCCGCGGCCACCGTTGTTCACCGAGACGAAGACGTCGCCGTTGGGCGCGGCGACGAGATGACGCGCAGGACCGAGATTGTCGGCGACGACTGCAGCGCAGAATCCAGCGGGCAGCGTGATGCCGCCGTTATCGGGATCGCAGGCCGCCGTCGCGCCTCCGGCGCTTTGGCGAGCCTGGCCGAAGCTCGCTCGATCGCTCACCGGCGAGCGAAGGCCGGCCGGCGTCGCCGCGCGACCGGCGACAGCGAGGATGACGGCGGCGACGAGCGATGCGAGAAAGACAGACCAGACACGCGTCATGAGTGCTCCGATGGAAGAAAAGGTGTCAGACACGTGTCAGACACGTGTCAGACACCGCGGGCTTTGTTGTCGCTATCGGCATACGAAGTTGGCTTCGTCGTCGGTGCTCCCACCGCCCTTGTAGACCGCGTGTTGCGGGTACGGACAGAGCGGACGCGTGCGCGTCGCGACGCCTTCGCTCATCTTCGACGCGATGATGCGTTCCGGCGCCTTGCCGTTTTCCACCCAGTCCACGAGCGGCGCCGTCCAGTCGGCGTTGTCCGGGCCTGCGCCGCCGCTGCAGTGAAGGACTCCCGGCATCATGAAGAGCCGGACGTAGTCGCGAAGGTTCGCGTCGCGCGCCTGCACCTGCTCGTAGTACTTGACCGTCGCGAGCGCCGACAGACCGGCGTCCGCCCACCCGTGCGCCATGATCAGCTTGTGCCCCTTCGCCTTGAACGCGTCGAGATTCGGACTGGTCGCGTTCAGGTACGACGCCGTGAGCTCGGTGTCCTTCTTCCACGTGGACAGATCGTAGCGGGCGTAATCCCACGACGGATCGTTGAAGATGAAGTACTTGAACATCTGCGTGCCGAAGCCATAACGAAGGCTCGGCTGATTCATCTGCGCGGCGGCCGAGCTGCCGCCGGAAATCCACAGCGGCCATCCGGCCGCCTCGGTCTCACCGCCGAACGGTTGTCCTGAAAAAATCTCGCCGTCCTTGTTTGTCGTCGGCGCGTAGACTTTCTTGAGCGCCGCTTTCTGCGCGTCGGGGATTGGCAGCGAGTTGACGTCGAAGGTGCACTGCCGCGGATCGTCCATGACGCCATCCTTCACGCCGTCCTTCGCGTCGCACGCCTCGAGGATTTTCGCGCCGACGACCTTCAGCGTCTCCGCCGGCAGGACCGTCGTCGTCAGATTCTTCGGATCCGGAAAGATCGCCTGGATGTCTTTGATGAATTGTGCGCCGATGCCGGTGAAGTCCATCGCCGGCGCGATGGAGATGATGCCCTCGAAGTCGTCCGGATAGCGCTGCGCTTCCATCATGCCCTGACGGCCGCCGTTCGAGCAGCCGGAGAAGTACGATCGCTTCGCGTCGGCGCCGTAGTGGCTCCGAACGATCGCTTTCGCGACTTCTGCGACACGGTGAACGGCGACGTGGCCGAAGTTGGCGCGCCGCTCCACGTTGTTCAGCGCCCACGTCGCATCGGTCACGCTGCCCTCGTGGCCGGTGTCGGTGCCGACGGTCGCGAACCCGGCGTTGACGCTCGACACCGCCATGTTCTGCACGGTGCCGACGAATCCGCCGCCGCCGCCCATCATGAACTTCTGATTCCAGGTGTCGGGCAGCAACAGCGAGAACTTGATCTCGGTGCCGATGACGCCGCTCACTTTGCAGTGTGGCGCGCGGACGGCGCCGCTCGAGGCCGCAGCGACCGGCGCGGCCTCCGTAATCTTCACGTCCGGCAGCTTCAAATTGGCGAGCTGCGCGCAGGACCGGTGCGGATCGTCCGCAGCGGCCACGGCAGGCCTAAAGGCCTGCGCGACAGCAGTGGAAAGGCCGCATGCGACGATGACGCCGCCGGCGAAGCGATGAATTTGCATGCGACATATTAATCCGTCCGCAGTGCTTCGAGCGGCGTGATTGAGGACACGCGCCGCGCGGGGATCCAGCAGGCGGCCATGGCGGCTGTCGCGATCGCGACGACGGCGATCGCGTAGCTGACCGCGTCGCGCGGCGTCACGCCGAAGAGCTGACTCTGAAGCAATCGGGCGGCGATCGCGGCGCCGGCGACGCCGATGGTGAGTCCGATCGCGGCCAGCACGGCGCCCTCGCGGATGACCAACGCCATCACCTGCCCGGGCTGCGCGCCGAGCGCGAGCCGGACGCCGAATTCGTACCGCCGCCGCGTCGTCGCGTATGCGATCACGCCGTACACGCCGACCGCCGCCAGCGCGAGCGCGACGATCGCAAACGCCGCGGCGAGAATCGTCGCGAAGCGCTGCGCGGCACGCGCGCCGGCGACGTACTCCTCGAGGGGACGCACGTCGTACGCCGGCAGCTGCGGATCGAGCTTCGCGACGATCTGCCGGACCGTGGACGCAAGCGCCGCCGGATCGCCGCTCGTCTTGACGACGTACGCCATCGGGTTGCGCTGAATCTGACGCTCGGCGAAGTACACCTGATCGGTGAGGTCCTCGAGCAGACTTCGGTGCCTCACATGATGGACGACGCCGACCACGGTCACCCCGAACACCGGATGACCGGTCGAACGCGGATCCGCGGCGATGCGCTTGCCGATGGCGCGCTCACCCGGCCACGCGCGCCGCGCGAGCTGATCGTCCACGATCGCGACCGGCGAGATGCGCGTGTCATCGTCTTCGGTGAAGAAACGTCCGGCGACGAGCCGCGCGCCAACGGTCTCGAACAGTCCCGGCGTCACCGCGCGATGATCCGAGAAGACCGCCGTCGCTTCATCCTGCCCCGGCTTCGAAATGTAGGGACCGCCCCAGTTCGGCAGGTTGTCGTACGGCAGATGGCTGACGCTGCCGACGCCTGTCACGCCGGGCACGGCTGCGAGCTCCGCCTGCAGGCGGCGGCCGATCTCGTTGAATGCCTCGGGCGTAACATCCTGCAGCGTCGTGTCGAGGCCGATGCCGATGCGCGCGCTGTGCACTTCGTCCTTCACGTGTGTGAGGCTTCCCATATCGCTCTGCGCGTTTCGCCGCGATATAGGTGTTCGATATCGGCCGAGGAGACTATTCGATGTCAGGTCACCCGTCAATTTTTTCAATGGCGGCGGGGCCCCCCCCCCGCCGCGAGCTATCGCTGACGCCTCACCTCGGATTCGCTTGTCCTCGGCTCGGCGTGGCCGCAGGCGCTCCCGTGGAGAACTAGCCCGTAAAAAGGTTCGACACGTCCACAGCTGACACGTCTGTCTCCCGATCGGTCAGTCCGGCGAGCGCCGCGGCGCGACCGATGACGCGCTCAGGACTCCAGCCTTTCGCGCGCAACTCGCGGACGCCGGTGTCGCCGTCGGACTTACTCAGCTTCTGCGCCGCCTTCGCCGAAGGCTTCGGCGCGCCTGGCCGAAGCGAGCCCGATGCAAACGGCTCGCGAAGGCCGGTCGGCGACTTCATGATCAGCGGATGGTGGAGAAACGCCGGCGGCTCGGTGCGGCCCAGCAGCCGCGCGAGCTGGATCTGCCGGCCGGTGGACGGCAGCAGATCGTCGCCGCGGATCACGTGCGTCACGCCCTGCACGTAATCGTCGACCGTCGCGGCGAACTGATACGTCCAGTTGCCGTCGCGGTCGCGCACCAGCAGATCGCCGCATTGTTCCGACGGCTGCTGCTCCTGCGGGCCGTGACGCAGATCGACGAACCGCTCGACCGTCGGCTCGAGCCGGACGCGCAGACCGAGGCCGGGAGCTTCGGTCAGCCCACGGTCGCGGCAGGTGCCGGGATACCAGAGCTCGTCGTCGTCCGTTCGTAGGCCGGGCCGCGCGACATCAGCACGCGCTACGGTCGACGCGAGAATCTCCGCTCTCGAACACGCGCAGGCGTAGACGAGCCCGCGCGCGCGGAGGGTGTCGAGCGCATGTGAATAAATGTCTCCGCGCTCGCTCTGGCGCACCATCGGACCGTCGGCCCTGAATCCGAGCCACTCGAGATCCTCGACAATCGCCGCTTCGAACGCCGGGCGACTGCGCTGCCGATCGTGGTCCTCGATCCGCAGCAGCACCCGGCCCTCGCGAGCCCGCGTGAAACCCCACACGTAGATGGCGTTGACGATGTGACCGAGGTGCAGAAAGCCCGTTGGAGCTGGCGCGTACCGCGATATCATCACGCGCATTATGCGAAAGCTTGCCGTCCTGTTGCTCGCGTGCGCACTCGTATCGATGAACGCCGGCGTTCAGGGTCAGGTGAAACCCAAACCTGGCGAGTGGACGACGTACGGCGGCGATTTGGCGAGCACACGGTATTCACCGCTCGACCAGATTAGCAGGGACAACTTCAACAAGCTCGAGGTCGCGTGGCGGTTCAAGACCGACGCGCTCGGCCCGCGGCCCGAATTCAATTTCGAGGGCACTCCGCTGATGGTCGACGGCATCGTGTACTCGACCGCCGGCACGCGGCGCGCGGTGGTCGCCCTCGACGCCGGGACCGGCGAGCTGATGTGGATGCACAGCGAGAACGAGGGCAAGCGCGGCGAGTCGGCGCCGCGACAGCTGTCGGGCCGCGGCCTCTCCTACTGGACAGACGGTCGCGAGGCGCGGATCGTCTACGTGACGCCCGGCTACCGCATGGTCGCGCTCGATGCGAAGACCGGGATTCCCGTCGCCGGCTTCGGGACGAAAGGCGTTGTCGATCTCAAGGAAGAAGACGACCAGCCGATCGACATCGTCACCGGCGAGATGGGGCTGCACGCGACGCCGACGATCGCGAAGGACGTGATCGTCGTCGGCGCCGCGCATCTTCCCGGCGGCGCGCCGAAGAGCAGAATTCATGAGAAAGGCTTCATCCGCGGCTACGACGCGCGTACCGGCAAGCGTCTCTGGATCTTCCACACGATTCCGCTCGCCGGCGAGTACGGCAACGACACGTGGGAAAAAGATTCGTGGTCGTACACCGGCAACGCCGGCGTGTGGGCGCAGATGACGGTGGACGAAGAGACCGACACGCTATTCATCTCGGTTGAACTGCCGACCGGTGACTACTACGGTGGGCATCGTCCCGGCGCGGGACTTTTCGGCGAGAGCCTCGTCGCGCTCAATCTGAAAACGGGTCAACGCAAGTGGCACTACCAGCTCGTGCACCACGGCATCTGGGACATGGACATTCCGTGCGCGCCGATCCTGATGGATCTCACCGTCGATGGGCGCGCGATCAAAGCGGTCGCGCAGCCGACCAAACAGGGATGGCTGTACGTCTTCGACCGCGCGACCGGCAAGCCGGTGTGGCCGATCGAAGAGCGGCCGGTCGAGAAAGGCACGGTGCCTGGTGAGTGGTACTCGCCGACGCAGCCGTTCGTCACCAAACCGCCGGCGTACGATCGCCAGGGTGTGTCGCTCGACGATCTCATCGACTTCACGCCGGAGCTCAAGGCCGAAGGCGCGAAGCTCGCGTCGCGCTACAAGCTGGGACCGATCTTCACGCCGCCGGTCGAGAGCAAGTGGCCCGGCCCGCTCGCGACGCTGATGTTGCCGGCAGCGACCGGCGGCGCGAACTGGCAAGGCGGCGCGTTCGATCCCGAGACGAAGATGTTCTACATCTTCACCAACACGGCGATTACGCC
>MNEX01000201.1:0-9314 GCA_001917905.1 Acidobacteria bacterium 13_1_40CM_65_14
GCGGAAGCGATCCGAGTACGCGACGCCGATCGTGCGCGCAAAGAAGTCGGCCGCATCGTCGCCGCGCTCAACCGTCTGAGCGATGGCCTCCGGGAAATTAGTGAGTTGATGAGTTGTGAGGCGACTCAACTTTACGCGACAGTGGATAATTAAGCCCGCTGGAAGAACGTTGAAGCCGCAGCGAGTAATTGGGCCTTCGCCTTGTGCTGCGGTTTGTCGGGCCAACCGACGATCACAACATGTCGCATCGGTTCATCGTCCCGGATCGCCCGAAGGCCGATGTCGTAAACACTCCGGGCTACCAATTCTGCGCGGCCGTAGAGATTTTCCTTTTTCTGTTCGCGACGCACGCGCTCGCCAATCTCCCAAATCTCGGCATCGACTAAACCGTCGGTGTTGTACGTAGAAAGCTCGAGATCTGGAGGGGGCATGAAAGCCCGGTGATTGACTCTTTGGCCACTCAGCCGGCTACTTTCGACGATGTACCGTGATAAACGCGCCGACGCGCTTTCCTCTCTACGTCGCCGCTGAGGGTCACCGACCGCTGGTATCAACCACGCGCGAAAGATTGAAAAGAATCGTCTGAGGGATCTCATTGAAGAGCCATTCCGTCCCATAGCTCTGGACGTCCCCAAATAGACCCGAATACGTTAACCTGCCATTCGATCCGATGCTGACGGAAAATGTTTTTCTTGAATCAACGTGCCACAGCAGATCAATCTCTCCATCTGGATCGACGCCTACGTCGGGTACGGGCATCGTCGTTGGTAACGCCTGTAGGAATCGAACGACGTGTTGGAACGCGCGGGCATCGAGCGGCAGAGCGCCGTAACCGTCCCAATTCGGCTTGCTCGCAACTTGTTGAGCTCGACGTAACTCAACAATCCCAGCTTCAGCCGTCTGGCGAACAGCCAGACTTTGGGCGAGCATGTTCCATACCTCTTGGATCATGGTTTTCAGCGTCTTGGCGTCGTCGCCAATCGCGCTGGACGAAGGTAGCGGGTACAACAAACCACCTCGTTTGAGCGACGCCGCAACAACCGTCATTCGTGCATCTCCGCAGTTCGCTCAGTTATGGATCCGAAAAAGACGCGATTTTTTAGTTCACGAAGTGACCCAAGAATCTCCTTGATTCGCGGGTCGCCTGGGTCCATGTCGACATCGCGATACGCATCGACATCCAACAGCACGACAACGTGATCCGCATCCGCCGAAGGTTCGGGTGCCTGCGTAACAATGACGGAGTTAGCAGTTTCCGCGTCAGAAAGTACTAAACGTGTCAAGTACGCCCGAAGTACCTGAGGTAATGAGTCCGGAATCGACGGTGACGCGGTCAAGTACTCTGAAAGATCTACAGGCAATGCGAATGGTAGTCGGTTTATGTACCGGACCGCAATCCTCGTCACTCGTGCTGGCGTTGCCAACCCACGATATCGTTCCCATAATTCGATCGCCTCGGGAAAAACCTCCTCCCATGAAGTGTAGGGCGGTAGCCTGTTGAAGGTGAAGCCATTCGTCCGAAACTGCGCAACGTTTCGTTGATCGCGGCTCTTTAGGAGTATTCCAATCTCGGAGTAGGTCAGCTGTGGCGGTTGCGACTGACCTTCCTGAATCCCGAAAGTCGTTTCGAGACTTTCAACACGCTGCAGTATCGGGTATGAATCTTTTAGGAGCTCACTGATTGTCGAAAACGACTCGGCTGACACTCCATCCGTTGGTTGTACACGCAGATCGATCACGGCCTCTGCTATCGGAGCGCGGCTTAGGTGTCGTATTCGCGCCATGGTGTCGAAATTCGATTCAATGAGGCCTCGATCGGACTGAGCCCGTACACGCAGGGCGGGACTGTACACGTACCGTCGCCGAACGTACAACTTCAGTCGTCGGTACTCAATCGTTCACGCTGAATGGTCGGGAGCAGCCGCGCTAATTCCGTACTCGCCTCGGTTCGGGCGACGACGGCACGACCAGGGCGAGAGCCAAAGAGCAGCGAGCCGCAGCGACGTTTCCGCCCGGCCGATCAACGGATCTCGGAGCGAGATGCCTTCGCGACGCGACGCCGCGGCGCGATGAAGCGAACGATTCTCAGCGCAGCGCGCTCTCACCTTCAGCCTTGAGCGCCGTCCATTCCTTCATCAGATCGTTGAAGCGCTCGTACGCGCTCGCGCCGATCTTCTGGTCGGCCTGATTGATCTCGCGGTTCACGTTCGAGACTTGATCGACGAACATCTGATCTTCGTACGGCCCGCTCTTCGTCGTCAGCCGATCCCAGACCGACTGCAGCTTCGCCTGATCGCCGCGCTTCGCGTCGAGCGCCTGGCGCACACGCGCCGCGAGCTGGCGCGCGTCGGCGAGGAGGTCGCGGACTTTGAGCGCGAACTTCGTCTGCTCGGCGAGATCGGCAACCGTGACGCCGTCCTTCACGACGCGCGGATCGATTTTCACCGTGAACGACTCGGTCTTCGTCACGCCGCCGGCGGTCAGCCGCGCGCGATAGGCGCCCGGCGCGACAAGTGGTCCGCCGGCGCCGAAGCCGCCACCTTCCATGTCGCCGCCGCTCGCCGCCGGTCCGCCCGGATAGCGGAGA
The DNA here is from genome assembly GCA_001917905.1 of Acidobacteria bacterium 13_1_40CM_65_14. Taxonomy (GTDB): domain Bacteria; phylum Acidobacteriota; class Vicinamibacteria; order Vicinamibacterales; family CAVVIG01; genus QHWF01. Next base: position 2,588 of record MNEX01000201.1, read on the forward strand.
TCCCAGACGAAGCGATTCATGCCGATCTTGATCGGCAGCGTCGACGGCAGCGCGCCACCGCGACGGCCGCCGCCGCCGCGGCCGGCTCCCGCTCCGCCGCCGCGCGACTCGCTCGTGTAGCTGCGCACGACTTTGCCGGCGGCATCGAGGATATCGAGCTTGATATCACTGCCAGGACCCGATGGCGCGGCAAGGTAGTAGTCAATCCGCGCGCCGACCGGCGGATACTCGGGCATGTCGGGACGGCCCGACATCGCCGCGTGGCGCGTGCGGTAAGTTGACGAGGGCGTAAAGAGGAACACGTTCGCGTTCGGCTCGAACGGTTTGATGACGGACCGCGCCGGCGCAGACGCCCCGGGGCCGACACGTGGGTCGGCCCCTACAGGTTTGGGCGGCGCGGGTTGCTGCAATGACGCGCGAACGACGTCTCCTTGGTCCGGCTGCCAGCCTTCGCGCTCGGCGCTTCGGCTAGGCCTCGCCGTAGCTCCGTCGAACGCCGCCGGAGCGGAGGCGGGAAGCCGGACGTCACCAGCAGGCTGGTTCGGTGAATCCGTCGAACGCGGCCGCGACGATTTCATCACGCTCGCCGCCAGCTGACGCAGTGGCGCCACGTTGTCCATGATCCAGAACGACCGTCCCATCGTCGACGCGAGCAAGTCGCCGTGGTGGACTTTGAAATCGGTCACCGCCGTCGCCGGCAGATTCTGCTGCAGCGACTGCCAGTGCTTTCCCTGATCGAACGAGACGTACGCGCCTTCGAGCGTGCCGGCGTACAGCAACCCTTCCTGCTCCGGATCCTCGCGCACGACGTGCATCGGCTGATTGCCGGGGATGCCGTTGTTGCCGTCGGTGAGCAGCGTCCAGTGCTCGCCGAAATCGTTCGTCATGTAGAGGTACGGCTTGAAGTCGTTGAGATACATCCGGTAGACGGATACGTACGCCGAGCCGCGGCGATGCGGCGAATCCTCGATCGTGTGGACGCGTCCGCCCGGCGGCAGATCTTTCGGCGTGACGTTCTTCCACGTCCTACCGTTGTCTTTCGTGACGTGCACCGGGCCGTCGTTCGATCCGGTCCAGAAGACGTTCGGATCCAGACGCGACGACCGCATCGAGTACAGCGCCGCGTACACTTCCTCACCCGTCATGTCACGCGTGATCGGCTCGCCCGACGTCACCTGACCTTCGGGTCCGTTCGCTGTGACGTCCGGGCTGAAGCGCGCCCAATGGATGCCGCCATCGATCGTCTTATGCACGTACTGCGAGCCGTGGTAGACGATCTTCGGATTGTGCGCGTCGACCTCGATCGGCGCCTGCCGCACGAAGCGGTAGCGCATGTCCTTCGGATTTTTTCCGTAGCGCTGCTGCGGATACACCCAGTAGTGCTGTTCCTGACCGGTCTCGATGTTGTAGCGGCCGAACTCACCCTTGCAGTCGCCATAGATGATCTTGCCGTCGGGCGTCGGCCGAATCTGACCGCTCTCGCAGCCTGACGCCTGGAACCAGGTCTGTGTCGGCTCGTCGGGTCCCCACGCGAATGGCGGAACGTTCGACACGTAGTACGTGCTGTTGTCCTGCTGCGGCGCGTAGAGTCGATACGGGAACTGCTCGTCGGCGTCCACCATGTAGAGCTCCGCGGTCGGCTGATTCATCTGCGTCGACCAGCTTCGCCCGCCGTCCTGCGTGATGTTCGCGCCGCCGTCGTTGGTTTCGATCAGAATGCTCGGGTTGTCCGGATTGATCCAGACGATGTGGTTGTCGCCGTGCGGTGTGTTGACGTCAGTGAACGTCTTGCCGCCGTCGGTCGAGCGGTGGAAGCCGAGCTCGGTGACGTAGACTTCGTTCTCGTCCTTCGGGTTGACGAACACCTTGTTGAAGTAGAACGGCCGCGCGCGAAGCCGCTGCGAGCTGTTGACGAGCGTCCACGACGCGCCGGCGTCGCTGGTCCGGTAGAGACCGCCCTTCGCACCCTTCGCTTCGACCTGCGCGTAGACGACTTTCGGGTTCGATTGCGCGACGTCGAGCCAGACCTTGCCGATCAGATCGTCGGGGAATCCGTTGCCGACCCGCGTCCAGCGATCGCCGCCGTCGATCGATTTGTACACCCCGCCTTCGCTCGCCGGTCCGCCGCTGATGATCGTCCACGGCTTGCGCTGGCCGCGCCACGCGCCGGCATAAATCTCGTTGGGATTCGACCAGTTGATCGCGACCGACACGGCGCCGGTCTGATCATTGATGAAGAGGACTTTCTGCCAGCTCTTGCCGCCGTCCTTCGTCCGAAAGACGCCGCGCTCCGGGCCCCAGCCAAACGGATTGCCGAGCGCCGCGACGTACACGATGTCGGGATTCTTCGGATGGACTTTCAGCTGACCGATCTGGCCGGCGTCTTTCAAGCCGGCAAACTGCCACGTCCGCCCCGCATCGGTCGATTTGTAGACGCCGCGGCCGAGAATCACGTTCGATCGAATCGCCTCGCTGCCCGTGCCGGCGTAGACGACGTTCGGATTGGAATCGGAGACGTCGATCGCCCCGATCGATCCGGTTGCGATCTGACCGTCGGACACCGGCACCCACGTGATGCCGTAGTTCTCGGTCTTCCACACGCCGCCGCCGGTCGCGCCCATGTAGAACACGTTCGGTTGCGTGCGGACGCCGGCCGCGGCCGTCGAGCGTCCGCCGCGATGCGGACCGATCGATCGCCAGCGCAGATCCTGATACGCCTTCGGGTTGATGACGTTGTTCGAGGTTGATTGCGCGAGGACGCGAGACGCAACGTGCGAGTAAGCGAGCGGCGCGACCACCGCAACCGCGAAGGTCAGCAGGAAAAGCTTTTTCATGGCGGTCCTCTGGTTGACGGACGATTCTAACTCGCGTGATCGCTGAGCTCGATGCGCGATCGCCCGTCGAATGGCGCGAACGGCGCGACACCGATGGCGACGACCTCGAGCGACAGCCGATCGCCGTCCACCTGGACGATGACGAAGTGATGCGGATTGTCGGCCGCCACCGGCGCCGGCTTCACGAGATGATCGACGCGGACCTGCTGCGCCTGTCCTGCGGCCAAATAGTCCAGCAAGTCCGGCTCGCTGCTGTACGCGTACGGCGGCGCGCCGCCGCCACCGGTGATGACGCAGTCGATGCGGTACGGGACACCGTTGTCGACGTATCGCTCGACCCAGTGGTCGTACAGATGATCGTGTCCCGTAAGAATCAAGCCTACGTGATGCTTCCGGAACAACGGCAAGTACGACGTGCGAATCGCCAGCGTTGACGGCTCGACGCGGCCGACGCCGCCGTGCGGGCCCGAGGAAAACGGCGGGTGATGGAAGAACGCGACCACGTGGCGGTAGCGAGTGCGATCGAGACGCTCGAGCTGATCGGTCACCCACGCGAGCTGCAGCTTGTCGTCCGCGATGTTGGAATCGAAGGCGATGAAGAAGCTGTTGCCGTAGCCGAACGCGTAGGTCGGATAGCCGCTCAGCCGCCGCGGCGATCCTTCAAGCGGCATCAGCTTCGAGAACGCCGTCAGCGTGTTGTGCAGGCCCATCATGCGGCCCGGATCGCCCGCCGGCATGCCGGTCACGTCGTGATTGCCGACGGAGAAAAAGAACGGCACGCCGCCGACGCGCGTGAGCCGTTCGATGATCGGCGTGAAGCTGACATTCCACTGCGCGCCGGTTGCACCGCGCAGCACCGCGTCGCCCGACTGGAGGACGAAGCGCACCGGGAACGGCGTGTCCGCGAGCATCTGAATGCGAGCAATCATGGCATCGACGATCTGGCTGTGAATCAGATGCAGAATGTCGCCGTCGCCTGACACCGGCGCGCCGCCCACCGGCGTGCCGGCGTTTCTCGTGTCGCCGTAGGCGATGAACGAGAACTTCGTAACGTTCGCGGACTCGGATTCGCGCGGCAACGGCCGCGCCGGCGGCTCGATTGGATGAATCGGAACAAACGTCAGTGCCGGTGGTACAACAGGGGCGACGGCGGGCTGCTGCGCGAACCCGACGACGCCGACGACGAGACTGAGTGCGCTGACACCGATGCAGGTAAGAACAGCCTGAGTAACCTTGGGCATTCTTGACTCTCACGCGGGGCGCATTTATTCATGCGCGTGGGGCCCCACCCCCACGCGTGTGGCTCAAGGCTGTCCCCGCTCGGGATGTTAACATCCGGCCCCGCGACAACGTCGTAACTTTAAAGCACTGGCGGCGGGGCACCCCCGCCGCGAACTGACGCTGACACCTCGCCGCGGATTTCCATGTCCGCGGCGAGGTGTGGCCGCAGGCGCTTGATGGACAAGATCGTTCAAGATCTGCGTTACGCGATCCGCGGCCTGCAGCGGATGCGCGGCGTCGCGTTGGTCGTGATCGCGACGCTCGCGCTCGGTATCGGCGCGACGACGACAATGTTCAGCGTCGTCTACGGCGCGCTGCTTCGCCCTCTTCCGTTCACCGACCCGAATCGACTGGTCATTCTCTTCAACACACAGGTCACGCCGCGCGACGGCCTGTCACGACTGCGCTGGTCGCGGCCGCACGTCGTCGAGCTGCAGGCGTCGGCACGATCATTCGACAACATCGCGTCGTTCACGTCGACGCTGGTGGCGACGAGCGGCCATGGCGATCCTGAGCACCTCGAGGGCGAGGTGGTGTCGCCGGAATACTTTCGCGCGCTCCGCGTGACGCCGCTCGCTGGCAGGACCTTCACCGCAGAGGAGGACACGCTCAATGCGGCGCCAGTAACGATCATCAGCGCGCGACTCTGGCGGCGCCGCTTCGGGGGCGACCCGGCGATTGTCGGCACGACGATGCACATCAACGACCTGCCGCTGGCGATCGTCGGCATCCTGCCCGATGGCTTCGCAGGACTGAGTGGCAAGGCCGAGTTCTGGGTTGCCCCGCCGATGGCCGCGCGGCTCACGTACGCCGAGTACCTCACGACGCCGCAGCATTTCATCAGCGTCGTCGCACGGCTGAAGGACGGCGTCAGCCTCGAGCGGGCCAACGCCGAGCTCGCGTCGCTCGCATCGCGATTCGCCGACGCCGTTGCTCCGGCGGGCACCGTCTGGAGCGCGGTGGCCGTGCCCATTGGCGACGCGCGCGTCGACGTGACCGTGCGGCGATCCGCCTTCGTGCTGCTCGGAGCGGCCACGTGCGTGCTCCTCATTGCGTGCGTCAACGTCGCGAGCCTGTTGCTCGCGCGCGCGCGCATGCGCCGGCGCGAGATGGCCGTCCGGCTCGCGATCGGATCGAGCCGGCGCCGTTTGATTCAACAACTGCTCACCGAAGGCCTGTTGATGGCCGTCATTGCGGGCGTGTGCGGAACGGTACTGGCCGCGTGGGGCGTGCAAGCCTTCGCCCGGATGGCGCCGGAGGTGGTCCCGAGCGGGCGCAACAATTACTCTGCCATCTCGGTGTTCGGCAAACCCGCGCTCGATCCCGGCGTGCTGATCTTCGCGCTCGCCACCACGCTCGGCACAACAGTCGTGTTCGCGCTGGTGCCGGCCATGCAGGCGTCGCGGCCCGAGCTCGCGATCGCTCTGAAGGAAAACGATCGCGGCAGCGGCCGGCAGGGACGCGCGCTCTCGACGCTCGTGGTCAGCGAAGTCGCCCTCGCCTGCCTGCTGCTCACCGCGTCGGGGTTGCTCATCGAAAGCTTCGCGCGCATCCAGAATCGCCGGACCGGATTCGTGTCCGGCGATGTCCTGACGTTCTGGGTGCGGCCTCCCGGCTCGCGCTACGCGCCGGCCGAGGGACCGGCGACGGTCGATCGTCTGCTCACGCGCATTCAGGCGGTGCCCGGCGTCGAATTGGCGGCGGTGAACCGCTGTACGCCGTTCACCGGCTGTTCGCGGAGCATCGTCTTTTTTCCCGACCGTCCGGTCGATCGCGGCAACCCGCCCGGCGTCGGACGCCATTACATCTCGGCCGACTACTTCCGCACGCTCGGCATTCCGGTGCTCGCGGGGCGGGCGCTCACGCCCGCCGATCGCGCCGGCACGCCGCCGGTCGCCGTCGTGAACGAAACCGGCGCGCGCCGCTTCTGGCCGGGCGAAAGTCCCATCGGCAAGCGCGTCTGGTTCGGCACGACGACGGGGCCGTTTTCCGATCCCGCGCATGCCGTCGACATCGTCGGCGTCGTCGGCGACGTGAAGTATCAGGACGTCGACGAGGACACGTCCAGTCGCGCCGACTTCTACACGTCGTATCTGCAGTTCGCGTATCCCGACACGATGGTGATCGTGAAATCGCGCGGCACGGCGACAGCGCTGCTGCCGGCGATGCGGAAGGCGGTCGCCTCCGTCGATCCCTCGCTGCCGATCTACGACGCGATGACGCTCGAGGATCGGATCTCCGCCGCCGTCGCGCGGCCGCGCTTCAACGCGGTGCTGCTGACGGCATTCGCGGCCGCCGCGCTGCTGCTCGCGGCCATCGGCGTCTACGGCGTGTTGTCGTACTCGGTGTCGTCGCGCATGCGCGAGATCGGCGTGCGGCTCGCGCTTGGTGCCGACGCGCGCCGCGTGATCCGTCTCGTGCTGGGTGAAGGCGTGCGACTCGCGGCGATCGGCGCCGTCGCCGGCGTGCTGGCGGCGCTCGCCGCCTCGCGCTTCATTCAGGCGCTGGTCGTCGGCGTCTCCGCCACCGATCCACGGATCCTCGCTTCGTCTGCCGTCGTGATGATGGCGGTCGCGGCGCTTGCCGCGTTCCTGCCGGCGCGGCGCGCGAGC
>MNEX01000201.1:9440-15507 GCA_001917905.1 Acidobacteria bacterium 13_1_40CM_65_14
ACGCGGCGCAGCGCCGTGATGTCTTTGAGCGGATCGCCGTCGACGGCGATGAGATCGGCGTCCATCCCGGCGGCGATGGCGCCGATGCGATTGTCCAACTCGATCGACTGCGCGTTGAGCGAGGTGGCGCCGGCCAGCGCGTCGGCGGCGCGCTGACCCGCGATCTGCACGCGATAGATGATTTCTTCCGCGCTGCGGCCGTGCGCACCGGCGCCGGCGTCGGTTCCCATCAGCAGCTTCAGCCCGCTCACCTTCAGCGCGTTCTTGAACATCTCGAGCTTCATCGGGATGCCCTTTTCGGTGAACGCGAAGCCCTGGTCGTCGAAGTTGCCGATGCCGAAGTAGCGGCTGCGGTTCTCGAGGTAGTTCTGGGACACGAGGCCGATGTTCGGCTCGAAGTACACGCCGTGCGACGCCATCAGCTGCAGCCCGGCATTCGTCGCCTGGCTACCGTGCGTCACGACCGTGCATCCGCCGTTGACCGCCGCGCGAATCGAGCTCGGGCTGTGCGCGTGCACCCAGGTGCGCAGTCCCAGGGTCTTTGCTTCCCCGCACGCGGCGGCGACCTGCTCGTCGGTCATTGTCTGACCGCCGCCTTCGCGGCTGCTCTTCGACGCGAACAGCTTCACGAGATCCGCGCCGTCGGCCTTCACCTTCCGGACGAACGCGCGGATTTGATCCGGCGTTCCCGTGTTCTCATTGATGGGCCGGATGGAGGTCAGGAGACGCGGGCCCGGCATCACGCCGCGGGCGATCGCCGCGCGGACCTCGACGTCAGATGGCGATCCGATGCTCTGCACCGTCGTGAAGCCGGCCATCAGCGTGACGTAGGCGTTTTCGGCTTCGTACAAGATCGACTGCGCGGGCGTTTCGCCCTGGCTCGTCGCGCGGCCGTTTTTGCCGAAGTGCGTGTCGAGATGCACGTGCGTGTCGATCAAGCCGGGCAGGATCGTCAGCCCACGCAGATCGTAGGTCGCGGCCACAGCTTCGCCGCTGCGGACATCGGCGATCTTGCCGTCCGCGACGACGATCGTGACATCGGGGATCGTGCGGCCCTTGCCGTCGAACGCGGACGTCGCGCGAAGTGTGATGCGTTGGGTTTGAGCACCCGCATCGCACGCTGAGATCGCGACGATGACGAGCGCGAACAGAATTCGTTGAACCGTCATAAACACCCTCGTGGCGGTGAGTATACTGTTCGCCGCGTGAGACCCAACAGCACCACGAAAACACGAAAACACGAAAACACGAAAACACGAAAAAAACGAAGCCACGAGGACGCTTTTGTACAAAGCGTTTTTCGTGGTTTCGTGGTTTCGTGGTTTCGTGGTTTCGTGGTTTCGTGGTTTCGTGGTTGCATTTGGACTGGGCTAGGCGGTGCTGAGCATAAAACAATGAACGCACAACGAGTCATTGCGGAATTGCGTGAGCTCGCGTCGCGCACGGGAACGGCCGACGGCGCGCAGCGCCTGGCGTGGGGACCAGTGTGGCGCGACGCGCGCGAGTGGTTTCGCGGCAAGGTCGCGGAGCTCGGGCTGCGCGTCGACACGGATGCGGCCGGCAACAATTGGGTCACGCTCCCCGGCACATCGCCGAAGACGGTCATCGTCGGCAGTCATCTGGATTCGGTTCCGAACGGCGGCTGGCTCGACGGAGCCCTCGGCGTGATGGCGGCGCTCGAGGCGCTGCGGATGCACGTCGCCACGCAGCCGCCGGTCACGCTGAAGCTCGTGGATTGGGCCGACGAAGAAGGCGCGCGGTTCGGGCGCAGCCTGCTCGGATCGGCGGCGGCGGCGGGCAGCCTGAAGATCGACGACGTCCGCGAGTTGAAGGATCGGCAGGGCACGCGGCTCGTCGACGCGCTCGCGGAAAACGGCGTCGTGCTCGACCAGATGCTCGATGCGCATCGCGCGCTGAAGACGATCGACGCGGGCGCCTACCTCGAGCTCCACATCGAGCAGGGACCGGTGCTCGAATCGATGCAGAAGTCGACCGGCGTGGTGCTCGGCACGTTCGGCGTCGAGCGCCACATGCTGCGCTTCACGGGTCAGGCGGCGCATTCCGGATCGACGCCGATTCCGATGCGGCGCGACGCGTTTCTCGCTGCCGCGCAGACGGCGCTCGAGTGCCGCGAGATCGCGAAGCGCCACTCGAAGCCTGGCGCTGGCGTCGTCTGCACCGTGGGCATCGTCAACGTCGAACCGAAGATTGTGACGGCGGTGCCGGGCGTGTGCGAGATTTCACTCGATCAGCGCGCGCTCGATCCGCACGTGCTCGCCGCCATGCTGCGCGATGCGCATGACGCGTCGGATCGCGCTGCGCGCGACAACAACGTCGCCGTCGAGTGGCGCGACCTGTGGAAGATCAATCCGCGTCCGTTCGACCCCGCGCTCGTGCAGTTGTGTGAAGACGCGGTGCGTGAGGAAACAGGCGAGGCGCCGCGGCTGCCGTCAGGTCCGCTGCACGACGCGGCTGAGATGGTGCCGCACATGCCGGTCGTCATGATGTTCGCGTACTCGTCGAACGGCCTGTCGCACTGCAAGGAAGAAGACACGCCGCGAGAGCATCTCGAAAGAACCATTTGCGCGTTTTTGCGATTGGTTCAAAAGACGGTTCAGCACGTCGCCCACAACGAAGAACGCAAAGGCCGCGAAGGCCGCAAAGAAACAACTGGGCTTTGATGAGGTAACACGCGTTCGATTTCTTTCGCTGAGAAAAAGTGTGTCTTTGCGTGCTCTGCGCTCTTTGCGTTCTACCGTGTTCGCTGCGGCGTCCTGAACGATCTCCGTAACCCTTTACGGGCGCTGTAATACAACGGGCTGCATGTCGTTGACATCAATGACATCTGTCTGGTATCGCGCTTGCTCTTGTCCTCCACTGACCAGCCATTTCACGGAGGAGGACCATCAGGCAATGCGATCGCCATTTCTTTTCGGCGCCGGCTTCGCCATCGTTGGCGCTCTGGCTCTCTGGAGCTGCGGCGGCAGCAGCGCGCCGTCGGCGCCGACTCCGACGCCCGCCCCGGCGCCGGCTCCCACGCCCAGCTCGGTGACCGTCAACATCGTGGGCTCGATTGGCAATCAGGCGTACCGTCCGAACCCGGTGGCGGCCAATTCGGGCGACACGGTGTGGTTCAGGAACAACGATTCGGCGATGCATCACATCGTGCTCGACGATGGGTCCGCGGATCTCGGCGACGTCATTCCGGGCGCGACCAGCCGGGGCTGGACGCTCAGGAACACGAACCCGACGAACTTCCATTGCACGCTGCACACGTCGATGGTGGGCAGCATCAACGCCGCGAAGGCGCCGGACCCGGCGCCCTGTCCCGATCCGTACGGCTACGGCTGTTAGTGAAGACCGACGACAACGACTGACGACCAGCGACTGACGACTAACGACCAATGACCAACGACCAATGACTAACGACTAAAACGCTCCCCCCAAGACGCATTCTGCTGCGTCTTGCAGAATCCGCCATACCTCGAGGGTCAAGTCTCAACTCGAGATTTGAGACTGAGGGGTGGCGGGTTCTGCTTCTCTCCAAGCCGTTATAATCCGCGCCATGCGCACTCTCTGCTGGCTGCTGATTGGCCTGGCGGCGCTCGCGTTCACCGTCGGCGCGACGATCGCGTTCCGCCATCAGGTGTTTCTGCTCGAGCCGGTGGGCTACTGGCGCGGCGCCGTCGGATTCCTGCTCTTCGCGATCGCGCTGCGGATGATGGATTCACGTGCATGACGCGCGCCCTCATCGTCGTCGCGATAACGCTCATGATGTTTGGTGTCGCGCGGGGACGTAGTAGGGCGCTTTCAGCCCCGCCACATCGCGGGCCTGACCACCTCCGCCAAGGCTACGGTGGTCCGCCGAAGCTTTATGCGAAGGCGGAAAGGCCCGCGCGACAGCAGTCGCCGCCGCCAGGGATCACGCGCACGGTGCTCATGGACAACGCGACGGTTCTCGTCGCGCGCCTCGGCTACGAAGCCGGCAAAGGCGAGACAAGCCACACACATCCGTTCTCGGCGGTCGTCGTCCAGCTCACAGCCGGCGAGGTTGACATGACGCTCGGCGCCGATCGTTCGCGCGCGCGGCGCGAGGCTGGGACCGTATGGTTCGTGCCGGCCAGCGTGCCACACGCGGCGATCAACACGGGGACCGCGCCGTGGGAGCAGATCGCGATCACGATCAAGCCGACGCGCGCGGCCGCGCCTGCCGCGCCGCCGACCGACGCGCCGCCCGGCATCACGCGCACGACGCTCATCGACAACGCCGACACGCGCGTGGTCCGCGTTCAGTTCGGCCCTGGGAGTCGTGAGCCGGTGCACACGCACCCGAACGATCTGCTCACGGTGCAGGTGACCGCCGGACGTGTCGAGATTCTGATCGGATCGGACAAGACCAGCGGCGCGCGCGAGCCCGGGTTCGTGCAGTTCCTGCCGCGCGAGATGCCGCACGCGTACCTCAGCGCCGACACGAAGGTGTTCGAGTTGTTGAGTGTAGCGATCAAGTAACGATCCGAGGATGAACTCTCCACCACAGAGGACACGGAGGAAAGTCGGACGGTCCGCTAGATCGCCGACGCGGCGACCGTTGATGATCTCGTACTGGTATGGATGAAATCAGATGCCGCTGGATGCGGACATCTTACTTGGGACTGGCGTCGGTCTGCTGAGCGCGAGGGCCTGGGGATCCGAACCGCTGGCCGTTGACGGTCTCGTAGTCGTAGGTCACGCGAAACGTGGACTTGCCGGCGATGAGAATGTGTGCCACCGACTCGAGCGCCACGGGCATGCGCACGCCGGCGAACCGCTTGTACCAGCGCACGATCTCGACGCGGCGCGTCCAGAACGACGGCGCTTTCACTAATCGGCCCTCGAGACGGACCAGGTCGCCATCGTCTGGATTGACGAAGATGGACCCGTCGATGAGGAGCTCGCCCTTGCGGCGCGGCTTGAGCGTCAGCGACGTCAGGCCATCGGGCTGCACGCCGGCGTCTTCGAACTCGTAGTTGGCGAGCGTCAGCGCGGCGCGCGCCGGAGAGCCATCGGCCCACATCTTCCGCTCGGTCTCGAGCGAGGCGCGAAACACCTTCGACCGGATGTACTCGGATCCGCCCTCGCTGACGATACGGTAGCGGAAGCCGCCGCGATCGGCTTCGGTCCAGACATCCATCCAGGCGCTCTGGCCGAAGTGCTCGCTTCGCGCGTCGACGCGACGCATCACGCGGAACTCGGTCGGATCGGGATCGTGAATGGTGAGGAACCGTTGCAGGATGGGCGTGCCCCCTGGAGACGCCGTCGATTTCGCCGGTCCCGCCGCGTTCGCGCCGGCGATCACCAGTGCGGCGGCGACAGGCACTAACAGGCTACGGCAGAGCCCACGCAACATGCCTCGTCAGGAAGCAATATCAGGTCCGCTTCGTGAGCGCCTCCCGCGCGCGGATGACTAACGATTTTGCTTCCTCGCGCGTGGCCGAAAGCGCCGTGATGTGGCCCATTTTTCGGCCCGGCCGCGGATTAACCTTCCCGTAGAGATGCAGCTTCACCGTCGGGAATCGCAACGCGGCAGCCCAATCTGGCTCCCCGGCTTCCCACAAGTCACCCAGGAGGTTCGCCATCGCCGCCGGCTGCAGCTGCTCGGTCGACCCGAGCGGCAGGCCGCAGATGGCGCGGAGCTGCTGCTCGAATTGACTGGTGCGGCAGGCGTCGAACGTCAGGTGACCGGAATTGTGCGGACGAGGTGCCAGCTCGTTGACCACCAACCGGCCGTCGCGCGTGACGAAGAACTCCACGCACAGCAGGCCGACGAACTCGAGCGCCTCCATCACGCGGCGCGTGACATCGATGGCGAGCGTGGCTGTCGCCGGTGGCACGTCGGCCGGCGACACCGACACGTCGAGGATGTGGCGATGATGCGCGTTCTCGATCGCGCCGAAGTGCGACCACTCACCGCCGACGCCGCGCGCGCCGATGACCGAGATCTCTTTGTCGAGATCGAGAAACGCTTCGAGGATCGCTTCGCGCCGGCCCAGCGCCTCCCACGCCGCAACAGCCTCGTCGGGTCGTGCGA
>MNEX01000201.1:15641-27398 GCA_001917905.1 Acidobacteria bacterium 13_1_40CM_65_14
GCCGCGGCCGCGGCCGACACGTTCTCGAACTCGAACGTCACCACGTCGACGCCTTTGGCAAGCGCGCGCACCGCCTCAACATCGTCGTACGGCGCGACGACTTCGACGTCGGCGATCTGGCCTGTCGGTGTGTCGTGCTCGGGCGCAAGCGTGTGGACGCGATAGCCGAGACGCCGCGCCGCCATCGCGAACATGCGGCCGAGTTGGCCTCCGCCGAGCACGCCGATGGTGGAACCTGGGAGAATCGGTGACATTGCGGATTGAGGATTGCGGAATGCGGATCTATTGGCGATTGGCGATTTCACGGGCGATTGCGGATTCATCCGCGACTGCTCGTTGTCAATCTCGTCAATCCACAATAAATCCGCAATCCTCAATCCTCAATCCGCAATCTGAGACCGTCGTACATCAGCGGCCAGCTCATCGCGATAGGCCTGCAGTTTCGCGCGGAGGTCGGGGCGCGACGTCGCGAGAATGGCGACCGCGAGCAGTCCGGCGTTCGCGGCGCCTGATGCGCCGATGGCCACGGTCGCGACCGGAACACCGCGCGGCATCTGCACGATCGACAGCAGCGAATCGAGTCCGTTCAGCGCGGCGCTCTGCACGGGCACGCCGATGACCGGAACGACCGTATGCGACGCGATCATGCCGGGCAGATGCGCGGCGCCGCCGGCGCCGGCGATGATCACTTCGATGCCGCGGCCGGCCGCCGCCCACGCGTACTCCGCCATCTCGGTCGGCGTGCGATGCGCCGACACGACCTTGCACTCGTGCGGCACGCCGAAGCGCGTGAGCATCTCATCCGCTTCTTTCATCGTGTCCCAGTCGGACTTGCTGCCCATGATGACGCCGACAAGCACGGCCGGGTTTGACACGCGCTTATTTCAACACAATGGACACGGAGGACACAAAGGACGCGGAGGAAAAATGTGGTGGCGAGGTAATTTTGAAACGCACTCTTTGTGTCCTTGGTGTCCTTGGTGTTCCCTCAGCGTAGAATCGATCTCATGAAACGCGCTGCTCTGCTCTTCATGCTCGTGCTTGCGCCGCCCGTGCTGGCGCAAACGGCGTTGATTCCAGCGGGCTCGATGCCCGAGGCGGGCTCAATGCCCGCCTCCAAGATCAACGTCAAATACACAGAGTTCAGACTGCCGAACGGTCTCACCGTGATTCTTCACGAGGATCACAGCGTGCCCATCGCCACCGTCAACATGTGGTACCACGTCGGCTCGGCGCGCGAGCGGCCGGGCCGCACCGGCTTCGCGCATCTCTTCGAGCACCTGATGTTCATGGGATCGGGTCACGTGAAGCCCGGCGAGTTCGACGAGTGGCTCGAGCGGGCCGGCGGCGAGAACAACGGATCGACCGAGAACGATCGAACCAACTACTACATCAACGTCCCGTCGAACTCGCTCGAGCTCGCGCTGTTCCTCGAATCGGATCGCATGGGGTACCTGCTCGACACGATGTCGCCGCAGGTCGTCGACGCGCAGCGCGACGTGGTGAAGAACGAGCGCCGCCAGAGCATCGAGAACCGCCCGTACGGCGTCGCCGACGAAGTGCTCGGGGCGATGCTGTTTCCCGAGGGCCACCCGTACCACTGGCCGGTCATCGGCTACATGCAGGACCTCACCGCTGCCAGCTACGAGGACGTCGTCGCGTTCTTCAAAAAGTACTACACGCCGTCGAACGCCAGTCTCGTGGTGGCGGGCGACATCGACTCGGCGAAGACGCGTCAGCTCGTCGAGAAATGGTTCGGCGACGTGAAGCCGGGACCGGCGCCCGAGCCGATGACGATGCCGGGCGTGGCGCTCACCGGCGTGCAGAAGAAGACGATCACCGATCGCGTGCAGCTGCCGCGGCTCTATCTCGCCTGGGTGACGCCGGCGCACTTCGCACCGGCCGACGCGGCGCTCGATCTCGTGGCCGACACGCTCGCCGGCGGCAAGAACTCGCGATTGTACAAGCGGCTCGTGTACGACCTGCAGATTGCGCAGGATGTGAGTGCGTTCCAGCAATCACAGCAACTGGCGTCCGCGTTTCAGATCGTCGCGACGCCGCGTCCGGGCCACACCGTCGACGAGCTGAAGAAGGTAATCGACGAGGAGCTGGGGAAGCTGCAGACCACCGAGCCGACCTCGCACGAGCTGGAGCGATCGATCAATCAGATTGAAGCGTCGTTCTACAACCGCATGGAGCGCACCGGCGGCTTCGGCGGCAAGGGCGATCAGCTGAACGCGTACTTCACGTTCACCGGCGATCCGGACTGGTTCAACGAAGACCTCGCCCGCTATCGCGCGCAGTCGCCGTCGGACGTCCGCGCGGCCGCCGCGCAATTCCTGCCGCTCGACAAACGCGTGGAGCTCACCGTCGAACCGGAGAAGAAACAGTGATCCGATCTCTTCGACCGCTGTTTGCCACGAAAGCACGAAACCACGAAACCACGAAAGCTGATTTGGTTTCGTGTTTTCGCGTTTTCGCGTTTTCGTGCCTCCGGACGTCAACCGCCGAGCGCGCAAAGACCGCAGAGAAAAGTTTTCTCCGCGTGCTCGGCATGCTCGGCGGTTGCTTTTCGCTGGCCGTCGCGCTCGTCGCGCAGCAGGCCCCCGACCGCAGCCGGCCGCCGGAGCCAGGCCCACCGCCACCGCTGACCCTGCCGCAGATTCAGAAGCGGCAGCTCTCGAACGGTCTGCCGGTGTGGATCGTCGAGCTGCACAAAGTCCCCGTCGCGCACGTGAACCTCGTTGTGTTGAGCGGAACCGCGGCGGATCCTGCGGGCAAGTTCGGCATCGCGAGCCTGACGGCGGCGATGCTCGAAGAAGGCGCGGGATCGCGATCGGCGCTCGAAGTGGCCGATGCAATCGATTATCTCGGCGCCGATCTCAGTACCGGCGCCGCGACCGACTCGCTCGCCGTGCGGCTGCACGTCCCGGTTGCGCGGCTCGCCGACGCGCTGCCGTTGATGGCCGACGTCGCGCTGCGGCCGACGTTCCCGAAGGACGAGCTCGAGCGGCAGCGTCAGGAGCGGCTGACGAACATCATTCAGTCACGCGACGATCCCGCGGCCATCGCGTCCGCCGGTTTCTCGCGCGTGCTGTACGGACGCGGCCATCGCTATGGGACACCGGGCTTCGGCACGGCGGAAACGCTGAAGGCGTTCACGGTCGACGATCTCCGCGCGTTCTACGCGGCGGCGTGTCGTCCGAACAACGCCGCGCTCATCGCCGTCGGCGACGTCACCGCGGACAAGGTGGTCCCGATGCTCGAATCGAACTTCGGATCGTGGAAGCCGCCGTCGGCCGCACCCGCCGCCGCGCAGCAGCTGCCGCCGGTCGAGCAGCCGGCCGCGCGCGAAGTGATTCTGATCGACAAACCCGGCGCGCCGCAGACGCAGATTCGCATCGGCTGGATCGGCGTCCCGCGATCGACGCCGGACTATTTTCCGCTGCTCGTGTTGAACACGATCCTCGGCGGGTCGTTCAGCTCGCGCCTGAACATGAACCTGCGCGAGAAGCACGGGTACACGTACGGCGCCTCTTCCTCATTTGACATGCGCGCCTCCGCCGGTCCGTTCTCGACGGGCGCCGGCGTGCAGACCGACAAGACCGGCGACGCACTCAAGGAGTTTTTCAACGAGCTCGACGCGATTCTGAAGCCGATTCCGCCCGACGAGCTCGCACGCGCCAAGAACTACGTCGCGCTCCGCTTTCCGGGCGGGTTCGAGACGACGAGCGACGTCTCGCGCCGCCTGGAAGACGCGCTCGTCTACAAACTGCCGGACGACTACTTTTCCAAGTATGTCCAGAACATTCAGGTCGTAACCGCCGCCGACGTGCAGCGCGTCGCGCAGAAATACATTCAACCCGGCCGCTTCGTGGTCGTCGTGGTCGGCGACCGCCAGCAGATCGAGCCGCAGATCCGGCTGTTGAATCTCGGAAACATTCGCATGTTGAGTGTCGATGAAGTGTTCGGTCCGAAGCCTTAAGCCGTTCTGGTTTCGAAACTCCACTCCCCAGTTGGCGCTGTCCTACCAGTCGTAGCGCACGCCAATCTGCCAGCTTCGATTGCCGTTGGTGCCGAAGACGCGGCCGAAGTTGTCGGGCAGCGCGAACGACACCGTCGGCGTTTGGGCGTAGTGGTTGTTGAACAGATTGAACACTTCGAGCCGCACCTGCGCGCGCTGGCTCCCAATCGTGGGAATGGATCGGACCAGCGCGAAGTCCGCCGAAAACGAATCGTCGTAGCGGAACGTGTTGCGCGGCTGCGTGCTGCCGCCGCCGACGTCGACGCAGTTGGCGGTCGCCCCGGCCTGACGGCACGTGGTCTGATCGAACGCGCCAATCGGGATATAGATCCGCGCGGTGTCGGCTGGCGTGCTCGGATAGCCGTCGATCTGCGTCCCGAGCACGCCGGCATCGGACATGTTCGCGCGGTCCTGCCCTGAGCCGTCAAGGTTGCAGTCGCCGCCGTTCGCGCTGCACAGGATCGTGAACGGCACGCCGTCGCGGTACTGCGCCGACGCCGACACCGACCAATCGCTCACGATCGCGCCCACGACTCCCGGCCGCCGCTTCCACGGCAGCTCGTACGAGCCGGTCACGCTCGCGACGTGGCGCATGTCGAAGCGCGACGGGCCGTAGAGATCGGCGCGACGAAGCTCCATCCCCCGTGCCCGATCGACCACGAACGTGCGATCCGCGGCCTCGTTCATCGAAATGTAGTTGTCGCCGCTGCCAAAGCCCGGATCCGAGGCCATGTCGAGCGCCTCCGACAGCGTGTACGACGCCTGGAACTGCAGGCCGGCGGCAAACCGGCGGTCGAAGCTCACCTGCAGCCCCTTGTAGTTTCCTTCCGACGCGTTTGCGAGACGGCTGATGCCGCTGAACGCAGGATTGGGCCGGCGCGCCTGCCGATTAGCGAACGTGGCATCAGACGCCGGGACCGCGCGGTTCAGGATGAGCGTGGCCGGCACGTCTCGCGACGCGGTACCGACGTACGACGCGCGAACCGACGATGAGCGGCCGACGCGCCGCTCGACCGTCGCGTTCCACGTATGCACGTGGCCGAGATGGAAGTCGGGATCGACTTCGCTCTTCGCCACCGGACCGGACTGCACCTGGCCGGCATTTGGTCCGAGCGTTTCGACGCGCAGCGGATCCGTCGTCGGCAGCAGCGTGATGGTTCGGATCTGCGGCTCCTGGAACTGCAACGACCGCAGGAAGAAAAAGTTTACGCGATCGAAGGACAGGCCGTACGCGCCGCGCACGACCCAGCCACCGTCACCCTTGACGTCCCAGACCGCGCCGACACGCGGCGCCGGCTTGAACAGATCGCCGTCATACCCGAAGTTGGTCAGGCCATTCTTCTCTTTCCACTCGGTCAGCGATTCGACGCGGAGGCCGAGGTTGAGCGTCAGGTTGCGCTGCAGCCGGATGTCATCCTGCGCGAAGAGCCCAAGGTCCCACACGCGGAAGTCGCGCTGCGGATCGCCGATCGTCAGCGTGTACGACGTCGGCGTTCCCGCCAGGAAATTGTCGATGCTGCCGCGGCCGTACCCGACGCCGAAGGAGATGAGGCCGCGCACGTAGTCGCTCTGCACGCCGTTGTTGAACGTCCGGTGGAGGTCGTAGCCGATCTTGTACGCGTGCCGTCCGCGGCTGTGGGCAACCGATCCTGCCGCCTGGACGTCGTAGAGCCGCCGCGAGATCGGGTACTGCAGCGACTGCGGCCCCAGCGTGCCGAAGCCCGTGATCGTGACCGTCGGAAAGGTCTCGAAGCCTTGCTCGGTCGGCAGCTCGACGCGCCGGTACGCGTATCCGAACCGGAACTCGCCAAGCGTCGTCGGCGAGAAAATCCGCGTCAGCACGGCCCCGCCGGTGTGCGCGCGATCGACGATGTCGCCGCCGTTGCCGCGGAAGATGCGGGTGATCTTGTAATCCTGATTCCGGAAATCGTAGCGGCCCATCAGCCGCGTGCTGTTGCTCCGGTTGTAATCGATTCGTCCGAACACGTTCGGCGTGTCATAGGTGAACGGCACGTTCGTTTGATACCGCCGCGGATTGATCGCCGGCCGGTTCGGCATCGGGTAGAGCGCGAGCCACTCGTTGATGATCTGATCGCCGCGCGCCGATCCAGTGTTCACCGTCCGCTCGGTTGGCAGCGGCACCGTCCCGGTAGACGAGTTCGTGCCCCGGCGAACGTTGTTCTCGAACATCCCGAAGTAGAACACGCGATCATGGATGGCGGGACCACCGGCGGTCGCGCCGTACAGGTTCGTGCGGAACTCGCCGAAGCAGCCGCCCGCAGGCGCGGTCGCGAGGCCCGCGATCTGATCCGCCGTGCACTTGCGCGGCTGCACCTCGGTGGCCTCTGACTGGAATCGCTGATTGTCGTAGAAGTACTCGAACGCCGATCCGTGAAACAGATTGGTGCCCGACTTGCTGATGGCCCGTACCTGCGCGCCGCCGGCGCGGCCGAACTCGGCGTTGTAGTTGGCGGTCAGGACCTCGAACTCTCGAACGGACTCGACGCTGACCGGCGTGCGGTAATCGTTGTCCTCGGGATCGATGTTGGAGATGCCGTCGAGCTCGTAGTTGGTCGATCGCGCCGTCGTGCCGTTGGCCACGACGTTGCCGCCGCCCGATCCGAGAAACGCGCGGCCGAACCGTCCGCCGGGCGTGGTCACGCCGGGCGCTTTCGTGGCGATGCCGTACACATTCCGGCCGGTCGCGTCGGCCGTCCCAATCGGAATCTCTTTCAACGCGGTTTCGTCATAGGTCCGTTTGAGCTCCGATCGCGTGAGCTGCACCGACGACGGCGCGGCCTGCACGGTGATGGTTTCGGACACGGGCGCGACGCTGAGATCGAAATCGATGACCACGCTGTCGTTCACGCGCACGACGACGCCGGCTTTGGTCTCGGTCCGAAAACCGCTGAGGTCCGCGCGAATGTCGTACGTCCCCGATGGGAGGTAGGGAATGCGGTACAGCCCTTCGCTCGTCGTGGCGACGACGAAGGAGGCCGCCGTCGCAGTGTTGACGGCGGTAATGGTGACACCGGGCAATACGCCGCTCTGCGCGTCCTTGACGCGCCCTTCGACGGTGCCGGTGACGACCTGGGCGCCGGCCGATCCCGGGCCGCTGAGACATGCCAGCACGGCAGCGCCAATGACAGCCAGCCTTCGGATGCAGAAAAAATCAGCGCGCGACATCTCACACTCCAATTCGAAGAAGACGGACGAAGGTAGACCGCAGCCGCACAACTGTCAACGATGGTCATCGGGAAAAGCTGAACGCACGCGAACGGAACCCGGCTAAGATCGCCCGGTCCAGATGGTGTCACTCCTCGCGCTGCTCGTGGGTTGCGGTCAGGTCTCACTCGTCCGGCCGGTGACACGCCCGTGCATCGTCGCCGCGCAGACGGCAGCGCCCGGGACAGTGATCATTGGCGGCAACCCCACCGACCCCGCCTCCGACACCGACCTGAATGGGCGGCCCAACGTGACGGCGGCCCGCACGAACACGCCGCCGGTGATCGATGGAAATCTCGATGATGCGCTGTGGAAGACGGCCGCGCACATTACATCCTTCACGCAGCAGCGGCCGGTCGAAGGTGCGCCCGCGACCGAGCAGACTGAAGTGTCGATCGCCTACGACAGCCGCAACCTCTACTTCGGCATTTACGCACGCTATTCAGATCCCCGGCAGATCCGCGCGAACCGGGCCGACCGCGACAAGGCCGTGCGCGACGACATCGTCTCAATCTTTTTCGATCCGTTTCTCGACCATCAGCGCGCATACGTCTTCGCCGTCAACGCGTACGGCGTCCAGTCCGACTCGATGATGGGCAGCAGTCCTCAAGCCGGTGGGGCGGTGGCGGTGGCGGTGGCGGCGGCGGAGGTGGTGGCGGCGGGGGCGGCCAGCGCGGAGGCGGCGGCCAGCAAAACGACGGACAAGATCCATCGTGGGATGCGCTCTTTTACTCCGCTGGCAGGCTCGTCGCCGATGGCTGGGTGGCGGAGATGAGCATTCCGTTCAAGAGCCTGCGCTATCCAGGCAAGGGCAGGGACGAGGTGCATCGCTGGGGGTTCCAGATCCAGCGCGACATCGAAAGCAAGAACGAGAGCGTCGTCTGGGCGCCGGTGTCACGCGACATCATGGGCTTCATCCGTCAGATGGGCGTGCTCCAGGGCATGACCGATCTGTCGACGAGCCGCAATTTCGAGATCATGCCGACGTTCACCGCCATCAAGTCGGGAACGCTCGACACGTCGTCGGGTACGTTTCGAAATGCCGATGTGAGTCCGGAAGCCGGCGTGAACGTGAAGTACGGCATCACGTCGAATCTCACGGCCGACTTCACGCTGAACCCTGATTTCTCACAGATCGAGTCCGACCGTCCGCAGATCGACGTGAACCAGCGCTTCCCGTTGTTCTATCCCGAGCTGCGGCCGTTCTTCCTAGAAGGACAGGAGATCTTCGACAGTCCTGGGCCGGTCACCTTCATCCACACGCGGATGATCGTCGATCCGAGGTTCGGCGCCAAGCTCACCGGGAAAGTGGGCAAGACGATGCTCGGCGTGCTGGTGGCCGACGACGAGGCGCCTGGAAAGACCGACGATCGGAACGATCCGGCGTTCGGTCACTCGGCGCACGTCGTCCTGGCCCGGGCACGCTATGACATCTTCTCGGAATCGTACGTCGGTCTCATCGCGACGGATCGCGAGTTCATGAACGGGCACAGCCGCGTTGGCGGCGTCGACGGCCAGTTCCGCTTCGGCCGTAATCATCGCTTCGGCATCAAGATGATCGCCTCCGATCGGTTCGATGCCGAGCACGGACGGCGCTCGGGACCGATGGTGGACATCGGCTTCCGCAAACAAGGCCGGAACCTCAGTTACGGCATCTCACACTGGGAGGTGCATCCGAACTTCGGCACTGACGTCGGGTTCGTGCGGCGCGTGGACATGCGGCAGACCAACATCAGCGGCGGGTACTCGTGGTGGCCCGAAGGCTGGGTGGTCAACTGGGGTCCGCGAGGCTATTACACGCGGAACTACGACTACGCCGGCGTCCTGCAGGACGAGCAGGTCAACGCGAGCTTGAACGCGCAGCTTGCGAAGAACATCAACGTGAGTGTGGGCGCGAACCGCGAGATGGAGCGGTACAGCGGAATCAACTTCAGGAAGACGCGAGCGTACTTTGGCGGAAGCATCAACACGAGCCGGCGGATTTCAATCGGCGGCTTCTTCAGCGGCGGGCATCAAGTCCGGTACGTCGAGGAGGATCCGTTCCTCGGCCGCGGCGGCAACGCCAACCTCTTCATCACGGTTCGCCCGTTCTCGCGCCTGCAATCGCAGATCGATATCCTCACCAGCAACCTTCGCGATCTGCGCGATCACACGCAGGTGTTCGACGTGAAGATCTACCGCGGGCTGACGACGTACCAGTTCACCGAGCGGCTGTTGGCGCGCAACATCACCGAGTACAACAGCCTGAACCGGACGAAGACCGTCAATCTGCTGCTGACGTATCGCATCAATGCCGGGACGGTGTTCTTCGCCGGCTACGACGACCACCAGCAGCAGGGCGACAAGATCAGCGCCGACATCTTCCCGACGACCGCGTACACGCGGACGAACCGGGCGTTCTTCACCAAGCTTCAGTATCTGTTCAGATACTGATCGCTCAGCGCTGAGCCGTCGACGGACTGGCGGTCGACGCGATGTAGTCCCAGTGGCGGGCGGCGTTCTTGACGATCACTGGGAGATCGTCCGCCAGCAGGTATCCCTGAGCGATCAACTGGAGCGCCGCCTTGGATACCTGGCCGATGTACTGGTCCTTGTCGTGATAGCGCTCTTCGATCGACGAGCGCGGATCGCTTTTCTGCTTTCGCTCCACGCTGGTGCGCGGCAGAGGAATGTACGAGCCCTGCATGCTCGAGAGCACGTTGGTGGGTCCCGAGCGGTCGTTGAACAGATTCCAGCCGGTGTAGGTCGCGAGCGGAACCGCGAGCTCCGGCATTCTGATTCCGGCGATGCCGTTGCCGTCCGCATCGACCTGCGGCACGAGCATCGGAAATGCCTTGCCGATCTTCGGAGGCTCGAAGGTGATGACGCCTTCGGTTGCGAACCGCGGACCGTAATCCACTCGATACGCACGCAGCGTCGTCGTTGTCGTCGCGACGCCGGCCAGCTTCGGGAATCGCAGCTTCTCCGGAGAGACCAGCGTGCCGTCGGCAATGCGCGGATAGCGGCTCGGCGGCGGTGTCGTGCCCATCGCGGTCCAGCGATCCATCGCGACGAGCAGCGCTTTCATCGCCCAGCGGTAGTCGAGCGGATTGTTCTTCTGCTGTCCGATCGTCTGCGCCGGCGGGAATCCGGCCGGGCCATGCTGACCCGCGGACAGAAGATAGATCCGCACGTTGTCCATCAGCGGCGCGTCACCGGTGCCGTCGACCGTCGTGTGAATGAGCGACGCCGAACGGCCCCAGTACTCGTACTCCGAGTTCGTGTAGAAAATCTTCGGCAACAGATCGGGCGAACCAGGATGCGTCAGGAGGCCGTCGGTCACGCCGGTCTCCGGATCCTTCTGCGCGACGTCGGTAAACGGGAAGACATCGGTCGGATAGAAGAAGTTCAGGTACGGATGTCCGTCGCGAGACGGCTGCGCGAAGCGATGGTTGAAGCTGCCGCGGCCCGCGCCGGCGACATGGGCGATGACGCCGTCGAACACCTTGCGATTGTCCTCGCTCCGATTGAAGCCGTCGTACAGATACTTGCGAAGGAAGCGGCCGCTCTGCGAGACGCCGAACGCCGTCGCGCGTGTGATGGCGCCGGCGGGAATCGAGAGCGCGTCGGCTGACTTGTACTTCAGCATCGAGACGACGTCGCGGATCGCCGCAGGACCGAGTCCTACGAGCGGCGGGTTCTCCGCGGTGTAGACGACTTCGTAGATCTTGTTCGGCTCGAACTTCGCCGCCATGTAAACGCGCGTCGTATCGGCCACGCGCGTGCCGCTCTCATCGCGCGCGAAGCTCCACTGATTCCGTGGGACGATTCGACGCGGGCCTTCGACGGAATCACGCACCGTCATCACGTTGTTCGGATCGTTGGGATCGACGACGACGTACGCCGCGTGATTGCGATCGGCGAGCGAATGATCGGCTTCCTTTTCGGTGACGACGAAGTCGCTGCGCACGAGCCCGCGGATCGGCCGGCCGTTCTCGGTCGCCGTCGGCGTATACACACGCATCAGCCCCGCGCGCTGCGGCACGTCGAACTGCCAGCCGACCCACAGCACGGTGAAGCCCTGTTTCATCAGGAACCCGTCGCCCATGTCCGCCGGCGTCGTCGGATCGGCGCTGCCGGTCGCGTGATTGAAGAAGCCGAGCATCCCTTTGCCGCCGCGGTTCGAGACTTCGTAGAGCACCGCGCCGTTGCCTTTCTCGATCCGCTTCGGTTTGATGAGGAAGAAGTCCGAGGAGAATTCGACCTTCCCGGCGGCGTTGCGCGGCGCCTTGTCGATGTCGGTGACGATGCGGTTCGCGGGAAGACTTGGATCGACTGCGAAGAAGATCTTCCCAGACAGCTTCTCGTACGGACCGGCGGCACCGAAGGGTTGCCCGCCAACGAGATCGGCCCGCGACTGCACGTCGATGCGGACGACCTCAGCCGATACCGGCATCGCCGCGAGGCCGACAACTAACAACACGGCCGACAGCTTGAACCGCATGCGAACCTCCTCTGGCTGCGGTTTA
>MNEX01000033.1 GCA_001917905.1 Acidobacteria bacterium 13_1_40CM_65_14
TCAACCGCCGGTTGACGTCAGCGGAGTATCGCGAGGCGGTGGCGATCGCGCGCGATGTCGGCCTGCGCCGTCTCGACGTCAGACATCCGGACCCTCGTCTGCTCGCCCGGCTCGCCCTGAGCTGAAATCACACGCCGTCACGGTCATCCGTCATGTCAGGCTTTTAGCCGGACCCTGTTGGGGGCCGCGTCGACGCTTTTGCATGGAGGACCGTGATTAGAGCGGTTTTCGATTCGATGTAGCGGCGCTTCCCTTTGTGTCCGTTGTGTCCTTTGTGTTTGATCAGCGTCGCGGATCAAACACGCCGCCGACGAGAAAAAGGCGATAGACGGAGACGGTCGCTACAGCTCGAAGTATTCGTGCGCGTTGAGATGTTCGATGATCGTCGCGTCGCTCGTGGCGAGGCGCCATCGGCGTAACCGCGCGTGCGCGACGAGCAGCCGGTCGAATATGTCGCGCGTCCATCCGACATCCAGCGCCGCTTCGAACCAGTCACCCGACGGCGGGTCGTCTTGGGCCCACCGGTGGTCCGCGAAGACGTCGCGAGGCGTCGAACCGCGCCGCAGCCGCATGCGGCCGGCTTCGGTGAGCACCTGCATTTCGAGCAGCGTGACCGGCGACACGTACAACGGCCTTCCCGGCCGGACGAGACGAGCCGCGCGAGCGTGATGAGTGTGCAGCCAGATTGCCGCGTGCGTATCGAGAAGAATCACCGCTTGTTCAGCCGGCTTTTGAATTTCAGCCCGCGGGGTGACCACGTCCACGTCCATTGGCCTTCGGCGACGGCGGGATCGAGCCACTGAATGAGCGATCGACGCCGACGCGGCCGGGCGTCGCTCGCGCGCTCGGCGCGGAGCGCGAACCGCACGCCGCGTCGCTCGATGACCACGTGCTCGCCCCGCTCTGCGGCATCGAGGACGGCCGAGAGACGTTGCCGGACCTGCGAGCTCGTATAGCGCTTCACATGTACATTGTACAACTGCGGGAGATTATACTGGCCGCGTCATGGTCGACAGGGCCGAGACGACGATTCCCGAGAACGCGCTGAGCGTGTTTCTCGACACGCTCGACAAAGCGAACGTGCGCGTCGCCGAACAATTCCCGGGCGATTCATCCCATCGTCAGCCCGTCCACACGGTCTACGGCGGCGCGCATCTCTTCAAGGCGGACATCGCGCAGAAGCTCGGCGCGTCCGCGCTGAAAGCGTTACACGACCATGCGCCCGACGCGCCTTCTCTCGCGCATGTGTTCGATCTCGACCCGCCTCTCGCCGATCGCATCTATCCGCGCGTCGTCGACAAGCTGACGCGTGAGCCGGTCGAAGACTTCCGCATCGATTTCGAGGACGGCTTCGGCCATCGGCCCGATCACGAAGAGGATGGCTTCGCGTTGACGGCCGCCAACGAGGTCGCGCTCGGGCTGAGCGGCGGAACGCTGCCGCCGTCGATCGGCATCCGCATCAAGCCACTGAACGAAGAGCTGAAGCGCCGCAGCTTGCGGACGTTCGACATGTTCCTCACGCGGCTGCTCGAGCGATCGAACGGGATCCTGCCGCCGAATTTCGTCGTCACGCTGCCGAAGATCACGTCGCCCGAGCAGGTGGCCGCGCTCGCGTCGGCGTGCGAAGGGTTCGAGTACTGGCGCGAGCTCGAGGCGGGGACGCTGCGTTTCGAGCTGATGGTCGAGACCACGCAGTCGATCGTCGCGATCGACGGGACCGTCGCGCTGCCGCGCTTCATCGCGGAGGGCCGAGGGCGGATCGTCGCCGCCCATTTCGGCACGTACGACTACACGGCCGCGTGCGGCATCACCGCGGCGCACCAGCACATGCTCCATCCAGTTTGCGATTTCGCGAAGCATGTCATGCAGGTGTCTCTTGCCGGCAGCGGCGTGTGGCTGTCGGACGGTGCGACCAACGTCATGCCGATCGGATCGCGCGAGGTCGTCCACCGCGCCTGGCAACTCCACGCCCGGCACGTGCGCCACTCGCTCGAGACCGGGTTCTATCAAGGATGGGATCTCCATCCCGCGCAGCTGCCTTCACGGTATGCGTCGGTCTTCGCGTTCTTTCTCGAAGGTCTCGACGCGGCGTCGGAGCGGCTGAAGAATTTCGTCCAGAAGGCGGCGCAGGCGACGCTCGTCGGCGACGTGTTCGACGATGCGGCGACGGGACAGGGACTGTTGAACTATTTCCTGCGCGCGATGAACTGCGGCGCGATCACGGAGCCGGAAGCGATCGCGATGAGTGGTCTGACGCTCGATGAGCTTCGCAGTCGATCGTTCGTAAAGATTCTCGGAGCTCGCCGGCGCGGGTAATCATCTGCTGCGCCAAGAAAGCGCCGGCGGCCCGAGCGAGCGCGGACGCGCGAGCGAGCGCGCGCGGGGGTGGGGCCCCGCGCGCGTGAAATTGGTCTGACACGTTGTCACTCCCGCGGCATTCCATGTACCCTCACCTCCCACGTACGTGGCCCTTCGCACCCCCACATCTTTGGAGGGACAGCGCATGCGCCTGCATCTCGTTCGGATGGTTCTGGTCCTCACCGTGATCGGCCTCACGGCCAACACCGCATCAGCCCAGGAATTCCGCGCCACGATCACCGGTCGCGTGACCGATCCTGACGGCCTCGCGATGCCAGGGGTCACCGTCAGCGCGACCAACCCGCGCACCAACGAAGTCGCGACCGCCGTGACGAGCGCCGAAGGCCTGTACTCGCTGCCGTTTCTCAGACCGGGCCTCTACACCATCAGCGCCGAGCTCCAAGGCTTCCGGAAGTACGCGCAGGACGCGGTTCCGCTCGAAGTGGGCCAGACGATGGCGCTGAACATCACGTTGCAGCTGGGGTCGGTGGCCGAGACGGTCACGGTGACTGGAGAGTCGCCGCTGCTGGAGATTTCGAAGGCCGATCGCGGGATGGTGATCGATAACCTGCGCGTGACCGAGCTGCCGCTCAACGCGCGGAATCCGTTCATGCTGTCGTACCTGGCGCCGGGCATCACCTACAACGGGCCGGCCATCTATCAGCGCCCGTTCGACAACGGCGCGATCGCGGACTGGTCGATCAACGGCGGCCAGAACCGCAACAACGAGTTCCTCCTCGACGGCGCGCCGAACAACTCGATTCAGGGCGGCAACAACATCGCGTACGTTCCGGCGGTTGATGCCGTGCAGGAGTTCAAGATCGTCACCAACAGCTACGACGCGCAGTACGGGCGGACCGCCGGCGGCGTGGTCAACGTCCAGCTCAAATCCGGGTCGAACAACCTGCACGGGACCGTGTACGAGTTCGCGCGGCGCAAGGCCTTCGATTCGACCGAGTACTTCTTCAAAGTGAACAATCAGGCCAAGCCGAATCACAAGCTGGATCAGTACGGCTTCGAGATCGACGGCCCGGTGCGGCTCGGCCGGCTGTACGACGGCAAGGACAAAACGTTCTTCATGTTCAACTACGAGGGGTACAAGGAGCTGACGCCGAACCCGGCGACCTTCACCGTGCCGGACGCGGCGCAGCTGCGCGGCGACTTCAGCAACCTGCGCGACGTGCAGGGCCGGCTGATCACGATTTACGATCCGGCGACCGGACGCCTGGAGAACGGACAGTGGGTCCGCGATCCCTTCCCCAACAACCAGATTCCGGCCAACCGCATCAACCCGATGGCGCAGAAATTCCTGAAGTACTTCCTGCAGCCGAACGCGGCCGCGCCGGCGGGCAGCGATCCGTGGCGCAACAACTACGTCTTCGCGCCCAACCTCGCGAGCGACGCGTTCAGCAACATGGCGACGAAGGTGGATCAGAACGTCAGCGAGAAGACGAAGCTGTTTTTCCGCTACGCGTACAACAAGCGGACCGAGACGCGCTCGACCAACGGCATCCTCGACGGTCCGGCGCAGGACGGCCAGTTGCCGCTCTGGCGGATCAACCACACAGGTGTCGGCGACTGGGTGCACACGACCAACGCCGCGTTCGTGTTCAACGTGCGCAGCGGCATCAACCGCTATCTCGAGCTGGCGCGTTCGGATCCCGGGCTGAGCTTCAACCCCGCCGAGCTCGGGTTCCCGCAATCGCTCGTCGATCAGCTGCCGAACAAAGTGTTTCCGCGGCTCAACTTCCTCACGAGCGGCGGGACGGTCGAGTACCAGAACCTCGGCCGCAACACGCGCAACAAAGAGTTGACGACGGTGTTCAGCGTGCAGCCGAATTTCGCATGGACCAAGGGGCGCCACAATATCCGTGGCGGCCTCGACTTTCGATCGAGCTGGTACACGCGCGAGATCAACAGCAACCTGTTCGTCCTGAGCTTCGATCGCCGCTTCACCCAGCGTGTCTTCGACACGACCGAGGCGCTGAACGGCAACTCAATCGCCTCGTTCCTACTCGGTGCCGCGAGCGGCGGCGCGATCGACAACAACTTCTATCCGACGCTCCGGTGGAACTACTACGCGCCGTGGACGCAGGACGACTGGAAGGTGACCGAGCGGCTGACGCTGAATCTCGGCTTTCGATGGGACGTCAACACGCCGGTGTTCGAGGTCGACGACCGGCTGAACTATGGCTTCGACACGACGACTCTCAACCCCGTGACGTCGCGAATCAACCAGCAGCAGTTCCCCGGGTATCAGGTCCGCGGTGGTCTTGGCTTCGTCGACGTCAATGGCAACCCGACGTATCCGTACCAGTTCGACAAGAACAACATCCAGCCGCGCGTCGGCTTCGCGTACATGGTGAACGACGAGACGGTGGTGCGCGGAGGCTACGGCCTCTATTACCTCAACGTCGTGAGCATCTCGGCGTCCAACGGCTTCGGTGTGCAGACGCCGCTCATCGAGTCGCTCGATGGCGGCCGCACACCGACCTACGCGCTGTCGAGCCCGTTCTCGCAGGGCATTTCGCAGGCGCCCGGATCGTCGCTCGGCCTGCAGACGTTCCTCGGCCGCGGTCCGACGTTCTCGAACACGGACTTCATCAACCCGTATGTGCACCAGTTCTCGCTTGGTGTGCAGCGGCAGCTGCCGTGGCGGACGACGGTTGAAATCGGCTACGTCGGGAGCCGCACGCGGCAGGAGCAGAACCAGTGGGGCGGCGTCAACGAGCCGCCGGTCGCGCTGCGCAACCGGTGCGACCCGAGCGCCGGCGGCGATCCCGCGTTCTGCAACGAGCTCCTGGCCAACCCGTTCTATCAGGTACCCGGCTTCGAAGGGACCGCACGATTCACGAGCCCGACGCTCTCGCGGTACGAGTTGAGCCGCCCGTTCCCGCAATTCGGCTCGATCACGATGCTCGATCGGAACGACGGCCGCATCTGGTACAACTCGGCGCAGCTCGTCGTGAACAAGCGGATGTCGGGCGGCGTCAGCCTCGCCGGGACGTACACCTGGTCGAAGATGATCGAGGAGAACGGCGGCGGTAACCAGATCGGCGGCAACAACACCGTCCAGCCGCTCATCGTCGAAGCGGATCGCATCGTACAGCGCTCGCCGTTCGAGAGCGATCGCCGGCACCGCATCACGATGTCTGGCGTCTTTCAGCTCCCGTTCGGCCGCGACCGGAAGTTTCTCTCCAATGCCGGGCCGCTCGTCCAGGCCCTCGCCGGCGGCTGGGAAGCCGCGGGCATGTGGCTCTTCAACAGCGGGCGTCCCTGGGGATTGCCGCAGAACGTGTTCTACGTGAAGGATGCGACGATCAAAGACGTGAACTTCAACGACCCGAAAGTGATTCGAGCCGTCCAGAACTGCGTCGGACAGATGAACAACGCGGGTGTGGTCACGTTGCTCAGCTACTCAATCGCGGCGGGCTGCACGGAGCCGAATTTCATCATCCGGCCCAACTACACGCGAGCCGGCACGAATTTCCGCGACGACGCGATCCGGCGGCCGCCGTTTTATCAGTTCGACATGAATTTCTCGAAAACGGTGGCGCTCACGAGCAGCGTGCGCCTGCAGCTGCGCGCGGAGGTCTACAACCTGCTGAATCAGGAGGTCTACGACGAACGCCAGTACGAGAACAACCCGACCAACTCACTGTTCGGCACGATCGATCGGACGGTCGTCCGGCAGTCGAACTTCCCGCGGTACGGGCAGCTGGGAATCAAGTTGATCTTCTGAGTGGTCAGGAAACGGAGGGGGACGGGGGGAACGGGTGCACACAGAGAAACGGAGGAACGGCGCGCAGAGGTCTTCGGTCACGCTGCGATCGCGATCGAAGGCAACCACGAAGGCACGAAGGCACGAAGATCGTGTTCGACGCGTCGAACCCAACCGACGTCTTTTCTGTTCGTCTCCGTTTCTCCGTTCCTCCGTGTGAATCCGTTACCTCCGTCATCTCCGTTTGCTCGGGGGATCCTGATCATCGTGCTCGGTCTCAACGCGTCCGCGTCCCCGGCGCTTCACGAGATCACCTGGACCGACCTCGCGCCGCCGATGCAATCACTGCTCGGCGCGCGCGGCATCGACCACGCGTCGTTTGGCGCGTACGTCGCCGACGTGCGCCGGCGCGATCGGGAGCGCGTGCGTGACGGCGATCTCGATCACCTGATGTACTACGCGCTGCAGTCATCGGCTTTCACAAACCTTCCGCCCATCGAGCCGGCGACGAGCGCGAAAGCATTCGCCCAACACGCGACGATTCCGCCTCCCGTGCAGGATCGATTCACTGCGCTGACCTCGGCGCTTCGCGATCGCGCGCATGACGCACGGCTCTCGTACTTCCGCGAGATCGTCGAGCGGGAGCGTGCGAGCGGAACTCCCCTGCCGCGGCTGCTCTCCGAGCAGTACGCCCGCGCGATGCGATCCCTCTACGAGAAGGAATTTGCGGCGGCCGGAGACGCGTACCAGCGCCGTGGACTGAGCACCGATACGTCGGTCGAGGCGGGCTACGTCGTCTATCTCGGGCTCGCGGCGCTTCACGCGCTCGAACCGGATCGGCGAGTTCGCCGTGTGCTGGTCGTCGGGCCCGGTCTGGACCTCGCGCCGCGAACCGGCCTCGTCGACGTGGGCGATCCGCAGAGCTATCAGCCGTTCGCCATCATCGACGCGCTCGTCGGGCTCGGGCTCGCCGATCGCGCCGCGCTGCGCGTGCGCGCGCTCGACATCAATCCGCGCGTGACGGACTGGATGACACGGGCGCACGGCACGCGCCCGCGACTCTCACTCATCAGCAGCATCGCCGAACGCGACGGTGTGCGCTTCACCGCCGATTACCGCGAGTACTTCGCGGCCGTCGGCCGATCGGTTGGTGTCGAGCAGCGACTCGCGCGCGCGGCCGCCGGACACCTGAGTAAGTCGATTCAGGTCAGTGCCGGCGTGACCGATGCCATCGACGCGACCACCGCGGACATCGTCGTCGATCGGCTCGACGAGCGATTCGATCTGGCGATCATCACGAATGTGTTTCCGTATCTCTCCGACCGCGATCTCCTGCTCGCGATCACGAACATCGTCGCCATGATCGCGCCGGGGGGCGTGCTGCTGCACAACGAGTCGAGGCCGCTCGTCGCCGAAGCGTCGCACGCACTCGGTCTTCCGCTGATTCACTCTCGCTCGGCGGTGATTGCCACGGTCGAGGGCGCCAAGTCGCCGCTCTACGACGCCGTGTGGCTGCACCGCGTGCCGTAAACAACTCAGCACGTTCATCGATGAGTTACGGCCGCGGTAATCGTCGCGCGCCTTCGTAACCCATCCATACAAACATGCACGGTACACCGGCGCGAAATGCGCGCCGGAGCGGGGCAGAACGTTTGCGTAAATGAACGGCGCGAAAGGAGTCGATCGTATGAAGACCGTTGTGCTCGTCACGATCTTCACTCTGGTAGCCGCCGGTGCCACCGCGCAAAATCCAAGTGCTCCCACTCCGTCTGCGACGACGACCGTCGAGCCGGCCGAACGGCTCACGTTCGATCGCCCGGAAGCCTGGGCGTTGAAGTACTTCGTGTCATCGACGATGCTCAGCGTCCGTCGAAATGCAGCCGCACAGCGGACGCTCGACAGCTTCCTGAACGCCCGCGGTCTGCTCGTGTATCGGATTCGCTAGCGCGGTCGCCCGCTCACGCCGACTTCGTCGGCCGCGGCGTAGCCCTCCGCGTCGTACCCGCCACGGTAGTCTTTCTCGTCCGGCCGGCGGATCTTCGACTGCGCGACGATGCGATCGCGGCGCAGGCCGACGAAGTCGTCGACGTTCTTCCATCCTTTGCCCGCGTGCTTTTCGAGAAAGCGCGTGAGCCCCTGATTCAGATCGCGGATGACGCCGGGTCCGATCGCATGATCGAGCATCGCGGCGGTGCAAATCTGCACGGTGCCACAGCCCAGCAAGAAATAATTCAGCGCATGCTCGAACGTCGAGATGCCGCCGATGCCCGAGAAGCTCTTGTCGGGAAACGCCTGCGTGAGCTGCGACATCTTCGCGAGCGACAGCGGCAGAATCGCCGGACCGCCCAAGCCCCCGGTGGAGACGAGGCCGTCCACCTGAACCTCGAACTCGAGCGTGTCCTGATCGATGAGCGGCAGCGACGTGAACGTGTTCGACGAGGAGATCGCGTCGGCGCCGCCCAAGAAAGCCCCGCGCGCTTCGACGACGATGTCGGTGGTCGAGGGCGTGAGCTTCGCCCACACCGGGATCTTCGCGACCTCTTTGACGACCTTCGCCACGATCGACACGAGCTCTTTGTCCTTGCCGACGTTCGATCCCATGTCGGGGCGGTCCATGTGCGGGCACGACAGGTTCAGCTCGAGCGCGTCACACTTCTGGTCCTGACACGCGATGGCGAGCTCCTGCCAATGGCGCAGCTCGGTGTCGTTGCCAGAGCCGGCCATGATCGACGCGACGAGCATGTGATTCGGGAACGCCTGCTTGATGCGGCCGAGCCGCGGCACCCACCAGTCGAGCGTCTTGTCGGAGATGAGCTCCCAGTTCCACGACGAGTGCAGCGCGGCGCCCGGCCGCTTCTTCATCGACAGGCGCGCGGAGTCGGCGTCGGCGCGCAGGAACTTCGTCTTCGGCCCGACCACGTTGACGACCGGGTGCAGACCGATCGTCTTGGTGACCACGCCGCCCCACCCCGCCTCGAACGCGCGCAGGATGTTCGACTCCGATTCGGTCGGCGGCGCGGACGACAGCAGGAACGGATTGTGAAAGCGCAGGCCGGTGAACGTGGTTGAGAGGTCCATAGTTGTTGGTCCTTGGTCGTTGGTCCTTGGTCGTTGGTCCTTAGTCCTTGGTCCTGGTGATCGTGGCTTCGATTAGACCATAGGGCTCGTCGGTGGCGACGAACACTTCATTCGGGTTGTCGAGGCCGAACGGCTGCAGATCGACGAGGAGATGATGGCGGTTCGGCAGCGTCAGCGTGATCTCGGTGATGTCCACGCATGCGGCGAGCGCCGCCTCGCCCATCGCGTACAGCGTGTGCTGCACCGACAGGCTCATGTGCGACGCGAACGTGTCGATGAGCGTGCCGCGGACGGCGTCCCGCACCGAGAAGTCGGTCGTGCCAGGACGATACTTCCACGAGACGGTCATCGACGTCGCGAGAATACGCTCGTCGGTGTCGACGAGCGTGGTGTACTGATCGCGCGGGAACCCCGAGAACGCGGAGTCGGCAGTCTTGAGCACGACGAGATTCGTGACGCCCGACACAATCTCGGCGGCCCGCGCGTCGTGCGTGACCGACGCGGTCCAGTCGCCCGCGCCGGTCTGCACGAAGGCATGCTGATGCGTCCCGCCCTCCGCCGACACGCGCGACCACGGGTGCTCGACGACGCTGATCTTCACCCGCGACACGGACGGCTTCGCGATGAAGTACTCCGCCAGGCGCAGGGCGAACGCTTCGACGTGGTCGATCGGATCGCGGCGTGCCAGCGCGTACACCGTGTTCTTCATCGTGTCGGTCGCGAGGCACGACCGGTTGTCGCCGTCGATGTAGACGGCATCGAACGCGCCCTCGAGCTGCACGTCGAGCGTGAGATCGACGATCGCATCGGCAT
>MNEX01000010.1:0-16181 GCA_001917905.1 Acidobacteria bacterium 13_1_40CM_65_14
CGCGACACGCACGCGCTAAATCGTTCGGTATAAGTAGCGCGGTTCACCTTGGGTCGACCGTTTTTCTGCTTTCGGGCAACCCCTCGCGTCAAACTGTGATAACGACGTCATCAATAGGCGAAATCCGGCCTGATTTCGCAGGCTCCCGCCCGATACCGCCCGGCGTATTCGTCGCGTCCGCAGCCTGCAGAACACGTCGTCGTCCGCGAAAGCGGGTGTGATGATTCGCGAGGACGCTGGCGCCCGCCGCCGCCAACGCGTACATGGCGATCACACAAGGCAAAGGCACCGACTTCCAGCGCCGGCTGACGACGGGCGGCACGACGGTGAATCAGGTCGGATCGCTCGACAAGGCACCGTTCTGGGTCAAGCTCGAACGGATCGGCGACACGTTCAACGCCTATCAGTCACCGGACGGCGCGACGTGGACGCTCGTGGGTTCCGAGACGATTCCGATGGCGACGTCGGTGTACGTCGGCCTGGGAGTCGTCAGCCACAACGTCATGCAGGGGTCGGCGGGAGCTTGCGATTTCGTGTCAGGGAGCTGGTGAGAGACAAAAGCAACCGCGGAGCGCGCTGAGCACGCTGAGCAAATCTTTTCTCTGCGAGCTCGGCGACCTCTGCGGTTGCTTCTACTCGTCGTCTTTTTCGGTTTCGTCTTTGGGCTTCGATGTCGCGATATCGTCGATATCCGGTACCACTTCGTCGACGGCATCGACGTCGTCGAGCGTGAAGGAGCGGCCTGTCGTTTTCATCGGAATCGGACCGCGCGGCCGCTCCTCGCCCTTCTTCTTTCCCTTCTGACCGCCGCGCGACGGCTTGGCATCGGGACCGAAGTTGCGGTTGCGCGACGGCGCCGGCGCCGCGGGATCGAATGGACGTGGTCCGCCAAAGCCGCCACCACCGGCGGGACGCGGACCGCCAAAGCCACCGCCGCCTGCAGGGCGGGGCCCGCTGAATCCGCCAGGGCGGGGTCCGCCGGGAGGACCGCCGGGTCGCGGACCACCAGGTCCGCGATCTTCACGCGCGCGTGCTTCGCTCACCGCGAGCGGCCTTCCGTTGAAGATCTGACCGTTGAACTGCTGAATCGCCTGCTCCGCGTGCGCGCGATCCAGATACTCGACGAACGCGAAGCCTCGTGGTCGCCCGGTTTCGCGATCGACGGGCACGACCACCTGCGATGGTGGAGCAATGGCCCCGAAGTAGCTGCGGAGATCCGCTTCAGTAGTCGCGTACGACAGATTGCCGACGAACAGACGGACGGCCAATCAACTCTCTCCTAATGGGAAGAAGGTGGCGGGAAAGCGCGAGGTGGCGAGAACGCACACACGCGGGCAGCCGGGTTCAGGTAAAAAACCTTACCCGAAGTCGCGGGACAATGGCAAGCGGACACTATGTTACGCCACCGAGCAGCTCGGCGCTGCGGCGGCAATCGGCGTGGAAGGGGCGGGACGGGCCGGTGGGGGACGCGGCGCGCCGTTGCCCGCGCCAGACTTCACGACCGTGCAGCGGCTCGAGACGCCGCTTCCGCCGAGCGTCACCGCGACCGATGCGTTCTTCACGTTTCTGTTCAGCCAGGCGCCGGTGAAGTACGACGAGCTCAAACAGAAAGCGTCGGCGCAGGAGCCGCTGCCGTCGTTCCGGCTCGCCGGTGTGAAGCTCACGTTACGCCATTTGCACGATTTCGAATACTACGGTATCGTAATAACATGACCGAGCTGACGCGCGCGCTCGAGCGCTGTGAGATCCCGAACGAGGGATTCCCGCACGCCTCGCACCTGCGCGTCGCCTGGACCTACCTGCGCGAGTCGGCCACGGTGGCGGACGCCGTCGATCGGATGGCGTCGACGCTCCGGCGCTTTGCCGCCTCGGCGGGGAAGGCCGAGAAGTATTCGCACCCGACGACGGTGTTCTGGATGTATCAGCTCGCGGCCATCCGCGCGCTGATGCCCGACGCGGACTGCGAGGCGGCGTTCCGCGCGTATCCGCGCCTGCTGGACAAGAACCTGATTCTCGCGGACGATTCCGGGGGGCAGGGGCCCCCGGAGTAGCCACGACCGATGCCGCTTCGCCTCGTTCCACACATCCACCGCGCCACACACCGGATCGGGCTCTATCTCGCTGACCTCCGGCAGTTCGGGCTGTCGCAGGGCGAGGCGCACATCCTCGCGCAGCTCGCCGGGTCGGGGCCGGCGACGATCGCCGATCTGCATCGCGGTCTCGCACACAAGCGATCCACGCTGACGAGCATTCTCGATCGCCTCGTGGACCGCGGCTTCATCACGCGCAAGGTCGGCGCCTCCGATCGCCGCACGTTCGTCATCACGCCGACGGCAAAAGGCAAGCGCGTGGCGAAGCAGGTGCACGATCACCTGACGGATCTCGAGCGCGGCATCGCACGGCGCGTCACGAGC
This sequence comes from Acidobacteria bacterium 13_1_40CM_65_14, assembly GCA_001917905.1. Classification (GTDB taxonomy): domain Bacteria; phylum Acidobacteriota; class Vicinamibacteria; order Vicinamibacterales; family CAVVIG01; genus QHWF01. Next base: position 2,415 of record MNEX01000010.1, read on the forward strand.
GACGACGTCCGCGGCTTTATGAGGGTGATTGCTGCGGTGGAAGAAGAGGCGCACCACCGCACACGTCACAAGAAACACGACATTCAACGCAGAAACCGCTGACCGCGGGACCGTCTCAAGCCGCCAAACCACCAAACCACGAGAGAACGAAACCACGAAACCACGAAAGCACGAAACCACGAAACCACGAAACGACGAAAAAGAATGAACCGGGCCAGTGTTTCGTGTTTTCGTGTTTTCGTGATTTCGTGGCTAACGGACGGTGGGTGGTTGGTCGTTCAAGCCGCGTAAAGCCAGTGCGCCGAGGAAGGGGCCGGGCATAAGACAGATGAACACCCACTGCCAGCCGATCGCCTGCGCCGCGACCGGCAGCAACCGGATCGACATCATCGTCAGAAGGAATCCGGCGCACGTCTGGACCGTCAGCGCCGTGCCGACGTGATCGCGCGGGCTGTACTGCGCGACGAGCGCCGACAGCTGCGCGGAGTCGGCGACGACCGCGACGCCCCAGACGACGGCGAAGAGCCAGAGCACGGGCGCCGGCGCGTGGTAGAGAAACCCTGCGATTGCGCAGCACGTACCGCTCACGAGCATCGCCCACGCCGCAATCCGCGCCTTGCCGATCCGATCGGCGACCGATCCGGCCGCCGCCGACCCGATGGCGCCGCTCGCGATGGTTGCGAACGCCACGGCCGATCCGGCCGGCGAGCTCGGCGTCGCGCTGCCCGGCGCGCCGGAGCCGGCGAAGCTCGCCGATGCGAACGCGGCAATCCACGTCCACACCGCGTAGAGCTCCCACATGTGACCGAGGTAGCCGAGCGTTGCCAACCGCGTGCGGCGATCGGCGAACACGCGCGCGACCGCGCCAGGATCGAAGCGCGCGCTGACCGCGACATACGGTCCGTCGCCGACGAGCGTGACGACGATGATGCCGCCGGCCACGGCGAGCGCCGACGCGCACAGCATCAGCGTGCGCCACGGGATCGTGGTCGACACCGACGCGAGCAGATGCGGAAACGCGGATCCGACGGTCAGCGCGCCGATGAGGACGCCCAGAGCCGCGCCGCGACGGGTGTCGAACCAGCCCGCGGCGATTTTCATGCCGGGCGGATACACCCACGCGAGCGCCGCGCCGGTCGCACCGCGCAGCGCGATCAGCGACACGGCGCCATCGGCGCGGACGAGCGCCGCATTCGCGGCCGCGCCGAGCACGCATCCGATGGCGAACAGCCGGCGCGGATTGATGATGTCCGGCAGATTGAGGATCGCCGACATCAGCGTGCCAATCACGAATCCGCCCTGGACGGCCATGGTCAGCCACGCGGTCTCGGCGGACGTGAGGTGGAATTCGGCGACGATGGGCGCGTTCGCGGCGGTCGCGGAAAACCACATCGTCATGCCGAGGAACATCGCGAGCGACAACCAGGCGAGCTGGACCTTTGGCGACGGGACCGCGAGCGCGGAGCTCGCAGAGCCCGCAGAAACTTTCATCATCCTCGTCGGCGGGCAGCGTACCCGATCCGGCTATAATCCACGCGTTCCCGGACCAACATGCCGCTGACCGCAGGCACTTTCAGGAGGTGACGCGTGGGCCACATCAACCTCGGTCGTGTGATCGCCGGCGGACTGCTGGCGGGATTGATCATCAACATCAGCGAGTTCGTGCTCAACGCCGTCGTGCTCGCCCAGGCTACGGAAGCCGCGATGCGCGCGCTGAATCTGCCGCCGATCGACGCGCGCATGATTGTCGCCTTCGTGCTGCTCGGATTCGCCCTTGGGATCGTGACGGTCTGGTTGTACGCGGCGATCCGGCCGCGATTCGGTCCAGGCGTGCAAACAGCCGTCTGTGCCGCGCTGACCGTCTGGTTCCTGGCGTACGCGTATCCCAGCGCCTTCATGGCGGTGATACATGTGTTCCCGAGACGAATGATCGCCATCGGCACGGTGTGGGGTCTCCCCGAAATCGTCATCGCCGGGATCGCGGGCGCGTGGGCGTATAAGGAATCATGAAGTCGGTCAGGGTTTGATCGTCGGGGCGTCGCGCGCGAAGGTCTTGTGACACGCGTTGCACGAGTCCGCGAGCGCCACGTACTTCTTGCGCACCCCTTCGAAGTCCGCCTTCTGCACGTTCCGAAGGGCCACGACCGCGGCACTCGCGAGGTCGGCCGCCGCCTGGCGTCCCGCGGCGGTGTGGGCGGCCCATCGTGGGTCCTTCACTTCGTCGCGGTTGCGGAAGAACAGCAGGTTCTGCATCTCGGCAAGGCGCGTCGCCTTCTGGTAAATCGCCGCCCACTCCTTCCGCTCAGTCGGCGGCTTGGCCATGGACTGCTGGAGCTCGGTGTAGGTGGCCTTGAGGAACATGTCCATGAACTCGCCGTTGTCGACGACGGGTTCGGGTCGCGCATGAGTGTCGTTTTGTCCAACCGCCGGCGGTTGCGCGGTCGTTTCCCCTCGGTGGATCTCGGGGCAGGCAGGGCCGCGGCCGAGCGCGGCTGTTGGCACGAGTGTAGCAATCACGGAAACGATGAGCGCCAGTGCGCGAATCGTAATCGGCATGGTGGCGAGTATAGTGCGACCTGCTGAGCTTCGCGATCTGAGTCCGGCGCTCGTGAAAAGGTGCTTCGAGGTGCGGACATGAGCATAGGTGACCAACTCCGCAACGCGCGTCGGGCCAAAGGCGTGACGATCGAGCACATCGCCAGTGTCACGAAAATCAGTCCCAACATTCTCCGTGCCTTGGAAACCGACGATCTCGCGAAGCTGCCGGGCTGGGTCTTCACACGTGGATTCCTGAAGTCCTACGCACGCGAGGTCGACCTCGATCCCGACGAGACGGTCGCGACCTTCCTCGCGCAAATCGCTCCGCCGGAGGAGCCGAGCGCCGAAGAATCCAGAGAAACCCGGTCGGCTCGCCATCTGGAGGAGATCCACGAACCCATCGAATTCGAGCATTCAACGGATCTCGGGCAGATGATTGCGGTGGCCGTGATCGTCATCGCGGCGGTCGCGTATCTGGGCTTGCACAACCGAGCCACGTCAACGATGGCGTCGGCCTCCGCGCCTACCGTTGTGTCAACGTCCGCGGTCGCAGCGCCAACAGATGTGCCCGTCGCGACGGCCGGCTTCACGGCGCCCAAACCGGTGGCTTCGGAGACGGCCGACTTGAAGATCGATCTCGCCGCCACCGGTCCGTGCTGGGTCTCCGCGACAGTTGACGCCGAGCCTCCGATTCAACGTCTGATGAACGCCGGCGAGCACGAGACGGTGACCGCGCGCGATGGCGTGACGCTGCGTGTCGGCGATCCGGCGGCATTCCACCTCTCGATCAACGGCGTCCCGGGCCGATCGCTCGGCGAAGCGGGCCGTCCGGTCACCGTGCACATCACGCCCCAGAACGCTCGCGAGTTCCTGGCTCGCTGAGCGATAATCTCGCGTCGAGAACGTAAGGCCGCGAAGGTCGCAAAGACAATCCTCTTTGCGGACTTTGCGCGCTTTGCGGTCGATCGTGCTTTCGTCCATGCCGAGGTGGTCGCCATGCCCGACCAGAAGCTGACCGGCCAGAACTACACGCCGCTCGATCTCGTCGCCAAGGTCACGGGACGGGCCAAGTATGCCGAGGACTATCGCGCCGACGGCATGCTGTTCGCCAAGCTCCTGCTCAGCCCGATGCCGCACGCGCGCGTGCGACGCATCGACACCAGCGCCGCGCTCGCGATGCCCGGCGTCAAAGCGATTCTCACCGCGGACGACTTGCCCGACCTGCGCGGCGCCGAGCGGGCGCTGACCAACGAGCCGCTCTACCACGGCGAACCGATTCTCGCCGTCGCCGCGATCGACGAACTGACGGCCGCCGAGGCCATCGAACGCATCGACGTCGATCTCGAGCCGCTGCCGTTCGTGGTCGATCCGGTCGAAAGCCTGCGCCCGACCGGCGCCAACGGCCGGCTCGAAGGCAACGTCTGGTTTCCCGCCGCCCCCGCTGCGCCTGGCGCGGGCGGACCGCCGCCACGACCGAAGCTCCAGACGCTGAAGTGGACCGAGCAGGACTTCGCCAACGCGCCGGAAGGCGCGCTGCCGATGGGCAGAGCGCCCGACGAATGGTCGTTCGGCGATCTCGACGCCGGCTTCAAGGACGCCGCCATCGTCGTCGACGAAACGTTCGTCGTGCAGTCCACCGGCCACCAGCCGATGGAATCGCGCAGCGCGATGGCGTACTGGCAGAACGGCACGCTGTACCTCCACGGCTCCACGCAAAGCGTCGTGCGCACCGTCGATCCGCTCGCGCAGTGGGTCGGCGTCGAGCCGTCGAAGATCGTGTTGATTAGCGAGTACTGCGGCGGCGGCTTCGGCAGCAAAGGCGGCGGCGCCGTGTCGATGGCAATCCCCGCGCTCTTGTCGAAGAAGGCGAACGCGCCGGTGATGATGCGCATCAGCCGCGAGGAGGAGCACTACATCGGCCGCGCCCGCACCGGCATGATCGGCCGCGCCCGCGCGGGATTCCGCGCCGACGGCCGCATCACCGCGCTCGATCTCTTCATCGTCGAAGACAACGGTCCCTATGGACCGATGGGCGATTACCGGTCGGCGGCCAACGCCGCCTCGCTCATCTGGCAGCCGCCGGCGATGCGGTGGCGCGGGGTGGCCGTCATCACCAACACGCCTCCCCGCTCGCAGCAGCGATCGCCGGGAGCGATGCAGGCCAACGCGATCATGGAGCCGGTCGTCACCAAGGCGGCGAGCAAGCTCGGCCTCGATCAAGTCGCCATTCGCCGCCTCAACTCACCGGAGGGCAAGGCGCCGTACGGCGCGCCACGCCCGAACGGATCGCGCGCGCACATCACGAGCGCGTTCGTGAAGCAGGCGCTCGATCGCGGCGCCGAGTTGTTCAAGTGGGACGAGCGCAAGGCGCGCGCCGGCAAGCGCCAGGGATCGAAGATCCGCGGCATCGGCGTCGCGGTGGGACCGCACGGATCCGGATCGATCGGCTACGACGGTCTGATGACGATTCAGCCGGACGGCAAGCTGTACGTGCAATCCGGCGTCGGCAATCTCGGCACGCACTCCCTGATCGATCTCGCGCGCGTCGCGGCCGAGGTGCTCGCGATGCCGTGGGACAAGGTTGTGGTCAACTGGGGCAACACGTCGAGGAACCTGCCCTGGAGCTGCATGTCGGTCGGCAGCCAGACAACGCACGCGATGACCCGGGCGAACCTGGCGGGCGCGACCGACGCGCGGCTGAAGCTGCAGGAGATCGCCGCGAAGGACTTCGGCGGGTCGCCGTCCGAGTACACACTCGGCAACGAGCGCGTGTACCGCCGCGGCAATCCGTCGCGCGGGCTCTCCTACGCGCAGGCCGCGGCGCGCGCCATCGAGCTCGGCGGCAAGTACGACGGTCACGAGCTGCCGGACGACATTCATCCGTTCACGACAGCGTCCGCGAAGGCGCTCGCCGGCGTCGGGCTGATGGGCGTGGCGAAGGACACGTATCCGCGGGACGGCGACACGTACTCATTCGTTGTCGGATTCGCGGAGGTCGAAGTCGACGTCGAAACGGGGAAGACGCGGCTCGTGGACTATCTCGCGGTCGCCGACGTCGGCACCGTGATCAACCCGCGCAGCCTGCACGGTCAGATCCTCGGCGGCATCAATCTCGGCATCGGCCACGCGCTGTCGCAGAAGTGGGTGTACGACACGCAGTACGGCGTGCCGCTCGCGAAGCGCTTCCATCACAACAAGCCGTTGACGATTCTCGACATCCCGGCCGAGATGCACACCGAGGCGCTCGGCCTCGCCGATCCGGAAACGCCCGTCGGCGCGCGCGGCGTCGGCGAGCCACCGGTCGGCGCGGGCTACGGGTCTGTGTTGAACGCGATTGCGAATGCGGTGGGAGAGGACGCGTTCCGCCGCGCACCGGTCACGGCGGACATCGTGCTCATGTCACTCGAGCATGGCCGGCGTGTGCACGAGATGCGCGCGCATCTCTGAACTAAGAACTAAGAATTAAGAACTTAGAACTCAGAACTACCGCCGCCCCAGGAATCCAGGCCGCGGTTCCGAGTTCTGAGTTCTCAGTTCCAAGTTCTCAGTTCTCAGTTCTCAGTTCTCAGTTCTAAGTTCTAAGTTCTAAGTTCGTCCGACCTCACCAGCCAAATATGTAGCGCTCGCGCCTGACGTCGGCTCCGCCGCGGAGCGTGCCCGTCTGCCGCGACTCTCGATTTCGAGCACACCCGGCTCGCTCTCGTGATTGTCGAACGAGCTGAACGGGTGCAGCGAGTTGATCCGCGGATCCTCGATCGCTTCCTGGATGCCCTTCCCGAACACAAGAATGCGGAGCAGCACGTTCAGAATCTGCTGATCCTGGCTGTCGCCGCCCGGCGTGCTGATGGCGAGAAACGGCTTCCCCTCTTTCAGCACGAGCGTCGGCGTCAGCGTGGTTCTCGGCCGCTTGCCGCCGGCGAGCAGGTTCGGGCTCGCGGGATCCAGATCGAAGATCTGCATCCGGTTCGACAGCGGCACGCCGGTGTCGCCCGCGACGAACGCGCCGCCGAGCAGCCAGCCCGAGCTGGGCGTCGCGCTGAACAGATTCCCATCCTTGTCCACCACGTCCACGCACGTGGTATCGCCGGGTGCGCCCGGCGCTTTTCCGCCCTGCGCGTGCGGCACGTACCGTCTCGACGGCGCCTTCACCTGCGGATCGAACTTGAACGGATCGCCGACGCGCTGCTCGAGTGACGCGTTCGGTCCGATCAGCGCGCGCCGCTCGGCGGCGTAGGGCTTCGACAACAGCCCGGCGATCGGCACCTTCACGAACGCGGGATCGCCGTAATACGCGTTGCGATCGGCATACGCGAGCTTGATGGCTTCGTGCACCTGATGCAGGTAATCCGCGGAGTTGTCGCCGAGCCTGCGCAAGTCGACGCCTTCGAGGATGTTCAGCGTCTGCAGCAGCACGGGTCCCTGGTTCCATGGCGCCGCCTTGTACACGTCGTAGCCGTGGAAGCTCGCGGTCGTTGGTTTTTCGATCGTGCCGTGAAACGACGCCAGGTCGTCGTACGTGAACACGCCGCCGGCCGCGCGGTCGGCGGCGGCGATGCGCCGCGCGATGTCGCCTTTGTAGAACGCATCGCGTCCAGCGCGAATCGCCGTGACGCGGCTCTTCGAGCGCGCGAACGCCGCTTTTTCGGCCCTGACGATCGCGCGCAGCGTGCGCGCGAGATTCGGCTGGCGGAACATCTCGCCGACATCAGGGATGCGGCCGTTCGGATAGTACGTCTTCGCCGACCATTCGTACTGCTCGGTGGCCTGACGCTCGCTGATCAGCACGTCGCGCAGGAAGGCATACAGCGGGAAACCGTCCGCAAGCTCGATCGCCGGCTGCATCACCTGCTCGAGCCGCATGGTGCCCTTGGTCTGGAGCGCCAGCGCCATCGCGTCCATCACGGCGGGAATGGTGGCGCCGAGCGGACCGTTGCTCGCCACTTTGCCGTCGGCCCTGAAGAGATCGGGCGTTGCGGCCTTCGGCGCCGGTCCCTGGCCGTTAATGACGATGATCTCGCGCGACTTCGCGTCGTAGATCATGGTCGGCGCTTCGCCCCCGAATCCGAAGTGAGAGATTTCGCAGACCGCGGCCGCGAAAACGGACGCCACGCCGGCGTCGATCGCGTTGCCGCCCTGCTGCATCATGCGCACGCCGGCCGACACCGAGTAATGGCGTCCGGCTGCGACGATGCCGTGCGTGCCGAGGATTTCAGGACGCATCGTGTCGGCACGGCGAGGGGCGGGCGCTTGCGCCGTGAGGGTCACACCGGCCACGACGACGCCGACGGCGAGTTGCAGTTTCATGAAGTGAGATTCAGTCGGTTCAGATTGTATAGAATGTCGTCACTCTTGTGTCGCGCCCGCTCCTAATCATTTTCTTAACAATTTTTGTCAACCTGGTCGGCTTCGGAATCATCATTCCGCTGTTGCCGTTCTATGCAGAAACGTTCGGCGCGTCGCCGGTCGTCGTCGGGCTCCTCTTCGCCGTGTTCTCGCTCTGTCAGCTTGCGGCCGCGCCGGTCCTTGGCGACCTGTCCGATCGGCACGGGCGCCGGCCCGTCCTCGTCTTCAGTCTCGCGGGCACCGTCGTCAGCTTCGTGATGCTGGCGCTCGCGCACACCATCGTGATGCTCTTCGCGGCGCGCATCGTCGACGGTCTGTCCGGCGGCAATATCTCGACAGCGCGCGCCTATGTCGCCGACATCACCGAGCCGAAAGATCGCGCGCGCGCGTACGGGTTGATTGGTGCCGCCTTCGGCCTCGGCTTCATTCTTGGTCCAGCGTTGAGCGGCGTGCTGTCGCACGTGAGTATTACGGCGCCCATTTGGGCGGCCGCCGCGATCACCCTCGTCGCGACCGCGATGGCGTGGCTGTGGCTGCCGGAAACCGTGCATCGCGCGCGGGCTGGCGTCGGCAATCCGTTCCGCTATTTGCCGCGGCTGCTGGAGCGGCCGCTCGTCCGCCGCGTCCTCGTCATCGATTTCATGTACTGGTGTGCGTTCGCGGTGTTTCAAACGACGTTCGGCCTGTTCGTCGCGCGGCGGTTCGGCTTCGACGCGTCGCGCACCGGATACTTCCTCGCGGGGTTCGGGCTGCTCGGCGCAGTCATTCAAGGTGCGCTCATCCGTCCAATCGTGAGGCGTCTCGGCGATAAGCCGACGTTCATGCTCGGGGTCAGTTGCGCCGCCGTCGGCCTCGTCGCAGCCGCGCTCGCGCAATCGGTCGTCGTCTTCGCCGTCACGCTGGTGCCGCTCGCGTTTGGCATCGGGTTCGGCCATCCCACGATGGCGAGCCTCGTGAGCCTTGTGGCTCGCGGAGACGAGCAGGGTCGCGTCCAAGGCGCTGCGAGTGCCGTGGAGAGTCTCGGTCGCACGGTGGGACCGATTTGGGGCAACGGCTCGTTGCAGCACGTCGGTGACTCGGCGCCTTACATCTCGGCCGCGGCGTTGCTGCTGCTCACCTTACTGATCAGCATCGGGTTTCATGTCGGCGATCATGCCTCGTCGCAGCCGCAGAGCGCACCTGCGCGTTGAAAAGACCTGATTCTGTCCAAGTTCCCGTTCATTGCGGCCGGCAGCGACCTGCTGCCGGCCAGCCGCGCCGCGGTCGACCTGACGTTCGTTTTTTGAAGCAACCGCAGAGCTCGCAGAGAACGCAGAGAGGAAAGACGTTCTGCGGCCTCAGCGCGTTCTGCGGTTTGCGTTTCAGTGGGGTCGCACGATGCCGAGGAGGCTGCGCAGGCCGTTTAGCGTCTGAATCATCGTGGCGATCAGCGAAGCGTTGCCACCGTCGCGCGGAAAAATCGCGCCCACGGACGTTTCGAGACGGCTGATCAACTCCTCGGCTTTCTGGCGCTCTTGGTCGGTCACGGACGCAGTCCTCCGGCTGCAGAGAATACCATCAGGCAGCGAGGCAATCGCCGCGGAGGATGGATCGGTTCAAAAAAGGGATGGAACTAATTCGTCAAACTGGTAGAATGCGCCGCGGTCAGCGAAACGGGCTGCCCAGCCGTCGCGCGACGCGCGCGCGAAGGTCGGCTTCCGAACCGGTCCCCGTGATGTCCATGCCGCTGTCGATGAGGCCGTCGATGAGGGCACGGATGATTTCGGCGCGGTTCAGCAGTTTGCCGCTTTTGCCGCGGATCTCGCTGGCGAGCCGATCGAGATGAAGGATTTGGCGATCGAAGAGCACGACCGAGACCTTTGACCACGTCTCGTGGTGGACGGGCGGCCGTCCAGGTCCGGGCTTCGTCGTCACTCGTGTCAGCGATCGTGTGGGCATCGACCGTGTTCTGTGGCCCGGTTCCTCGTCATCGGGCAGACCCGCGGATTATACCGGCAGATTGTTGGTAGCACAAACACAGCAATAGGAAAAACTCGTCGATTTGTATCGTCCATGCGGACCAAGGTGACCAAGGAACGCCGACGCATCGGCCGGCCGCCGGCTGGCGCGCGCGCAGGTGAGAAAGTGAAAGACTATCCGCAGCTGAGCATCCGCCTGCCGGGCGACGTGAAGGCGAAGCTGCAGGCGCTCAGCCTTATCGCGTCCCGTCCGCAGTGGCGAATCATCACGGAAGCGATCGAGTGCTACCTGCGCGAGCGGACCGACGCCGAGCGCCGCATGGTGGACGATCTCGCGGGACGCTCACGCGCGCGGTTGGCGCGTAGCCGGCGCGCAAGCGAGAGCTGATCAGACCGTCGCGGGCGACGGCTCCGGCGCGGCCGCGAGGGGCAAATAGATCAGGAACGTCGCACCGCGGCCGGGCTCGCTGGCCACGGTGATATACCCGCCGCTCTGTTTGACAATCCCGTACACAATCGACAGACCGAGGCCGGTCCCTTTGCCGTGTTCCTTCGTGGTGAAGAAGGGCTCGAACAGTCTCGCGCGCGTTTGCTCGTCGATGCCGGTACCGGTGTCGGCGACGCTGAGACGCGCGTACCGGCCGGGCTGCGCCTCGATGAGTGCGCTGGCGGCGATCTCATCGAGGTTGATCTCTTCCACGCGCACCGTAATCCGTCCGCCTTCGGGCATCGCATCGCGCGCGTTGACCACCAGGTTCAGCACGACCTGCTCGATTTGTCCCGCGTCGGCGACGACGAGCACGGGCTCGGCCGGGGAGACAATCTCCAACTCGATTTCAGGACCCATCAGCCGGCGGAGCATCGTGTCCATCCCGCGCACGACGGCGCCGAGCTCGAAGAGACGCGATCGCGTGGCCTGACGCCGGCTGAACGCCAGCAGTTGACGCGTGAGGCCGGCGCCGCGATCCACCGACTGCTTGATCTCATTGGCCTCGTCTGTCGCGGGATCGTCGCGGCCCAGTTGCATCAGCAGCAGATCGGCCGCGCCCATGATGCTCATCAGGATGTTGTTGAAATCGTGCGCGACGCCGCCGGCGAGCCGGCCGATCGCCTCGAGCTTCTGCGACTGGCGCAGCTGTTCTTCGAGAAGGCGCCGCTCCGTCACGTCGCGGACGAAGCCCGTCAGCACCGCGCGGCTGTCGGCGCCGATGCGGGCCACGCTCAACTCGACGGGGAACTCCGAGCCGTCCGCTTTGAGTCCGGTCATCTCGAGCTGGCGGGCGGCCAGCGGACCGCTGCCGTGCGCCAGGTACTCGTTCAGCGCGTTGACGCGTTTCACGCGATCCGCTTCAGGCAGGAGCAACTCGATGTTGCGACCGAGGATGTCGAGGCGTGTGTAGCCGAACATCTGTTCCGCGGCGGGATTGAACTCGCGGATGCTCAGCCCGGCGTCCATCGTGATAATCGCATCGTGCGCCGCTTCGAGAATCGCGCCCTGCCGCGCCTCGCTCTCCTTGCCGGCGCGATACATCTTGTAGGTCAGGTACAGCGGCGCCGCCGTGAGGAGCAGCGTCAACCAGTAGCCTGCGCTCTCCGTGACCGCGATCACGACGACCGCCGCGGTCGCGCCGAGCAGATAGCTGGGTGCGCTCGACGCGAAATCCGAGATCCAGATGCGCCACGCGCTCTGCTCGGTGGTCAGCGCGATCGCGACCGCAATCGGAATCGTGTTGACGAAGAAGTATGTCAGCGCCATGCCGATGAGCGGCACGGCAATCGCCGCGCCCAATTCGGGATGCGCCGTTCCGCCGAGCAACTCGTACACCTGACCGGCGGCCTGGATGGTGATGACCAGAATCGCCATGTTGAACACGGTCCGGTGCGGCGGATTCTGCCCTTTGGCGTTCAGCGTCGTCTGACTCCATCCGCTGACGGCGCCGACGAGCATCGTGGCGTGCGGACCCCGGAGGATCAGCGACGCGATGTCGACGACGTACGACACCGACATGTTGGAGCCGCTCGCGATCGGAAACTGGATCTTGAATGCGGACGTCAGCGACGAGAGCAGGATCAGGAAGACGAACGGCAGCAGCGGAGAGAATGTCGCTCGTGGTAACAGCGTGAAGAACGTAACCGCGCCGAGCGCGATCACCGCCAGGATGTACCAGCGGCCCCGGGGAGGGAGGTCGCGGAGCAAGACGCGTCAAGTATACTTTTTCGCCATGCGACGCGCGCGCAGCAAGCGCGGCCGGCCGCCGAAGTTCGGACGTCCGAGTCAAATGGTGGCGCTCACGCTTCCCGAAGAAGTCGTACGCGGACTGCGCCGCATCGACGAAGACATCGCCTGGGCGATCGTGCACATGTTCGAGCAGGAAGCGTTGCCGGCTCAGGCGGGCAACGGCCGGCAGCCGGATGCCGAGCTGGTGACGATTGGCGAAGGTCGATCGCTCATCGTGGTGAATCGCACGGTCTTCCGGCATCTGCCGGGCGTGCATATCATTCCCCTCAGCGACACGCGCGCCTTCCTCGCCCTCGAGCCGGGACGCGGCATGAGCGATCTCGAATTGGCGGTCGTCGATCGCCTGGACGATCGGTCGCTGCCACCGCGCGAGCGCGACGGACTCGAACGGCTGCAGAGTCAGTTGCGCGAGTGGCGTCGGGACCCCCGGCTGCGCTTCAACACGCGCGCGATCATCGAGGTGCAGCGCGCGGTGCGGCGGCGCCGCGGCCGCGCGACGAAGCCGCATCGGTAGCCCCGGCGGTCAGCTCGTCGATCACCGACTGGGCGCGACGGACGCCTTCCCACAGCCGCAGCGTGCGATCGAACTCGCCCTCGTACTCGACGGAAAATCCGCCTCGATATCCACCGGCGACGAGCGCGCTCAGGTGTGGCGTCAGGTCGATGGAACCGGCGCCGAACTCACAGAACCGCCCGTCATCGAGCCCTTTGAGATGCACGTGCGCGATGAGCGGCTGCAGCTCCCCAAGGGCGGTCAGGCTGTCGATGCCGGCGTGCTCGAAGTTGATCGGATCGAAATTCAGGCGCGCGTTCGGACGGTCGACGCGCTCGAGAATCTCGCGGCAGATCTCGGGCCGCGACGAGGCGCCGTCGTGGTTTTCGAACACGAACGACATGTCCGGGTACTGATCCGCCAGCCGCCGGATGTTGGTCACGATTGCGGTGAGTGCCGCGGCGGACCAGGCGTCGCGGGCCAGCCGGCCGAAGAACAGCCGCATCCGATCGACGCCGAATGCCCGCGCCATCGCCACCTGCCGCGAGACAGACGCCATCGTGTCCCGAATCTCCGGCTCGACGTGGAAGAAGTCACACCATCCGCCCGACACGATCCACACCCGTTGACCGTTGTCGGCGAGCGCCGTCCGCACGCTGTCGACGGCGACGCCGCGCTCGATCATGTGATTGAGATTGAGATCGAGATCGCGCAGCCCGAGCCGCGCGAAGAGCTCGAGTGTCGGAAGAAGCGGCTCTCTCTTGTGCGAGGTCGTGGACGGCAGGATCTGATACGGCTTCATCAGATGGCCGCGAACTCGAGGCTCTTCTGGTAGGCCGAGTTGACCGTCTCCGCCATGCCCCAGTACTTGAACTCCGCGTGCCGCCCGACGTACCGCAGATTCGGAATCTTCCGGCCCCGATCGACGTACGCGTCGTACGCCGCAAACGCCTGCTCGGATTGCTGCGGATACGCCTTGGCGGCAAACAGATTCTGCTCGAGCGCGTAGTCGATCGTGTTTTTCGGAAAACAGTTCACCGCGGCGGGCAACACTGGGACCTCGATGAGGATGAGCGTGTCCGGGCTCTCGTGTCGCGTGATGACCTTCATTTCCGTCACGCGGGTCTGAAACTCGCAGGATGCGTAGTGCAGCGATTCGGCGCCTTCGGGAAAGGCGCGGGCGAGTCCGGGGATCA
>MNEX01000010.1:16251-24055 GCA_001917905.1 Acidobacteria bacterium 13_1_40CM_65_14
GATGCGATCGCGGATGACCGTGGAGCGCGCCACCATCGCATTCCACACAGCGTTCCAACCGTGCTTCGGATACACCTGAAACCTGATGCTCTTGCCGAGCGTGTGGTCTTCGAACTTCAGCGGATCGTACCCGGTCACCTTCTGCGTCGTCGGCGCCGCCTTCTCGCTCTGAAAGCGATCGGCCCACACCATGGAGGTCTCCAGCTCGTCGCCGGGGATGTTCCACATCTTCCAGGTGTACTGCGCCATGAACTTCTGATAGAGCGTCGGACCGATGGCCGCGGTGAAATAGTCGGCGAACGTGCAGTCGCCGATGTGCGGCAGCTGACTCTCGATCAGCCGAAGCTCGTCGTCGCGGTTGACGCGAAGCTCACGCTCGATCTGATCGCGCTCGGGCATGCACGCGACGTCCTGGTAGTGCACCGGGTAGCGATACTTCCGGCGGTCGCCTTCGATGTAGGTGAACAGCCGGCGGTCGATGTAGTACAGCTCGTCGTTGGTCAAGCGAGCGATCGTGGCGTTGATGGGCGCGCCGGTGCCGCCCGGCCAGAACCAGATGTGCGGTCCGAATTCGTACGGGTGGCCGCCGTAATAACAGGTCCGCGCCAGGCCGCCGACGCGGCTGTTCTTTTCGATGAGTGTGACGTCGTATCCTTTCTCGGTCAGGTAGTACGCGATGGACGAGCCCGCCACGCCGCCGCCCAGGACGAGAATCTTCGGTGTGCTCAAGGTTGCTCCCCAAGCAGACAGTCGTTGCTAACCCGCGCCGCGAGCGTGAGCGAGCGGTGGCAGGCGCGCGGGGGTGGGGCCCCGCGCGCAAATTCACCCAAGGTTGTGCTCCTTCATCCAGCTCACGGTGTGCCAGGCCGGCTGATCGGTCAGACGGCCGTCGCGGTACGCCGCGGCAAGTTCGCCCACGGCCATCGAGACGTTCCTCTTCGGCATGAATCCAGTCGCGGCGAGACGATCGGAGCAGAGCCGGTACGATCGCGGGTCGTTCGACGGCTGCGTATCGATCCTCGCCGGGACCTGGTCCGCGACGAGCTGCGCGATGTCGAAGACCGTCAGATTCTCGAACGCGGCGTTGTAGATGCCGGCCAGCCGCCGCGCCTGTGCGAAGAGATACAGGTCGATGAGGTCGTCGATGTGAATGTTCGGCCGCACCTGACGGCCGCCGAACACCGTCATCGCGCCCTTCGTCAGCGCCTGCATGGTGAGCAGGTTCACGGTGAGATCCAGCCGCATGCGCGGCGAGTAGCCGCAGACGGTCGCGGGACGGACGATCGTCGTCACCATGCGGTCGCTGTAGCTCAGGATGACACGCTCGGCGACCATCTTCGTTTTGTTGTAATCGGAGATCGGCATCAGATCGAGATCCTCGGTGACGCGCGGCTCCGATCGAACGCCGTACACGGCGCCGGAGGACGGGAAGATGAATTGCCGCACGCCGTCTCGTGCCGCGCGATCGACCAGACGCATCGTCG
The DNA here is from genome assembly GCA_001917905.1 of Acidobacteria bacterium 13_1_40CM_65_14. Classification (GTDB taxonomy): domain Bacteria; phylum Acidobacteriota; class Vicinamibacteria; order Vicinamibacterales; family CAVVIG01; genus QHWF01. The sequence continues at coordinate 17,736 of MNEX01000010.1, forward strand.
CGAGCACGTTCACTTCCCACGACGCGTAGGGATTGAGGTCGGCGGCCGGGTCGTTCGCGATGCCGGCGAGATGAACGACGGTGTCAAAGGCGGAGAGCTCGCAGCGATCGATCGCGCGTACGTCTGCGACGTGAACCGTCAAACGCGGATGCGGCTGCAGGTAGTTGCCGAACCAGGTCGTGTCGAGCACCGTGACGGCCTGATCGGTCCGCGCGAGCAACGCCTCGGTCAACCGCGTGCCGACGTACCCGCAGCCGCCAGTGACGAGGATCGCCATCAGATGACGATCTTACCGATCGTGAGGAATTCCTGTTCGGTGACCGGGCTCTCGTTGCACCGGCGCTGCGTCATGGCGGCCGCGCCGATGCTGCCGGCGAGCGCCACCAGGCGTGCGGGAAGATTGAGGCACGCCGCCACGCTGCTCAAGGCGAAGTACGCGTCGCCGCATCCGATCGTATCGACCGTGTTGAGGCTCAGCGACGGCAACGCGAATCGTTCGCCCTTGATGGCGACGATCGCGCCTTGGCTGCCGTCGGTCACCGACACGGCGTCGCACTCCAGCAACGCCGCCGACCGCTCCGCCAGCGCCGGCAGCGGCAGGCCGCGTCCGTGCAGGCAGAGCTCGGCCTCCGTCCGGTTCAGACTGTAGTAGTCCGCGCCGCTGTACTTGATCGGCAGGTTGTAACCGTAATTGCTCGAATTCACCTGCGCCATCGCGGCGACGAACGCGCCGTTGCGCTGTGCGATCCGGGCGTTCACCGCGTCCGCGTCGAGCAAGCCGTGGCCAAAGTCGGCGACGAGGACGAGGTCGTAGCCGTCGAAGTCGGGGAGCCCCTCGGGCGGGGCGCCGGGCAGGCTCAGGCGCCGGGACTTGAAGACCGGCCGGCCGGTCTCCTGATCGACGAACCGCGTCTCGACGAGTTCACCCGCGCAAAGATTCGTGACGTGGACGTTCGGCGCCAGCGCGGCGGTGAGCCCGTTGGTGAAACAATGGACTTCGCCGACGAAGTTCGAGAGGTGCAGCGCGATAATCCCAACGCCGCCGATCTGCCTGACGCGCTCGGTCTCCAGACCGGCGACGCAGCGCGACTGCGTCGAGAGGTTCGACAGCGTGACGTCCACCCACTCGTCGGTGATCGTTTCGCCCACGACGCAGACGCGAAGCGTACTCGCCTTCGCGATGAACGACTTCAGCTGCGCGAGCGTGAATCCGAACGACGACAGGTCCTTGAACAGGACGCGTTCGTTCTGAAGCAGTGGGTTCCGTTGGGCGGCTTCCGGCGCGGCGAGCAGAAAGTGCGAGAGCTTGGTGGACGAGAACGTCTCGCCCGACGTGAAGTGTATCCGCCCGCCGTAGCGCTCGAGCAATTGCGTCTCGTGGTAGATGCTGCGGCTCTTGTCCAGCATCAGGTCGGCGTATTCCGGTCCCTTCACGTACACGTCGGGGCGCAGCGCGTCGATGGCGGAGAGCGCGGTCGGCTCCTGCACGACGGCGACATAGTCGACGATTTCGAGCGCGGCCACCTGTCTCGCCCGATCCTCCTCGGTGAAGGTGACGCCGCGCTTCTTCGTGATGTGCGCGTCGGCCGTGATCGTGACGACGAGCAGATCGCCGAGGGCCTTCGCCTCCTCGAAGTGAATCAGATGGCCGATGTGGACGAGATCGAAGGCGCCGTGACAATGGATGATCGTCTTGTCGCGGAAGCGCTCGCGAATGCGCGGCAGCTCGTCGAAGGGGACGATCTTGCTGCGCTGGCCGACGCGGTCGATGGTCCCAATCATGTCGGCTGGCTTTCTCCCACGATGGTGAATCCTGCCTTCAGCGCGTCATCGCGAAACATCCTGACGGTGTCGAGCGAGAGCGCGTCGAGATCCTTCCCCACCAGCTCGAGCTTCTTGAGGATGTCGCTCGTCAGGGTGATGATGTGACAGCCGATCGTGTCGGCTTGGAAGATGTTCAACAGCTCGCGCGGGCTCGCCCAGATGAGCTCGGCCCGCGGCGCCGCGGCGAGGATCTCGAGGGCGTCTGTCATGATCGGCACCGGATCGCGGCCGGTGTCGGCGATGCGGCCCGCGAACATCGAGACGTTGGAGGGCGCGCCGCCCGCGACGGCCTGCATGGCCCGATCCACCTGGTCGAGCGTCAACACGGCGGTGACGTTGACCTTCACGCCCGCGTGCGACAAGCGATGAATCAGGTCGTACGAGGGCTCGCCGCGCGTGTTCGTCACCGGAATCTTGACGTAGACGCACGGTCCCCACGCGGCCATCGCGCGCGCCTGCTGTTCCATCTCGTCGAAGTCGTCGGAGAACACCTCGAACGAAATCGGCCGATCCGGGATCGTCGCCAGCACCTCGCGCGCGAATTGGTGATAGTCGTGGACACCGGCGCGGCGCATCAGCGTCGGGTTCGTCGTGAACCCGCGGATGTACGGGCGGCAGTACAGCGACACCATCTCGTGCAGGTCGGCGCCGTCGGCGAACAGCTTCACGTGAAGGTCGCTGATCGATTTCATCGCGAGCTGCCCGAGTCGAGCCGCAGGATCCAGTCGGCGGCTTCGCCGAGCGATCGCACGCGCACGTCGGGCTCGACAACCATCGATTCGTCGTAGCCGTGATCGATGAGGACGGTCGCCCGCAGACCGGCGCGCCGCCCGGCCTGAATGTCGCGCCACCGATCGCCGACGATGACGCTCTGCGCCAGATCGGGCACCGGCGCCTGCAGCAGCAAGCCGGGGTTCGGCTTGCGACAGCCGCACCGATCCGCATCGTCGTGATAGCAGACGCGCACTTCGTCGAGCGGGAGTTGTGCGGCCAGCGCGGTGTTGATGGCGTCGACGACCTCGCGCCGTTGATCGCCGCGTGCGACGTCGGGCTGATTGGTGACGACGACCAGTCGATAACCGGCCGCCTTCAGGCGGACGAGCGCGCCAGCGACGTCGGGAAACACCTCGACGGCATTGGCGGACGCCGGCGGATAGGGTTTGCCGTCGCGAACCTCGGTCCGGTTCAGCACGCCGTCGCGATCCAGAAACACGGCGCGGGCCGTCATCGGATCGACTCCCACTTTGCCGCTGCCGTCTGAATCGCCGGATGCGAGACGAGCAGATGCCAGATGACGGCCTGAAACGCTTCGGTATGCGGCGTCACCGCCTGCGGATTCACCATCGGCACGATGACGCAGGCGTCCGCCACGTCCGCGGTGAATCCGCCGTCGCGGCCGACGACGCCGAGGATCGTGGCGCCGATCGATTTCGCGAGCTGCAGCGCTTTCACGAGGTTCGGACTGATGTGGTCCTTCTCGCTTCCGCCGCCGACCGAGAACACGAACACGCCGTCTTCAGGACGGAGCCGGCTCCCCGTCAGCCATGCGGCAAACACGGTGTCCCAGCCGTCGTCGTTGGTGCGGGCGGTCAGCTCCGACACGTTGTCGGTCGGGGCGTAGGCTTCGAACCCGGCGAGCTTGCGGAAATCGTTGACCGCATGCGACGCGTGCGCGGCGCTGCCGCCGACGCCGAGGAAGAACAGTCGTCCGCCGCGCGCGCGGACCGCGAGGAGCGTTGCGGCGAGGTGCTCGATCGCGTCGGGATCCAGCGCCGCGGCAATCCGCGCGACTTCGTCCAGATACTGACGCGCAAAGGTCGTCGTCATTCGCGCGCCAGCCCCCATTCGAGCTCGAACAGCAGGGTCAACGTCCGCAGCACGTCGATGGCGTTCTTCAGCCGAAACGCGTGGCTGTCGCCTCGCTCGCGCTCCATCAAGTCCATCGGCACTTCGATGAACGTCTGCGCGCGCCGCAGAGACTTGACCAGGACTTCCGCCTGGAACCCGTATCCGCTCGATTGAATCGTCAGGCCCTTGAGCACGGCCGCGTTGTGAATCTGCAGTCCGTTGTAGTAATGGAGGCGCCGTCGGGTAATCAGGTTGACGAGCCGCGTGAACAGCTTCGAGATCGCGGCGCGAACCCACGTCCGCGATTTCCACATGTCGCGAGTGTACCCGACAATCACGTCCGCATCGCCGACGTGGCTGAAGAATTGCCGCAGCGTCTCGGCGCCCCATGCGTTGTCGCCGTGCACCATGACGATGCGATCCCGCGTCGCCGCGGCGACGCCGCGCCGGTACGTCCACCCGAACCCCATGTTGCGCTCGTTGACGAGCAGCCTCACCGCCGGAAACCGGTGGAGGTTGGCGCGCACGACGTCGCCGGTGCCGTCCGTGCTGCCATCGTCGATCACGATGACCTCGGCGTCGATCGGCAGCGACGACAGCGCCGCGGTGATGTTCTCGAGCGTGCCGGCGATGTTGCCCGCTTCGCCGTAGGCCGGCACGATCACCGACAGCGAGCGGTCAGGGCAGGTCGACGGCATACACGCGTGCCTGCGGATTCTCGTACTCGAGACGGAACGACCGCGGGTCGCTGCGCGCCCACGTGTCTTCGACCGGAAAGCCCCCGTCGGTGTGCCAGACGTAGTCGATTTCGTACGCCGACAGTGCCGCGATGAACAGATGCCGGACGCCGAACGTTTTCAGATTCGCCACCCATGCGTCGCGCACGCCTTCCATCCGCTCGTACCGCGGGCGCAGCGCATCGTCGCGCGCTCCTGAGCGCTGCGCGACCGGCATCAGCTCACCCGAGCTCGTGGCCAGCAGCGGCGGCATCGGATCGAATCGTCCCGCACGGTACGCGCGGTCGTAGTCGTGAAATCGCCAGCGCGGCCGGCCGTCGATGTTGACGTAGACGACGCGGTTGGTCAACTGCTCACCCGTCAAGGGATACGGCAGGTTGATCCCCGTGTAGGCGATTGTCGAGTCGCGCACGTTCGCCGCGACCCAGCGCCAGCCGCCGACGAGGTTGGCGCGAATGTACGGCGACGTCGTATCGAGGTACTCGCATCGAGACGGCCGGCACCAGTGCTCGCCGCCGGTGGCGAGGACGGTCGCGGATGCGGCGCAGAGCGACGCCATCAACGGCATCGCCCAGCGCGGGCTGCGTGAGGCCAGCCACCACGCGAACGCCATCATCGCGGTCACCACGACAAAGCCAGCGACGAACGTCGACGTGACCAGTCCGTTCAGCGCCAGCCATCCGCCCATGAACCACGGAACCGTCGCCGGCACCTCAGCGTGCGCGCCGACGACAATCCAGATCAGGCCAAGGGCGTACGCACCTTCGACGCAGGCGTTCCAGACGCGACTCTTCCGAAACGTGAACGCGAGCGGGAGCATCGCCGGCCCGATCGCCGGCATCAGGAATCGAGCGTCGACGTTCACGGGAAAGCCGAACCAGTAGAGCGGCACCATCAGGACCGGCACCAGCGCGATGAATCCGTGCGGCCACCAGCCGCGGCGGATCATCGACGCGGCGCCAGCGAGCGCGAACGGGATCCAGAAGAAGAAGAGCGACGGACCCATGCCGTGTGCCGCCATCACGGGCAGCAGCCGTACGTCGCTGGTATGAAACACCGTGTTCAACATCGCCGCGCGCGTGAATGCGCCGCGCGCCAGCGTGACGCCGGCGATCGTGAGACTCGCCGGGTAAATCGGACTGCCGGCCACGAACCAGTTCCGCAAGTACCACGGCAGCGCGAAGACGGCGATGCCCGGCAGCGCCCACGCGATCCGCGTGCGCGGTCCGTGACTGAAGGCGAGCAGGAGAAAGATCGGCGTGTACACGAGCGCGAGGTATTTGGTCCCCCAAAAGAGGCCGAGGCTGACGCCCCAGAGCATCCAGTCACGGCGATCGTTCCGCTCGACCGCGACGACGCCGAAGTACAGAGACGTCAGGAACATCGCCGCGCAGATCAGATCGACGTTCGCGCCGATCGCCTGTTCGAGGATCGGCCGCGAGAACAGGAAGAACGCGGCCGGATACACGGCGTGTCGTGACGGTGCGCCGAGCCGGCGCGCGAGCGCGTAGAGGGTCGCCGCGGCGAGGATCGCAAACGGCAACTGGCCGATGCGGGCGGCGAGGTCGCCGTGGAACGGCAGCATCAGCCACGCAAACCACAGCTCGCCGTTGCCGGGCGCGTAGGCCTGCGCGATGTCGCTGAACGGCGTCGGGATGATCGAGAGCGCGCCGTCTTGAACCCATCGCGCGGCAAAGAACAGGTGATAGCTGACGCTGTCGTACAGCGTCAGCGGCGAATGCGTCATCGCGAACCCCGCGCCGAACGACAGGAGCGCCGCACACACGGCGACCGGCACGACGGAAACGGCGGGGCGATTGGGAGGCGTCAGACCTGAAGCTCGCACCGGGGCGAACATGGACGCGGCGCACATCAGCGTCTGCAACGCGAGGCAGCCGGCGATCGTCAGCC
>MNEX01000010.1:24142-29749 GCA_001917905.1 Acidobacteria bacterium 13_1_40CM_65_14
TCCAGAAGATGACGTACCGGCTGACAGAGTGATACCCGAGCAGCCACCCCACCCACGCGTTCGCCGCAAACAGGACGCCGATGAGCGTGAGCATCGGCATGGCCGTGACGCGGCGAATTGTAATCTGCGAGCGTCAGCGTCTCAATAAACTTTTCAGAATGAATTGTCGATTTATTTGTAAGTAAGTAAATTGACTTCATCGGGCGGTTCCGGTACTTTTTCTCGCGACGATGCGTATACACGAACTCTGTATCCCGGGCTCGATAGCCCTGTGCCTGCTGGTGGCCGCCTGCAGCAAGAGCTCTCCCACGAAGCCGACCTCGACGGCGGCCCCGGCCGAGGCCGACGCCGTGACCGGATCGGTCACCGTGCCGCAGGCGGTCTCGCCGGCCGCCAACGCGCAGATCAGAAACGTCGACCAGCCCGTCACGCTGGTCGTCGCCAATGCCGTGGCCACCAGGGGGACCAACGCGTACGACTTCGAGGTGTCAACCGACACGGGATTCGCGACCAAGGTGGCGACCAAGACCGGCGTCGCCGAAGGCGCGGGCGGACGCACGACCATCACGCTCGACCGCTTGACGCCGAATGCCGACTACTACTGGCATGCGCGTGCGCAAGCCGGCGGAACGGCGGGACCATTCACCGCCGGGCGAAAATTCTCGATCGGCCCGGCAGTTACGATCGACACGCCGGTCCCCATCGGCCCGCTGAGCGGCGCGCAGACCAGCGCGCGGCCCGCGTTCCGCGTCAGGAACGCGACGCGGCAGGGACCCGCCGGGCCGATTACCTACAAGTTCGACATCGCGACGGCGTCGACGTTCAACCCGATTCTCGTCACAGCCACGGTGGCGGAAGGGGTCAACGAGACCGGCTTCATCCCGACCTCAGACCTGCCGATCAACGCGCCGCTCTTCTGGCGAGCGACGGCCATCGATGCGACCAACGCCGTGTCGAGCGCGCCGACCACGGCGCTGAACTTCACGACATCGCTCGCGATCGACCTGAGCAGAGTCATCCAGTCGTATCCGGCGGCGCCGTCCGGTCCACAGGTCGCGGCATGGCGGCAGACGGCGACCATCCAGTCGGTGGAGCAGGACGGCAATCCGGCGGCCGACGGGATCATGTGCATCGCGTTCACGACGAGCGACAACTGGCCGAGCACGGCGTTCTTTGGCGCCGAAGAGGTCCAGGTGTACGCGAATCAGTGGTACTTCGCGAACATCGGCGGTCAGTGGTACGGCGGGCCCGGCGAGTATCTGCGCGTCGGCCGCGGCTTCTGCAAGACGGGACAAGGCACCAACGCCATCGGACCTGACGGCGGCTGGAATACCGTGATGGCCTCGTGGGCGCCGAAGGTCGGAGAGTTAGTGGGCTACATGATCAGCACGCCGGCGCGGAACTGGCCCGGCATGCGCACCATCGACGAGCGCTCGGACATCGTCGTGCAGCCGTGGCGCGACACGAGTCTCGGATCCAAAGTCGCCGGAGCCGTGCGCCGATGAGATCATTGCTGGTGCTGATGAGCGGCGCGATCGTGTTGAGCGGCGTCGCCGACGCGCAGACGCGGACGACCGCCGCGCCACCGAGCCCGGCCGTGGAAAAAGGCTATGTCGAGGGCGTGGCACAGTCCGCGTTCGGCAACGTCACCACGCAGTCGTACGGCGTGGAGCTCGGTGCAACGGTCCGGCCCGACCTGCAGGTGTTCGCCGAGTTCGGCAAGATCAAGGACGTGGCGGACACGACGTTCACCGGCGGCGCCAGCACGATTGCGAGCGCGCTCTCGCGACTGCAGCCGGCTGCCGTCGGATTTTCCGCCAGGCGTCCCGTGATCTTCGTGGCCGGCGGCGTCAAGTATCGGCCGCCGACGATGCTGAAAGTGCAGCCGTACGTGCTGGGCGGGTTTGGATTCGCGACTGTGAAGAACGACGTGGCCTTCACGCTCGGCGGCGCCGAGACGTCTGCCGCCGCGCTCGCGCAGTACGTCACGTTCGGCAGCGATCTGTCGGGGCAGTCCACCAAACCGCTGCTGACGCTCGGGGCCGGCGTGACAGTGCCGATCTGGCAGACCCTCGTGCTCGATTTCCAGTACCGGTTCGGCCGGATTTTTGCCGACGAGCAGGGCATCACCGTAAACCGTGCGGGCGTCGGGTTCGGCGTCCGTCCTCCGTGGTGGCGAGTCGTAATTCTGCAGCGCTGTAATCGCTTTCGGTGCGATTTGACGGCGTCAAACATTTGTTTTATACAAGTGTTTGACGCCGATGCGTAGACTCGTCCTCCTCCTCATCGTCGCCCTCGCCGCCGCCGCCGGGTATTGGTACTACCAGCGATCGCGACCCTCGGTGCTCGTCCTCACGGGCATCGTCACCACCAACGACGTCATCGTCAGCCCACAAATCGCGGGGCAGATCGAACAGCTCCGCGTCGCCCAGGGCGACGCGGTGAAGAAGGATCAGCTCGTCGCGGTCATCAAGCCCGACGAACTGAGGGCCGACACGGCGTACTACACGCACAACGTCGAGGGACTGTCGTCGCAGGTTCGCGAATCCGAAGCGGCGCTGCGCTATCAGCAGCGTCAGACCGTGGATCAAATCCGCCAGGCGGAATCGACGCTGGCGTCGACCGAAGCGCAGGTGGCCGCCGCGACCGCCGACCTCGAGCACGCGCGCCTCACGTACGCGCGCACGCAGGATCTGGCGAAGAACGGCATCGTCTCGCCGCAAGAGCTCGACCAGGCGCGCACGGCGCTCGCGGCCGCGCAGGCGAAGGTCGAAGCGCTGAAGAAGCAGGTCGACGCGCAGCGCGCGACGGTGGCGCTGGCGCGGTCGAACGCGGAACAGACGGCCGTCCGCCGCAGCCAGGTGCAGGCCAGCGAACACATGCAGGCGGCCGCGAGCGCGCAGCGCCAGAAGGCGGACGTGCGCCTCCGCTACACCGAAATCCACGCGCCAATCGACGGCATCGTCGACGTCCTTGCCGCGCGCGTCGGCGAGGTCGTCACGCCGGGGCAGCCGATCGTGACGCTGATCAATCCCGACGATCTCTGGGTGCGCATCGACGTCGAGGAGACCTACATCGATCGCCTCCGCATCGGCGACACGCTGACGGTGCGGCTGCCCTCGGGCGACGAGCGCGAAGGCACGGTGTTCTATCGCGGCATGGACGCGAACTTCGCGACGCAGCGCGACGTCAGCCGCACGAAGCGCGACATCAAGACGTTCGAGGTCCGCCTGCGCGTCGACAACAAGGATCGCCGCCTCGCGGTCGGCATGACCGCGTACGTCCTGCTCCCGGTGTCGTAACGCGTCGGTCCGATCTGCGATGACATGGAGGCCGCTGACAGCGTGCAGCGACGTTCTGTTCTGGATACGCCCGAGCGCCACGGCGCGAGGGCGTCAGGCGAGCGGGGGTGGGGCCCCGCGAGCATAAAAGAATGAACGCGATTGAGGTTCTCAGTATCGTCAAAAAATTCGGCGACTTCACCGCTGTCAACGGCATCAGCTTCGCCGTCGAGGGCGGCGAGATCTTCGGCCTGCTCGGCCCGAACGGCGCCGGCAAGTCGACGCTGATTCGCATGATGGTGACGCTGCTGCCGCCGACGGCGGGCACGGCCGTCGTCAACGGCTTCGACATCGTCAAGCACGCCGACGGCGTGCGGAAGTCGATCGGCGTCATCCCGCAGGCGATGACCAGCGACCTCGAGCTGAGCGTCGAAGAGAACCTGATCATCTTCGCGAAGCTGTACGGCGTGCCGCGCGCGAAGCGGGAAACGTTGATCGACAACTTGCTGGCGGCCGTGGAGCTGACCGAGTGGCGGCACGCGCAGGTGAAGAACCTCTCGGGCGGCATGCGGCGCCGCGTCGAAATCGCGCGCGGACTCGTCCACGAGCCGCGGATCTTCTTTCTCGACGAGCCGACGAGCGGTCTCGATCCCGTGTCGCGCGTCGCGGTGTGGGAGATGCTGCAGAAGATCAAGGCCGAGCGCGACCTGACGATTCTGATCACGACGCACTACATGGACGAAGCCGACAAGCTCTGCGATCGAATCGCCATCGTCGATCACGGCGAGCTCAAGGCGCTCGACTCGCCGCTCAAGCTCAAGGCGTCGATTCCGGGGAAGAACATTCTCGAAGTCAGCTTGCCGTCGGCGCCGCCGGAATGGCGGGATCGTCTGCAGCAGCTGCCGTACGTGCAACGCGTGAGCGGCGAGGACAACATTTTCCGGATCTCGTCGACGAACGGTCCGGAGACGACGCTCGCATTGATGGAGATGGCGAAGAGCGCCGGCGTCACCGTGCAGTCGCTGTCGGTCGAGAGCACGACGCTCGACGACGTGTTCGTGCACTACACGGGCCGCGCGCTGCGCGACGCGCTGCAGGAAGCCAACCCGCTCGATCGCGGGTTCATGATGCGGAGGCCATAGAACGCAAAGATCGCAAAGGGCGCAAAGGATGTTTGGCTTTGCGGTCTTCGCGGCCTTTACGTTCGATCGTGAGGGACTATGCATCGAACGTGGGCCATCATCGAACGCGAGCTGCGGCGGTTCCGGCGGAGCCCGGTGCTCATCGCCATGTCGATGACGTTTCCCATCGTGCAGCTCGTCGTGCTCGGCTACGCGTTCGGCGGGAACGTGAAGCACCTGAAGCTGGCGATCGTCGATCAGGATCACGGCGTGCCGGCGGTGAAAGTGCGCGAGCTCGCCTCCGCGGTGTCGTCCGGCGCGCGGACGATCGATACGATCGACTACACCGATCAGGGACAGGCGCTGACCGATCTGCGCAACGGCCGCGTGAACGGCGTCCTGACGATTCCGCCGGAGTTCTCTCGTCGCGTGCTCGAGCGCAGTCAGCCGCGCGTGGCGCTCATCGAGGACAACACCGACAGCTTCGTGTCCAACGCGCTGGCCGCGACGCTGGGCGGCGTGGTCGCGGCCTACAACCAGCCGGCCACCACGCCTCGCATTCCGGGTCAGGCGACGCTCGACGTCGTCGAGGTCTATCCGTACGTGCCGTACGTCCAATACCTGCTGCCGGGATCGGTGGTGATGTCGATCTTCATGATGGTCATGATCGGCGGCGGCATCATCTTCATCGACGACAAGGCACGCGGGCTGCACGAGGGCTACCTCGTGACGCCGATCACCAAGTTCGAGCTGATCGCCGGCTTCAACATCTCGGGCACCATCAAGGCGGTCGTCGCCGGCATGTTCCTGATCGTGATCGGATCGATCATCGCGGGGATTCCGAATCCGTTCGATCCGATGCGGCTCGTCCGGCTGTTCGTGCTCGTCGTCGTGACCTCGTTTGCGTTGATCAGCCTGATGTTCCTGCTGATGGTGCGCGTCACCGATCCGCTCCTGCCGCGCGCGGTGTTCGGCATTCTCAACACGGTGCTGTATTTCCCGAGCGGCGCCGTCTATCCGCAGCAGGGATTTCCCGGCTGGATGACCGTGATTGCCGTCGCCGATCCGTTCACGTATGCGGTCCACGCGTTCAAGAACCTGCTGCTCAAGAACACAGGGTTCGTCGCGATCGCGTCGGACCTCATGTTTCTCCTGATTTTCTCGGCCGTCGCCATGACCGCCGCGACGATGCTCTTCAAACGGAC
>MNEX01000160.1 GCA_001917905.1 Acidobacteria bacterium 13_1_40CM_65_14
GACATGATGAGAGCCGGCTGGAGGCCGCGGCGCAGTCTGCTGTTCGTGAGCTGGGATGGTGAGGAGCAGGGGCTGCTCGGATCGACCGAATGGGTGGAGGAGTTCGCCAACGACCTTCGCGCCAAGACCGCCGTCTACGTCAATCGCGACGCGGGCGCCGGCGGTGTGAACTTCAGCAGCAGCGCGGTCCATTCGCTGACGCCGTTCGTCCACGAGCTCGCGCAGTCGATTCGTCCGACCGGAGAATCGAAGACCTTGTACGAGGGGTGGCTCGCGCGGGTGCGCGAACAGGCGCCGAAGCAGGAGGGTCAGCCACCGCCGGCCGAGACCATCAAGACGCCGCCGGTCGGCGCGCTCGGCTCGGGCTCCGACTACACGGCGTTTCTCGATCACGTCGGCATCGCGTCGCTCGATATGGGCCTCAACGGCAGCGGCGGCGACGGCACGTATCACTCGACGTACGACAATCCGACGTGGTTCAAGAAGTACATCGATCCCGGGTTCACACACAGCGTCCTGGCGGCGCAAGTGACCGGCGTCGCGCTGCTGCGGCTCGTGGACGCCGAACTGCTCCCGTTCGATTACGAGTCGTACGGCAAACAGATCCTCGAGTACGTGAACGAGATCGAGCAGCAGGCGAACAAGGCGTCGGCGGCGGGCGCGAAGACGATCGACTTCGCGGGATTGAAGGCGGCGGCGCAGGGCTTCGCAAAGGCCGGCGCCGAGCTTCGACAGAAGGGCGACGGGCTACTTGTCACGAGTCAGGCTGCAGCCCGACTTGTGACAATTGGAGACATCAATCGGCGGTTGATGATGGCGGAACGCGATCTGATTGAGCCGGCGGGGCTTCCGGATCGTCCGTGGTACCGCCACGTGATTTATGCGCCGGGTCTCTATACGGGCTACGGCGTGAAGACGATTCCGGGCGTCCGCGAAGCGGTCGACGCCCGCGACTTCGCGCGCGCGGCCGATCAGGCGAAGATTGTCATTCGCGCGCTGCGGCGCGCCACGAACACGCTATGGCCATAGACCGACCGCGTCTCGGATTGACGGTGCTGCGCATCTGCATCGGCGTCTTCTTCATCTTCGAAGGCATCGGCAAGATCCGCTGGCTCACCGACTCGTCGATTCTCGCCGCTCAGTTTGCGGACTGGTCACAGGCGGCTCCGTCCGGATCGGTGATGCAGATGTACTTGCAGCGCGTCGCGGTTCCCGGCGTCGGCATCTTCGCGCGGCTGGTGCCGCTCGGCGAGCTGTCGTGTGGAGTGGCGCTGGTCGCCGGCTTCTGGACGCCGCTCGCCGCATTCCTCGCGTTTTTCATGGCGCTCAACTTTCAGATCGCCAGCGGCCAGGTGTTCAATTACAGCTTCCTGACGAGCGGCTACGGATTGCCGGTGCTCGGCTCGACGCTGGCACTGGCGCTGGCGGGAACGGGTCAGACGAGAATCAAAAAACCCAAACCGAAAACCGACAAGGCTTAGATCGGATAGACGAGCGCGCTCGCGCCGGAACAGAAGAACAGCAGCGCGAGGAGGGGAAGAAAAGCGCGTGAGCTCGAGCGAACGGTGGTGGCGGAGATCACCTACCCTAATGGACGCGACGGTCCCAATCGTCCGCGCCGCGTCCGCCGGAGTATACGTCGAACTTCTTCCGGATGCGGTTGATCTTCCACTTCAAGTAGCGGTACTTCAATTCGGAGAGCGGATGGACGCGCGCGCTCTTGAGATACAGGTAGGCGACGATGAGCCCGCCCAGGTGAGTCGCGTTCGCGACGCCGCCCGACTCGCTGAGCGACGAAAAGAACGCGATCGCTCCAATGATCGCGACAAACACCTTCGCCGGAATCGGGAAGACGAAGTACATGTAAATCGGGCGATCCGGAAAATACAGGCCGTACGCGAGCAGCACCCCGTAAATCGCGCCGGATGCGCCGATGATGTTCGAACGGTAAAGCTGCTGCGCAAACGCGAACGGCATCCACGAGAACAGTACCGTCAACAATCCGGCGCCGATGCCTGTGACGAAGTAGAACTTGAGAAAATATCGTGTGCCCCAGGTGCGCTCGAGTTCAGTCCCAAACATCCACAGCGCGAGCATGTTGAACACGATGTGGAAGATGCCACCGTGCAGGAACATGTAGGTCGCGATCTGCCAGACCCACAAGGACCGCGTGACGAAGATTGGGTGTAACCCGAGCACGTCCGTGATGATCGAAAAAAAGAACTGCCCGACGAACATCACGACGTTGGCGCCGATGAGCGCCTTCAGCGCGGTCGACAGAGGGCCGGGACCGAAGGAGAACGAGGACGCGTACGGGGACGAAGGATAACGGCGCATCTCAAGGGTCCGGATCGTACTATATCCGGACGGAGCGGCTGCTCGCCGCCCGAATCGATCACTCGGTCAGCAACTTTTGTACCCGTACTCGCAACAGCGCCAGCATCTCGCCGAACTCGGCGATGCGTAAAAGCTTGGCCGTTACAGCAAGAACAGTCAATGCACCGCCGATCGATGCGGCCAGCCGGACGACTTGAGCGGGCAACGCCGCGCCAGGAACGAGCGTGTTCATGACACGATCGACCATGAGCGCCGCCAAAGCCATCACGACCGCCGCGCACGTGACCTTGACCAGCGCGACTGTGAGCCGGCGTCCTTCCACACCGTCCAGTCGTTGCCGGAGGAACCACACGAGTACCCCGCCGTTGGCGAGCGCGGCGATCGACGTGCTGAGCGCAAGCCCGAGGAATCCCATCGCGCGGACGAGTGTGACGCTGAGCGCGACGTTCAGTGCAATTGTCCCGACACTGACAAGAACCGGTACGCGGCTGCGGCCGAGCGCGTAGAACGTCGGCGACGCGATGCGCGCAGCCGAGTAACCGACGAGGCCCACAGCATACAGTCGAACGGCTGCGGCGGTCGCGCCGGTGTCGGCCGGCAGAAAGTGTCCGCGCTCGAACAGGACGCGAACGATCGGCGTCGCGAGCGCGATGAGCCCCAGTGTCGCCGGCACGTTCACCATCAACATCATCGCCAAGCCTCGTGACAGCGTGTCGCGAATTCCCGCCGCGTCGTCAGTCGCGGCCTGGCGCGAGACGGCCGGCAGCACGGCTGTGCCGATCGACACGCCGAAGAGTCCAATCGGCAGATACATGAGCCTGAAGGCGTAGGTCAGCCACGAGACGGCGCCCGTGCCTTCACTCGTCGCCAGCAGCGTGTTCACGAAGATGTTGACCTGTGTCGCGGCGAGGCCAAGTGTGCCGGGCCCCATCAGCATCAACACCTGCTTCAGCCCCGCGTCGCCGCGATCGAAAATCGGCCGGTATCGAAATCCCTCGCGGCGCAGCGACGGCCACTGGATCGCCACTTGCCCGAGACCGCCGGCGAGCGCCGCGACGGCGATCGCCATGATGCGCGGCTGGCCGATCGCAGGCATGAGCGGAACAAGCGTGAACGCGCAGACGATCGTCGCGACGTTGAACATCGCCGGCGCGAGCGCCGGCCAGAAGTAATGGTGCAGCGAGTTGAGCATCCCCATCGCCGCCGCCGCGACCGCGACGGTTGTGAGGAACGGCAGCATCACGCGCGTCATGCGAACCGTGAGCGCGAGCTTGCCCGGTACGCTCGCATAGTCGCCCGCATACATCGTCACGAGCGGCTCGGCGAACAGCATGCCGATGACGACCAGCACACCCGTCACCAGCAGCAGCGCGTTCAACACGTTGTTGCCCAGCCGCCACGCGTCGCGCTTTCCGTGCAGCGTCAGGTAGCGTGTGAAGGTCGGCACGAACGCGGAGCTCATCGCGCCTTCCGCGAACAGATCGCGCACGAGATTCGGGATGCGGAACGCCACGATGAAGGCGTCCATGTCGTTGCCGGCGCCGAAGAGCGCCGCGAGCACTTGATCGCGCGCGAGACCGAGAATCCGACTGGTGAGCGTCGCCGCACCGGTGACACTCGCGGACCGCGCGAGGTGTTCGGATGTGGACAGGGTGTCCGGTTTCGACGTACTCATGCGGGACCGAGCACGAAGAACGCAAAGACCGCGAAGACCGCAAAGAAAAACGTTTCCAAAAGTCTCTTTGCGGCTTTAGCGGCCTTTGCGTTCCACTGTCACCGGCGAGCGTAGCACAGGCAAAAAAAGAGGCCCTCTTTGCAGAGGGCCTAAAGGAGGATGGATGAGAGGGCTTGTTTTGGCCGTCTCGACACGGTTAGACGGATGACCCCTGGCAAAAGTTGTGGCTACGACAACTTTTGCTTGACCAGCTCATTGACCGTCTTGCCGTCGACACTCTGTCCGGCAAGCCTGGTCATGGCGGCTTTCATCACGCGTCCCATGTCCTTCAGGGAGGTGGCGCCGGTTTCGGCAATCGCCTCCGCGATGGCGCGATCGATGTCAGCACGATCCGCCGCGGGAGGCAGGTACGATTCGAGCACGCGGATCTCGGCGGCTTCCTTATCGACGAGATCTTGACGGCCGCCCTTCGTGAACTGCTCGATGGAATCCTTGCGCTGCTTGACGAGCGAGCTCACCACCTGCCCCGACTCGCTGTCATCGAGCGCGCGGCCGCGCTCCACTTCGCGGTTCGTCAGCGCCGCTTTCAGCATCCGCAGCGCGCCGAGGCGCACCGCTTCCTTCTTGCGCATCGCGTCGGCGATCGCGGTGGTCACTTCGTCCAGGAGTGACAAGGGAAGCTGCCTTGCGGACTATCGGCTTTCCGGACCGCCAGGTCGACGGACGGGCTGAGCTGGAACTTGTCCGGGTTGTCCAGGCTGTTGCGGCGGCTGAACCATCATGCCGGGTATGGCGACGCCTCCGAACGGCGCGGTGGGATACGCGCCCGGCTGGGGCTGCTGCGGCTGCGGCATGACGTTGACACCTGGCGGTATCACTTGCGGAGCGATGACCTGTGGCTGCGGGAACGTGTTGAATACCGGACCGCGCGGATTCGGAATTGGACCGTTGTTCGTCATCGGGACATTCGGCGCCGGGCGTTCGTCCTCGACGTCGTCGTCAGCCATCTGCGGCGGCGGCGTGAATTGCGGTTGCGGTTGTGCGAACGTCGGCGTCGACGCTGGCTGAGATGCCGTCGCTGGGCGCGGCGCGACGCTCGTGGGCATCACCACCACGCGATCGAACTGCGAAAGGTTGGCGACCGCGACGGGCCGCGGCGCCGTCATGTATCCGCTCACCGACCGCAGCAACAGGTCGAGCGCTTGCTGTTCAGGAACGTTCGTCAGCTCGAGCGTCATCGGACCACCGGGGATCCGTTCGACGTTGACGATTTTGGTCTGGCCCACGCGGGCCCATTCGGTGAGGATTTGCCGGACCGTCGCGTCCTTCGCGATGATGGACACGCGACCGTCCTGCATCGAGACCTTCACTTCGGCAAAGGCGGTCGAAGCGGTCAGGCCGAGGGCGGCGACGAGACAGGTCAGGACGTTCATCTTCCTCATAGGACGTAGGTAGTATACGCGTGGCTTGCCGGCATTCCAAGCCCGAGCCGGCTACTTCTTTCGGAAATAGTCGATGACCTGTACAAGGATATCGTCGAGCGTGTTGTCGGTCTCGTAGCCGATGAGACCCTTCACCCGCTTGAGGTCGGGGACGCGCCGCGGCATGTCCTCGAAACCGGACTCATAGGCCTCGTCGTACGGGATGAACTTGATCGTCGACTGGGACCCGCTCAGCTCCCGCACGCGCTCGGCAAGCTGGAGAATCGACACTTCCTGCGTGTTGCCGATGTTGATGACCTGTCCGATCGCTTTCGGCTCGCGCACGAGTTTCAGGAGCGCGCCGACCACATCCGCGACATGCGTGAAGGAGCGCGTCTGTTTGCCGTCGCCAAACACCGTGATGGGCTCGCCGGCGAGCGACTGCCGGACGAAGTTGGGGATGACCATGCCGTACTGGCCGGTCTGACGCGGGCCCACGGTGTTGAAGAACCGCACGATGATGACGGGCAATTTGCGTTCTTTCCAGTACGCGAGCGCGAGGAACTCGTCGATGGCCTTGCTGCACGCGTACGCCCAGCGATGCTTTGGGGTTGGACCGAGCACTAGGTCGGAGTCCTCGCGGAACGGCACGTCGTCGCTCTTGCCGTACACCTCGGACGTCGACGCGATGACGACGAGCTTCTTTTTCTTGTTCGCGTGCTTCAGGACGACTTCGGTGCCGTGCACGTTGGTTTCGATGGTGTGCACGGGCTGCTCGACGATCAGCTTGACGCCTACCGCCGCCGCGAGGTGAAAGACGACGTCGCTGCGATCGATCAACTCGGCCAGCAGCGGCTCGTTGTTCACCGTGTCGACGAAGTACTCGAAGCCGGGACGTCCCTTGAGATGCGAGATGTTGTCGATTGATCCGGTCGAGAGATTGTCGAGAATCAGGACCTCGTCGCCTTGCGCGAGTAATGCATCGGAAAGATGCGAGCCGATGAACCCGGCGCCGCCTGTGACTAACGCACGCACTCGTCCGTCCTTTCAAGCCTAGCCCGCATCATTCATGAAGCGGCCGATTTCAGCGAGAGCGGTGTGATCGTAGCGTAAAGCCGCGAGGGCAGGGGGAGCGCGACGAGGCGGAGGCCTGCGCGGCCGGTGCCACCGCGGCCAGCGCCGGCTGATGCGGAATCGGCACCGGATAATGAATCAAGGTCTCGATGCCGCGCGCGGCCAGGTGCGCCTGCAGCTCGCGGCGCGCGGTGCTGCGCACGACGAAGAGATGGTACACGTGGCCCGAATCGCGCTCCGGCGGCACGGAGATCGGAGCGCGGGCGAGCGCCACGCGATACGCGCGCGCGAGACGACGGCGCGTGTCGGTCCACGCGCGCAGGCGCGGCAGGCGCGCCCGCAGGATCGCAGCCTGCATCTCGTCGAGCCGCGAGTTGATGCCCGGCTCCTGGTGATGGTACCGGTCGGTCTGACCACCGTTGCGCAGCCGTTTGATCTTTTCCGCGAGCGCGGCGTCGTTGGTGGTCACCGCGCCGCCGTCGCCGAGCGCCCCGAGATTCTTCGTCGGGTAGAAGCTGAACGCGCCCGCGACGCCGATTGTGCCAACCGGCCGGCCATCGGAGGTGGCGAGGTGCGCCTGGCAGCAATCCTCGACGATCGCGAGATGGTGCCGCGCCGCGATGCGCGCGATGGCATTCATGTCCGCCGGCTGACCATAGAGATGCACGGGCAGAATGGCACGCGTGCGCGGCGTGATTGATCGTTCGATGTGTTCGGGGTCGATCGTGAGGCGGTCGCGATCGATGTCGGCGAATACGGGACGCGCCCCCGCCATCATGATCGCCAGCGCGCTGTAGGCCGCGGACAACGGCGTCGTGATCACGTCGTCGCCGTCGCCGATGCCGAGCGCGCGCAGGATGAGCGCGATCGCGTCGGTGCCCGTGCCGACGCCGACGGCGTGGGTCGCGCCCATCGCGACCGCAAACTCGGCTTCGAACGCCTCGACTTCAGGTCCGAGCACGAACCAGCCGCGGGCGATGACGCGATCGATGGCGGCTTTCACGGCCATGTCGTCTTCACTGCCCGGGCCCGGAGCGAGCGACAGGAACGGCACGCGTCGAGCGGTCACACCCGCTCCGATCGGCCACCCCAACGCGGCTGCCGCGTTGGGGACCCCGGCGTCTCGCGCGGTTCGAGGTACTGATTGAGGTGCTGCCGGTAGAACTCCACCGTACGCCGAAGGCCTTCGGCGAGCGTCACCGCTGGCGTCCAGCCGGTCGTGCGCAGGAACTTCGACGAATCGGTGTAGAAGCTGCCGATGTCGATCGCCTTTTTCTCGGCCGGCCACTCGACGTACTCGACGTGCCCCGATCCCGCGATGTCGACGAGCAGCGACGTCAGGTGCCGGTGGCTGATCGGCTGGTTGCCGCCGACGTTGAACACCTCGCCGTTGACGGTGTCGCTCGCGCCGGCACGCAGAAACGCGTCGGCCGCATCGTCGACGTACACGAAGTCGCGCAGCTGTGAGCCGTCACCGTAGATCTCGATGGTCCGATCTTCGATCGCGAGGCGGATGAACCACGCGACGAAGCCCTGCCGATTGTGTTTGATCAGCTGTCGTGGTCCGTACACGTTCGTCAGCCGCAGCGAACAGGCGCGCACGCCAAAGACGTTGTTGTAGACGAGGTGATAGTACTCACCCGCGGCCTTATTGATGCCGTTGACGTCGGTCGGTCGCACGAGGTGTGTTTCGTCGACCGGCAGCGAGGCCGGTTTGCCGTACACCTGCCGCGTGCCGGCGAACACCACTTTCACACCGGGATTGTGGTTGCGGCACGCTTCGAGCACGGTCAGCTGGCTGCGGCAGTTGATCTCGAGATCCGTGTACGGGTCCCGCATGCTGTCGATGTGACTGACCTGCCCGGCGAGGTTGAAGATGACGTCTCGATCGCGCACGAGATAGTTCATCGTCGACTGCTGCCGGATGTCCGCCACGTTGACGGTGATGCGATCGGCGATGCCGTCGATGTTGAACAGATTGCCGCCGTAATCCGGGATGAGGGAGTCGACCAGCAGGACGTCGGCGCCGAGATCGACGAGCGCGCGCGCGAGGTTGCTGCCGATGAAGCCGAGGCCGCCGGTGATCATCACCGCGCGGCCGCGGTAGAACTCGCGATACTCCACGGTCACGGGCGAGGCGGGGTCGGATACACGCGGTTCGCCGGATCGGCCGACCTCTGGGTGAGCGGGCGGATGCCGGGCCGCAGATGCTCGCGTCGGATGACGAGCGCGTACCAGAGGATCAGCAGATCCCGCCCCGTTCTGAAGAGACGCCGGAAATTGAAGAACTGCGACTTGCCGAACGCGCGGTGGAAGTGGTGCACCGGTACTTCGACGATCCGGAAGCCGCCGTCCTGGATCTTCTTCATCATCTCGACGCAGATGATGCCGCTCGACTTCTCGAGGTTGATGCGCTCGAAAATCGTCCGGCGCATCAGACGGAAGTCGCAGTCGACGTCGCGGAGCTTCAAGCCGAACAGGATGCTGACGATGTAGTGGTAGATCCGGCCGATGACGATGCGGTGCAGCGGATCGGCGCGGCTGATCTTGTAGCCGTTCACGAGATCCACGGCCGCCGTCATCTTGCGCCACAGGACCGACAACTCCGCCGGGTCGTACTGCGCGTCGCCGTCCGTGTAGAAGATCAGCTCCTTGGTCGCCGATCGGAAGCCGGTCTGCAGCGCCGCGCCGTAATCAGAATTCGTCGGATGGTGCACCGCGCGGACCTGCGGGTACGTGCGCGCGAGCTCATCGGCGACGTCGGCGGTGCCGTCGGCACTCCCATCGTCGACGACGATGATTTCGAAGTCCGGCGTCAGCTCCGAGGCGGTTTTTACCGTGCGGATCACCATGCTCGCGATGGTGCCGCTGTCGTTGTACGCCGGGAAGAAGACACTCAGACCAGCGGGCTTACTGGCGGAGGACGCTGACATGTAAACAGTGACTAAACCATAGCACGAACAAGGACCTACGAACCACGCTTCGCCTTCGTCGCGACGAGGCGCCACGGCGTGAGTGCGGACTCGAGCAGCACGCCGCTCGACAACTTCGATTCGCCCTGCCGGCGCTCGACGAAGGTGATCGGCACCTCGGTGATCCGCGCGCCGAGGCCCTGCGCGACGTACAGCATCTCGACGAGAAACGAATAGCCGTCCGACGCGAAGTCATCGAGCGGCAGCGAGGCGAGCGTCGCGCGCCGCCAGCAGCGGTAGCCGCTCGTGCAGTCGCGTGCGCGGAGGCGCGTCACGAGCCGGATGTAGAGATTCGCGAATCGGCTGAGGAGGCGGCGGCGCTTCGGCCAGTTCACGATGCCACCGCCGGGAACGTACCGCGATCCCAGCACGACGTCGGCGTGTGCCGTGCCCGCGATCAACGCCGGCAGTTGACGTGGATCGTGGGAGAGGTCGGCATCCATCTGGCAGATCACGTCGACCGGACGCTCGATGGCGCGGCGAATGCCGTCGATGTACGAGCGGCCGAGTCCACGCCGCCCCGTCCGATGCATCACCTCGATGCGGCCCGGATGCTGGCGCGCGAGCGCGTCGGCCACGTCTCCGGTCCCGTCCGGCGATGCATCGTCGACGACGAGCAGGCTCACGTTCGGATGCTGCATCAGCGCGTCGACGAGCACCGGGAGATTGTCGCGTTCGTTGAACGTCGGCACGATGACGAGCGCGGTCGCCCCGGTCACCTGTGTCACCGGCGGCCCTCGAACCGCAGCGACGAGATCTGCTCGGAGACGAGGCCCACGAGGAAAATCACGACGCTCAGCAGAATGAGCAGCACCGACGAGTTCGTCACGTGCGACTGCGTGACGATCGTCCACACGGCGTACGCCGCGCCGAGGAGGAACGCGGCGGCGCTGATCGGCAGAAAGATCCTGAGCGGGCTGAAGATCGTGATCACCTTGAGCAGGATCAGCAGAAAGCTGACGCCATCCGATCCGAGACGGATCTTGGACGTCCCTTGCCGCTGCGCGGCCTCCACCTCTTCGAAGCGCACGCTGTATCCCGCTTTGATGAACACGAGGGTGGTCGTCGTCGGCGTGGAGAATCCGTTCGGCAACAGATGCAGAAATTCGACCAGCTGCTCGCGCCGCGCCGCACGAAATCCTGAGGTGAGATCCGGAATCGGCTGCTCGGTCAGGTAGCTCGCGATCCAGTTCAGGATCGAGTTCCCCAGACGCCGGACGGCATTCGCGTGACTCTCGGTCGATCGTGCGCCGACGACGAGATCGTAGTCGTGAAGCTGCGCGACGAGCCGCACCGCGTCTGACGGTCGATGCTGGCCGTCGGCATCGACGATCAGCACGTAGGCTCCGGTCGCGTGGCGAATGCCGGTCTTCACGGCCGCGCCGTTGCCTTTGTTGTACGGATGACGGATGACTCGCGCGCCGCCTGCTGACGCCCTCGCGCTTGTCTCGTCGGTGGACCCGTCGTCGACGACGAGGATCTCGTGCCACGATCCCGCGCTTCGCAGATCGCCGACGACCGACGCGATCGATGTCGCTTCGTTGAATGCGGGGATCACAATGGACGTGGCCGCCGGATCAGCCATGAGCCATTAGCCATCAGCCATCAATGTAGCGACCACGCCGTTCCACGTGATGGCGCGTGCGCGATCGTAGCCCGCATCGCCAAGGCTGCGCGCGCGGGCGCGGTCGGCCGCGAGCTGCGCGATGGCCGCGCCAATCGATTCGGGCGTCGGCTCGGCGACGAAACCGGTGACACCATCCTCGACGAATTCGAGCGGACCACCGGCGTCGTTGGTGGTCACGACCGGCTTGTGCGCGAGAAACGCTTCGAGCGTCACGTAGCCGTAGTCCTCGTCGAACGGCGGAAAGACGATGGCGAGCGCGCCGGCGTACAGCCGGGTCAGGTGCTCGTCGTCGATGCCGCCCGCAAACGTCACGCGATCGGCGACGCCGGCGGCCGTCGCAGTTTCCGCGAGTTGTGCGCGCAGCGGACCTTCGCCGACGACGAGCAGACGGACCGAGCGATCGGTATGGGCGAGCGCACGGACGATCAGGTCGACGCGTTTGTTGGCTTCGAGCCGGCCGACCGACAGCACGTAGTCGCCGTACGGGCCCGCACGCAGCGCTCCGGCAAGCGGCGGCGGGTGATAGAGCGGTTCCGCCTTGATGCCGTTGAAGCGCTCCAGCCGCCCGGCCGTGTTGCGGGCGTTGGTGAACAGTCGCGCCGATTCGGTGAGCATCTGGTTGTCGAGAGCGACCAGCTTGTCGCGCAAGCGAACGTCGGCTTCCGTGTGCGTGAACTCGCTGTACGGCGTCCCGCAGAGATCGTAGATCGCGCGGTACTGATGGAAGAGCCACGTCACCTTATTCGGATGGCGCACGAAGTAGGTCGGAAATTTCGTCGCGATGACCGTATCGATGCGCTCGCCGTTGGACTCCGAGAGATCGACGAGGCGCCACGCCGCGGCCTGCGAGAGCAGTTCTTCCTTGGGATACCACTTGAACGGAATCGACACGCGCTCGGCGCGGTACCCGTGCCGGCGGAGCTCGTCGACCAGCCCACGCACGTGCAGCTCGGCGCCGCCATGCACGAACGGCACTTGCGCCTCGCATACGAGGACGCTACGGCTCGTGGACATCTGGTGATCGGGTCATCTGGTAATCGGGTAATTGGATTGGGTGATTGGACATCGCCTTACTTGCGCTCCCAGAGTCGACCAGGACGGATGACCACGCAGTGATAACAGCCGGAGTACCCAATGACCAACTTACCCAATTACCCAATGACCAAATTTAGACGGCTTACGTGGCGAAGCGGAAATTGATGATGTCGCCGTCCTGCACGATGTAGTCCTTGCCTTCGAGCCGGACCTCGCCGTGATCGCGGCACGCCGCCATGGAGCCGCGTGCGATGAGATGCTCGTAGCTGACGACCTCGGCGCGGATGAACCCGCGCTGAATGTCGCTGTGAATCTCGCCCGCCGCGAGCTGCGCCGGCGTCGCGCGCGGAATCGACCAGGCGCGGCATTCGTCTTCGCCGACGGTGAAGAACGAAATATAGCCGAGCAGATCGTAGCTGGCGCGAATCACGCGATCGAGGCCTGACTCGGTGAGTCCGAGATCCGAGAGGAAGGCGGCGGCGTCAGCCGGCTCCAGCTGCGCGATCTCGAGCTCGATCTTCGCGCACACCGCGGACGCGGCCGTCCCCGCGCGAGAGAGGAACGGGGTCAGGCCGGCCGTTTCCGCGGCGCGATCGATCTGCGCCGCCGCGTCGCCGCCGGCGGACAGATCCGCTTCGTCGAGATTGATCACGATGAGCAGCGGCTTGGCGGACAGGAACTGGAATCCGCGGAGTCGCTTGAGATCTTCGCCCTTCAGATCGAGCGAGCGCAGCGGCCGCCCTTCTTCGAGCGCCGCCTTGCAGAGCATCAGGACGTCGCGCTCGCGCTCGAGATCGGCCGACCGGTTTTTCTTGAGATCTTTTTCGAGGCGTTCGAGCCGGCGTTCCGCGACGCCGAGGTCCGCGAGGATCAGCTCGTCTTCCATCGCTTGCGCATCACGCGCCGGTTCGATGGATCCGGAAGGGTGCGGGACCGCGGGATCGCGAAACGCGCGCAGCACGTGGACCAGCGCGTCGGCGTTCTTGTACGCGACGACATCGACGAGCGCTTTCGCGCCGCCGGCCGCGGCCGTCGCGGCGAGATCGGTGAGCTCCACCGTCGCGGGCACACGCTTGCGCGGGTTGTACATCGCCGTCAGGCGATCGAGTCGTGCGTCGGGCACTTTCGAGATGCCGACCGAGGTCTCGCCCTTGCCGTGCGCCCCGCGCGCCGTCTCCCGTGCGCTGGTCATGAGCTGAAAAAGGGTGGTCTTTCCGCTGGATGCGAATCCGATGAGGGCTGCCCGAAGCATGAGTCGAGCCCCGGATGGTACCACCGACCCGAAGTCAGCCTTCAGTCCGACTCCAGCCCGTACCGAAGTCAGGCTGGAGTCAGGCGGCAGCCAGGCTGAAGTCAGGCTGGAGTCAGGCTGCAGCCAGGCTGAAGTCAGGGTGAAGTCAGGCTGGAGTCGGGCTTGAGACAATTGAGAGGCGAGGAAACAGCGAACATTAGGCGTAACTTACTGACGGGGTGGATTTTGCGGTTGACATCCCGATGACCCTTCCCTACTATTGGCGTGGATTTTTGTGGGAAAAAGTGGAGTAAAGGTCGTGGTGTCTCGTGTTTAGGGGCCACGAGATCACGCGAATCGATGATAAGGGGCGACTCAAGGTGCCGACCGTGTTCCGGTCGCTCCTCGAGTCGAGATACGGCCGCGAGGTCTTCCTGACGAGCCTCAACGGCGAGTACGTCCGCCTCTTCCCGATGCCGGTCTGGGTCGAGCTCGAAGAGAAGCTCGGAAAGATGCCGTCGACGCATCCCTCGCGCCTGCGATACCTGGATCGCGTGAACTTCTTCGGCCAGGTCGTCGAGCTCGACGCACAAGGCCGCGTGCTGATTCCGGTGCGCCTGCGCGAAACGGCGACGATGAGCGGCGACGTCGACGTGCTCGGCCAAATCTCGTACCTCGATGTCTGGAACCACGATCGCTTCCTGACCAAACTGCAGCGCGAGCCGTACACCGACGACGACGCGCGCGCGCTGTCGGAGTTCGGGATCTGATGACGACGCACGTGCCGGTGATGACCGCCGAAGTGCTGCAGTTTCTTCGCCCCGAACGCGGCGGTCTGTTCGTCGACTGCACGGTCGGCCTCGGTGGACACGCCCGCGCGATTCTCGAAGCCGGCGCGACGCGCCTCATCGGCCTCGACCGCGATCTCGACGCGCTCGGGCGCGCACGCGAAGCCCTCGCGGCGTTTGGCGATCGCGTCCGGCTCGTGCACGCCGACTATCGTGCGATCGAAGAGGTCCTCGATCGCGAGCACGTCGATCTCGTCGACGGCACGCTCGCGGATCTCGGCGTCTCCTCGCTGCAGTTCGACGCGCCGGGCCGCGGCTTCAGCTTCCAGCGCGACGAGCCGCTCGACATGAGGATGGATCGGAGCGGCGGCGACACGGCGGCCGATCTCGTCGCACGATCGACCGAGCGCGAGCTGGCCGACGCGATCTTCCAATTCGGCGAGGAGCGATTTTCCCGGCGGATCGCGCGCGCGATTGTCGAGGCGCGCAGGGAGGCACCAGTCGACACGACCGGACGGCTCGCGGCGATCGTGCGTCGCGCGATCCCCCGGCGGCCGGGCCGCGGTCCCCTGCGGATCGATCCGGCGACGCGGACGTTTCAGGCGCTGCGCATCTGGGTGAACCAGGAGCTCGACGGCCTGGATCGCTTTCTCGAAGCGGCCGCCCGGCGGCTGCGCGCCGGCGCCCGGCTGGTCGCGATCACGTTTCACTCGCTCGAGGACCGAATCGTGAAGCACACGCTGCGCGCGCTCGAACATCGCGAAGACGTCGCAGTGAAGGTGCTGACAAAAAGGCCGGTCGTGCCAAGCGAGTTAGAAGTGCAGCGAAATCCACGCGCGAGAAGCGCGAAGCTCCGCGCGGCGGAGCGGCTCGGACCGGCCTGAAGGCCGGTCCTACAGATGTAGGGGTGTGAAGGCCGGTCTCTACAGAAGATGTAGGGGGCGGTCTTCAGACCGTCCCGGAGGCGACATGGAACCGTTCGAGTACGCGATTAAAAAAGACGTCCGCAACAACCCCATCGTCCGCGAGGTCGACGAGGCCAGGCAGCGCGAGATGTGGAAATCGGTCGGCGTGGCCGGGTTCCTCGTCCTCGTCCTGCTGTTCTCGGCCTGGCAGCACTTCGAGCTGCTGCGCCACGGCTACCAGATCGAGGAGATGCAGCGCCAGCGCGCCGCCGAGGAGGAGGCGGGCCGGCGGCTGCGCCTCGAGATCGAGGCCCTGAAATCGCCGAAGCGGATCGAGTCGCTCGCCACCGGGCAACTGCACCTCGTCGCTCCGTCGCGCGAGGACGCCATCGTGCTCGAGCGCGTCGTGGCGGCCGATCCGCCGGCGAAGTCGGTCGTGGCGCGCCGTTAGTGGAGTGTCTGCTCGAGTTCACGACCGGGCCGCTCCGTCGTCGCGGCCCGAGAGTCACGTCGAAGGCTTGTTGTGAGTAGTACTCAATCAGTTGAAACGGTCCGCTAGATGATTGCCTCCGAGACTGCGGACTGGCGCGCCACCCTCAAGCGCCGCACGCTCGTCGCGGCGGGCGTGCTCGTGTTGTGGACCGCCGGCATCGAAGCGCGGCTCGTCTACCTGCAGGTCTATCGTCGCGCCGATCTCATGGCGCGCGCCGACAAGCAGCAGACGCAGACGCTCTACCCGCCGCCCAAACGCGGCGACATCGTCGATCGCCGCGGGCGCGTGCTCGCGACGAGTGTCGACGCCGACACGATTTACGCGGTGCCTGCGGACATCACACAACCCGCCGCCGTGGTCGCGAAGCTGTGTGACGCGCTCGGCGACTGCACCGTCAAGGAACGGCAGACGCTCGTCGAGCGGCTCGGGCGCGGCGGCGCGTTCAGCTACGTCCGCCGGCAGATCTCGCCGGAACAGAAGCGCCGCGTCGATGACCTCAATCTCGACAGCATCGGCTTCATCAAGGAGAGCAAGCGTTTCTATCCGAACCGCGAGCTCGCGGCGCACCTGCTCGGATGGGTCGGGATCGACAACACGGGACTGAGCGGTCTCGAATACACCTACGACCCGCAGATTCGCGGCAAACCCGGCAAGGTCCTCGTGCAGACCGACGCCCGTCGTCACGCGTACAGCCGTGCGGAGTGGCCGGCCACGGCGGGATCGACCGTCGAGCTGACGATCGACGCGTACCTGCAGCACGTCGCGGAGCGCGAGCTCGCGCGCGGCGTCGCTGAAAATCGCGCCGCCGGCGGTACGGCGGTCATGATGAATCCGCACACTGGCGAGATTCTCGCGATGGCGAACGAGCCGACATTCAATCCAAACACCTACCGCGATTTCGACGACGCCGAGCGCCGAAACCGGGCCGTCCAGGATCTCTACGAGCCTGGCTCGACGTTCAAGGTGGTGACGGCGTCGGCGGCGATCGAAGAGAACGTGATCCCGATCGATGCGATGATCGACACGAGTCCCGGCGTGCTACACATCGCTGGCCGGCCGAAGCCGATCGCAGAGGCGAGGCACCACAACTACGGCGTCCTGTCGTTCACCGACGTCATCGTTCGGTCGAGCAACATCGGCGCGATCAAGATCGGCTTCCGGGTGGGCACCGAGCGCCTCAGCCGCTACGTCGCCCGCTTCGGATTCGGCCGTCCGGTCTCATCCGATTTTCCCGGCGAGAGCCCGGGCATCGTCTGGGATTCGGCGAAGTGGACCGAGAGCGCGCTCGCATCGGTGTCGATGGGCTATCAGGTGGCCGTGACGCCGCTCCAGATGGTGACGGCCGTCAGCTCAGTCGCGAACGGCGGCGAGCTGGTCGAGCCCCGTGTCATCCGCGCGGTGTATCGCGACAATCGCCGATACGCCGTGCGGCCGAGAATCGTGCGCCGCACGATCAGCGCCGAGACTGCCGCGACGCTCACGGCGATCATGGAAGGCGTTGTCGCGAACCCACGCGGCACCGCGACGCGCGCGCAGATCCCCGGCTACACGATCGCCGGAAAGACGGGCACCGCGGCGAAGCTGGTCAACGGCCGTTATTCGACATCCGACTACAACGCGTCGTTTGTCGGCTTCGTGCCGTCGCGCAATCCGGCCGTTGCGATCATCGTCGTGACCGACTCGCCGCACGTGTACCCCAACACCGGCGGCTTCGTGTCGGCGCCGGTGTTCAAGCGGATCGCCGAGGCAACGCTGCAGTATCTCGGCGTCGGACCAGACGTCGATCCCGCGCCGCCGGTGGTGATCGCGCGCAGCGGTGAGAGTCCGAAGGACGAATCGTCCGTTCCCAAGGTGAGCCTCGTTGCCGACGGACCGCCCGGCACGGTCCCCGATCTTCACGGCATGAGCGCGCGCGAAGCGGTTCGCACGCTCGTGAAGCTGGGGATGCACGCGCGAGTCTCAGGCGACGGCTTCGTCGTCTCGCAGGATCCGCCGGCCGGCGCACCGCTCGAGCCCGGCACGGTGTGCCGCCTCGTGCTCGATCGGAAATCCCCGCCATGACTTGGGCCGCGCTGCACCTCGTGCTTCGCGAGCGCGGCGTCGTCAGCGCCGGCGACGCGGTGCGGGCCGAAGCGTCAGTCGGCGATGTCGCGGGGATCGCGTACGACTCGCGCGCGGTCGCGCGCGGTCACATGTTCGTCGCGCTCAAAGGTCTGCAGACCGACGGGACCGCGTTCGCGGCGCAGGCGATCGAGCGCGGCGCGCTGGCGATCGTCTCGGAACAACCGGCGCCGCCCGACGTGCGCATTCCGTGGGTCACGGTCGGCGACGCGCGCCTCGCGCTCGCCGTGCTGGCCGCCGCGTTCTATGGCCATCCAAGCCGCGAGATGCAGGTCGTCGGCATCACGGGCACGAACGGAAAAACGACGATCGCCTATCTGCTCGCGTCGATGTTCGAGGCCGCCGGCATTCGCTGCGGCGTGCTCGGCACGGTCGCGTACCGCCTCGGTCCCGGCGAGCAGGACGTCCGCGAGGCGGCGCGAACGACGCCCGAGGCGCCGGAGGTACAGGCGCTGCTGCGCGAAATGGTCGATCGCGGCTGCGGCGCCTGCGCCATGGAGGTCTCGTCGCACGCGTTGTCGCTGCGGCGCGCCGACGACATGACGTTCGCGGCCGCAGTGTTCACCAACCTGACGCGCGATCACCTCGACTTCCATTCCGACATGGAGGCGTACTTCCAGGCGAAGCGCCGGCTGTTCGAGATGCTGCCGTCCGCGGCGCCGAGCCTGCTGAACGTCGACGATCCACGTGGCGCGTCGCTCGTCGAGGCCGGCGGGCGTCCGGTGACGTACGCGATCAACCGGCCGGCCGACGTCACGACCGGGCCGTTGTCGTTCTCGCTGGACGGATTGACGTTCGACGTGCGGACACCGCGCGGCACGCTGCATCTGCGATCGAAGCTCGTCGGCCGCCCCAACGTCTACAACATCCTCGCCGCGGTGGCGACCGCCACCGCGCTCGATTTGCCGTTTGACGCGATCGAACGCGGCGTCGCCGCGCTCGAGGGCGTGCCCGGACGTTTTCAGCTCGCGTCCAGCGCGAAAGACGAAGTCACCGTCGTGGTCGACTATGCGCACACCGACGACGCGCTGCGGAACCTGCTGGAGACGGCGCGGCCGCTCGCGCAGGGACGCCTCATCACAGTGTTCGGCTGCGGCGGCGATCGCGATCGCACGAAGCGGCCGTTGATGGGCGCCGTCGCTTCGCGGTTGAGCGATCTCGTCGTGATCACGTCGGACAACCCGCGCAGCGAGGACCCGCAGCGGATCATCGACGAGATTCAGCGCGGCATCACCGCCGACACGCGCAAGGACACGGGCCAGCTGCTGACCATCGTCGATCGACGTGCGGCCATCGCGAAGGCGGTCGAGGTCGCGAAGCCGGGAGATCTCGTCCTCATCGCCGGCAAGGGACACGAGAAGTATCAGGTGATCGGGGACCAGACGCTGCCGTTCGACGACGTGGCCGTCGCGCGCGAAGCGCTGGCGCGCCGCCGCACGAATTCGGGCGTGGTGTGAGCGAGATCCGTTTGACCGCAGCGTGGGTCGCTGCGGCAGCCGACGGATCGATCGTCTCCGGAGACGAGGCGCGAGAGTTCAGCGGCGTCTCGATCGACACGCGGACGATCGGCGCCGGCGAGCTGTTCATCGCGATCCGCGGCGAGCGATTCGACGGCGCGGAGTTCACGGACGCCGCGGTCACGGCGGGCGCAGCCGGCGTCATCGTGCCGCGCGGCCGCCGCGCGACCCTTCGACAGGCTCAGGGTCGTCCCGAGCAAGGTCGAGGGACGAAGGCGTCAGCCGAGCGTCCGGTCGTCATCGAAGTCGACGACACGACGGTGGCGCTGCAGGCGCTCGCGCACGCCGTCAGGCGCGAGTCGGGCACGAAAGTCGTCGCGATTACCGGCAGCGCGGGAAAGACGACGACCAAGGAAGTGACGAGTGAGTTTCTGGCGTCGCGGTACCGCGTGGTCCGCAACCGCGGAAACTTCAACAACCATATCGGGCTGCCGCTCTCGCTCATCGAGCTGCGCCAGCGACCGGAGATCGCCGTCGTCGAGCTGGGCATGAACCACGCCGGAGAAATCAGCACGCTGGTGCGCGTCGCCGAGCCCGAAATACGCGTGTGGACGAACGTCGGCGAAGCGCATCTCGGCTTCTTTGCCTCCGTGGACACGATTGCCGACGCGAAGGCCGAGATCTTCGAAGGCGCGACGCCGTCGACGCTCCTCGTCGCGAACGCGGACGACGACCGCATCGCGGCGCGAGCCGGAGGGTTCGCCGGCCGTGTCGTGACGTTCGGGATCGATCGCGCCGCCGACGTCCGCGCGGCCGCCGTCGTCGATCGCGGCATCGACGGGACGAGCGCGCGCGTGACGACGCCCCGGGGCGACGTGGACATCGCGACGCCGCTCGTCGGCCGCGGCAATCTGGCCAACATCCTCGCCGCGACGGCGGTGGCCATCGAATGCGACGTGCCGCTCGCCACGGTGGCCGAGCGTGCCGCGCAGCTGCGGCCTGCGTCGCACCGCGGTGAAATCGTCCGGCTCGCGACCGGCGTGACCGTGATCGACGACAGCTACAACGCGAACCCGACCGCGATGAAACGCGCGCTCGAGGTCCTGGCGCGCGCGGACGCGGTGCGGCGGATCGCCGTGCTCGGCGAGATGCTGGAGCTCGGCGATCGCGCGTCGGACTTGCACGCCGAGGTCGGCCGCTCCGCGGCGACAAGTCGCGTCGACTTGCTGTTCGCGGTCGGCGGTGCACCGGCGGCCGCGCTCGCGGACGCCGCGGTCGGTGCGGGCATGTCGCGCGACCGCGTGCGTCACGTCGCGACGAGCGAGCTCGCCGCCGATGCGGTCGCCGCCGCCGTTCAACGCGGCGACGTCGTGCTCGTCAAAGGGTCGCGTGGCGTGAAAACCGATCGTGTGGTGGATCGGCTGAAGGCGGAGCACGCCTGATGCTGTATTACCTCCTCTATCAGTTCCGCCAGCAGATCTCGGTGCTGAACGTCACGCGCTACATCACGTTTCGCACCGCCGCCGCCAGTCTGACCGCGCTGGCGATCAGTCTCTTGCTCGGTCCGTGGCTGGTCCGGAAGCTGCGCGAGTTTCAGATCGGTCAGGTGATTCGCGCGGAAGGTCCGCTGACGCACCGGCCCAAGGCCGGCACGCCGACGATGGGCGGCCTGCTGATTCTGACGGCGGCGCTGGTCCCGACGCTGCTGTGGGCCGATCTGACGAATGTCTACGTGTGGGTCGCCGTTCTGACGACCGCCGGCTTCGGCGCGATTGGGTTCGCGGACGACTACCTGAAGCTCGTGCGCCGGTCGCATCACGGCCTCCGGCCACGCTACAAGATGGGCAACCAGATCGCGATCGGCATCGCCGTCGGGGTCGTGCTCCTCATCCTGCAGCACTACGGGGTCTACAGCACGCGGCTGATCTTTCCGTTCTTCAAACGGCTGATTCCCGATCTCGGGTGGTGGTATCTCCCGTTCGCGGCGTTCGTCCTGGTGGCCGCCTCGAACGCCGTCAACCTGACCGACGGCCTCGACGGCCTCGCCATCAGCACGTTTGCGATTGCGGCCGCGGCCTACACCGCGCTCGCGTACGTCACCGGTCATCGCGTGTTCGCCGAGTACCTGCTGCTCGTGCGCTTCCCGCAGGCGGCGGAGCTGACGGTGTTCGGCGGCGCGCTGGTCGGTGCGTCGCTCGGCTTCCTTTGGTACAACTCGTATCCCGCTGAAATTTTCATGGGCGACGTCGGGTCGCTGGCGCTCGGCGCCTCGCTCGGCATCGTCGCGCTGCTGATCAAGCAGGAGCTGCTCCTGCCGATCGTCGGCGGCGTGTTCGTGCTCGAAGCGCTGTCAGTGATCCTGCAGGTCGCCTACTTCAAGGCGACCGGTGGCCAGCGGCTGTTCCGCATGGCGCCGCTGCATCACCACTTCGAGCTGATTGGGTGGAGCGAGCCGAAGGTGATTACGCGCTTCGTGATCATCGCGATCATCTTCGCGCTGTTCAGCCTGGCGACGCTGAAGCTGCGATGACGCGCATCACAACATGCCATTCGACGTGACTGGGAAACGTGTGACCGTCGCCGGCGCGGCGCGAAGCGGGCTGGCCGCCGCGGAGCTGCTCTCGCGCCGCGGCGCGCGCGTGACGTTGTCGGACAGCCGCAGCGACGCGCCGGAAACGGCGCCGCTCAACGCGCTCGGTGTGGAGCTCGAGCTCGGCGGCCACCGCACGGAGACGTTCACGAATGCGGACCTCGTGGTGCTGAGCCCGGGTGTGCCGCCCGAGCAGCCGGCGGTGCAGGCCGCGCGCGATCGCGGCGTGCCGGTGATCGCCGAGATCGAGCTCGCGTTTCGCTGGCTGCAAGGTCGCGTGATTGCGATCACCGGGACGAAAGGCAAGTCGACGACGACGGCGCTGACCGGACGAATTCTGGAGTCGGCGGGCTTCAAGGTGTCGGTCGGCGGCAACATCGGCGCGCCGCTGAGCGCGCAGGTGTCGCAGTCGACGCCCGACACCTTCCACGTCGTCGAGACGAGCAGCTTTCAGCTCGAGCAGATCGACACCTTTCACCCGTGGATTGCCGTGATGCTGAATCTCTCGCCGGACCATCTCGATCGGCATCCGAGCGTCGAGGCGTACGCGGCGGCGAAGGGAAGGATTTTCGAGAACCAGGACGCCGTCGACTGGTCCGTGATCAACGCGGACGATCCGTCGGTCCTCGAGCTCGCGCGTCGCGGCCGCGCGCGCACGCGGCTCTTCTCGAAGCAGACGTCGCTCGCCGAAGGGACTGTGATCGAAGACGGATGGATCGTCGACCGGCGTCCGGATCGGTCGGATCGACTCGTACCGCTCAGCGCGATCCACCTGCTCGGACCGCACCTTGTCAACGACGTCATGGCGGCGGCGACCGTCGGCGCGATCGCCGGTGCGGCGCCGGCAGCCATGACCGCCGCGGTCGAGTCGTTCCGCGGTCTCGAGCACGCGATGGAGCTCGTGGCCGACGTGCGCGGCGTGCGGTTCGTCAACGACTCCAAAGCGACGAACGTCGAGTCGGCGCTGCGATCGATCGAGAGCTTCGACAGCGATCTGGTGCCGATCATCGGCGGCCGGTTCAAGGGCGGCGACCTCGGACGGCTGCGCGAGCCGCTGAAAGCGCGCGCGAAAGCGGTCGTCGCGATCGGCGAGGCGCGGCCGCTCGTCCGCGACGCGCTCGAAGGCACGGTCCCTGTTCACGAAGCGGAATCGTTCGACGAGGCGATCGCGCGGGCCTACGCGCTGGCGAAGCCGTCGGGGGTCGTGCTGCTCGCGCCCGCGTGCGCGAGCTTCGACATGTTCCGCGACTACGCGGAACGCGGACGCAAGTTCAAGGAGGAAGTCGCTCGTCTACAGGCCCGCGCGACGTAGCGCGAAGGCTAAAGAGGATGTGAAGAAATCACGTGAACGCAAAGGCCGCGAAGACCGCAAAGAAGAATCTTTTCGAAAAAGATCCTTTGCGCATTTTCGATCGTTGCGTTCAACGTGATTCTTTCACAGGGTCTTTAGCCGAGCGTGGTACGTGAGCGGTGAGCAGTCGTCAGTCGGCTTTTGCGGAGAAGGATTGGCTGCTGGGAACCCAGGCTGCCCCGGCCTGGGAAGCTGGTGCCTTCGCCCGAGGCCGACTGATGACTGCTGACCGCTCACAGCGCCCGCGACCCCGTGCGAGCGGGGGTGGGGCCCCGCGAGCGTTGGAACTGATCGTAATCCGTCGGCCAAGGAGTGTTTCGGAAGAAACGCGGTCGAGCTGTAGGGCGGTGGCCAGCGCTGGGACCGGCCCGGTCAGACGCTGACTGAGCGGAAAGTCTTAGCAAACAACCGCGGCGAGCCGAAGGCGAGCCGCGACGGGCGGTGGGGGTGGGGCCCCCCCGCAATGTAGAAAAAGAATGGCCAGAAAACTCAAGTCCGACAAGGTGTTGTTCCTCGCCACGCTGCTGCTGGTGTGTCTCAGCATCGTGATGGTGTACAGCGCCTCGGCGGTGGTCACCCTCGAACGGTACGGCAGGCCGTCGATGTTTCTCGTCAAGCAGGCCATGTGGGCGGTGCTCGGGCTTGGCATGCTCGGCCTCGTCACGCGCATCGACTACCGCACGTATCGCGAACCGGTCTTCATCTGGACGTCGCTCGTCATCGTCGTGATCGCGCTCGTCGCCGTGCTGTTCATGCCGCCGGTGAACAACGCGCGCCGATGGTTCGGCATCGCGGGCATCGGGGTGCAGCCGTCGGAGCTGTCGAAGCTGGCCGCGATCTTTTTCATCGCCGCGCTGCTCGAGCGGCGCATGCACCGGATCAACGAGCTCGGCTACGCGCTCGCGCCGATCGGTCTGCTCGTTGGCGGTCTCTTCGGTCTGATCATGCTCGAGCCCGACTTCGGCACGTCGATGTCGCTCGTGTTGATTGCGTCAGTGATGGTGTTCGCCGCGGGCCTCAACTACCGCTACATCGTCGGCGCGGCGCTCGTGGCCCTGCCGGCGATGTACATCCTCGTGATGGGCACCGCGTACCGGCGGCGCCGCATGCTGACGTTTCTCAATCCGTGGGAAGACCCGCTCGGCGACGGCTTCCAGATCATCCAGTCGCTCATCGCGATCGGCACCGGCGGCGTGTGGGGCAAAGGGCTGATGAACGGCGTGCAGAAACTGTTCTATCTGCCGGAGCCGCACACCGACTTCATCTACTCGGTCATCTCCGAGGAACTGGGACTGCTCGGCGCGAGCGCGGTGCTGCTCTGTTTTTGCGTCGTCACGTGGCGCGGCCTGCGCGTGTCGCTCCGCGCACCCGACTCGTTTGGCGCCTTTCTCGCGCTCGGGTTGACGACGATGGTCGCCGTGCAGGCGTTCATCAACATCAGCGTCGTGCTGGGGCTGATGCCGACCAAAGGCATTCCGCTGCCGCTTGTCAGCTTCGGCGGATCGTCGCTGCTGATCAATCTCGTCGGGATGGGGATTCTGTTGAACGTGTCACAGCACGTGTCGTCGGAAGCATGAGGCGTTGTGAGTCTTCGCGTCGTGATCGCGGGTGGCGGCACGGGTGGTCACCTGTATCCGGGGATTGCCGTCGCGCGGGAGCTGCTGTCGCGGCAGCCGGATGTACAGATCTCGTTTGCCGGGACGGCGAAGGGGATCGAAGCGCGCGTCGTGCCGCGCGAAGGCTTCGCGCTCGATCTGATCCGGAGTGGCGGACTGAAGGGCAAATCGCTCGTCGCGCGCGCGCGCGGCGCGTCGCTGCTGCCGCTCGGTCTGGTCGACGCGTCGCGGATCGTGACCGCACGCCGGCCCGATCTCGTGATCGGCGTCGGCGGCTACAGCTCGGGCCCGGTCGTGATGGTTGCCGCGCTGCGCGGCGTCCCGACGATGCTGCTCGAGCAGAACGCGGTGCCCGGCTTGACCAACCGTCTGCTCGCGCGGTTCGTGCGCGCGGCGGCGGTGACGTTCGACTCGACGGCGTCGTTCTTCGGATCGAAAGCGTTCGTCAGCGGCAACCCGGTCCGGCCGGAGTTTCTCGCGGCGGCTGGATCCCCGAAGGAGTCGGCATTCGATGACCAGACGTCCGAGATACGGGTCCTAGTTTTTGGCGGCTCTCAGGGCGCGCACGCGATCAACGTGGCCATGGTGGAGGCAGCGGCGCAGTTGGCGGCCGGCGGTTCGCCTCTTCGTCTCACGCACCAGACGGGAGAACGAGATGTGGCGATGGTGCGCACCGCCTACCGGCAGGCGGGGCTTCAGGCCGACGTCGAGCCGTTCATCTACGACATGGGACGGCAACTCGGACACGCGGACATCATCGTCTGCCGCGCGGGTGCGACGACGCTCGCGGAGATCACGGCGGCGGGCAAGCCGGCGATTCTGATTCCGCTGCCGACCGCCACCGACGATCACCAGCGGAAGAACGCCGAAGCCCTCGCCGCGGCGGGCGCGGCCGACGTGCTGCTGCAGAAAGACATGACTGGGGGCGTGCTGGCTGACCGAGTGCTGACGCTCGCGCGCGATCGCGAACGGCGAACGCGAATGGCGACCGCGGCTCGCTCGCTCGCGCGGCCGGATGCGGCGAAAGTGATTGTGGACAGAGCGCTGGCACTCGTCGGGAGGTCCGGCTAAAGAGGATGTGAAGAAATCACGTCAACGCAAAGGCCGCTAAGACCGCAAAGGAAGAATCTTTCGAAAAGATGCTTTGCGCGCTTTGCGATCTTTGCGTTCAACGTGATTCTTTCACAAGCTCTAAAGCCGGACGCCACCGGAGTCGCGAGGTCCGGCTGGAAGCCGGACGCCACTGGAGTCGGGAGGTCCGGCTGAAGCCGGACTCCACCCGAACCGAACGCCACCGGAAGCCGGACGCGACCGGAAGGGAGAGAAGGCGAGGCCGCGCGCTGCCGTTTCGGTGGTGTCCGGCTTCAGCCGGACCATCGTGCTCGGTAAAACGCGGCGTGTTCATTTCATCGGGATCGGCGGCATCGGGATGAGCGGCATCGCGGAACTGCTGGCGAATCTCGGCTTCGTCGTCAGCGGATCCGACATAAAGCGCTCGGCGGTGACCGATCGGCTGGAGACGCTGGGAATCCGGGTCGCGGTCGGACACGACGCGGCGCACGTCGGCGAGGCGGACGTCGTGGTGGTGTCGTCGGCCGTCCGGTCATCGAACGCGGAAGTGATCGAAGCGGCGCGGCGGCAGATACCGGTGATCCCGCGGGCCGAGATGCTCGCGGAGCTGATGCGGTTGCGGTTCGCGATCGCGGTCGCGGGCGCGCACGGGAAGACGACGACGACGTCGATGATCGCGCTCGTGCTGGAGCGCGCGGGACTGGATCCGACGGCGGTGATAGGCGGGCGGCTGAGCGCGTTCGGAAGCAATGCGCGGCTCGGCAAGGGCGAGCATCTGGTGGCCGAAGCGGACGAGAGCGATCGGTCGTTTTTGAAATTGTTTCCGACGATTGCGGTGATTACGAACATCGACCACGAACATCTCGAAAACTACGGCGGCTTCGACGATCTGCTGCAGGCGTTCGTCGACTTCGCCAACAAAGTGCCGTTCTACGGCGGCGTGGTCGCGTGCCTCGACGACCCGAATCTCGCCGGCATCCTGCCGCGGATGACGCGCCGCGTGACGACGTACGGGCTGAACTCCGCCGATGCGGATCTCATTGCCACCGACGTCGAGCTCGGCCCGCTGAGCGCGAAGGCGACGGTCAAGCGACGCGATCGGCGCGAGCGTGGCTCGACCCGCCGACCCGCTCAGGGCTCACGACAAGCCGGCGGAAGCGATCCACAACAGACGCACGCCTCGCTCGGCACGTTGTCGCTCGCCGTGCCCGGCCGCCACAACCTCCAGAACGCGCTGGCGGCGGTCGCGGTCGGGATGGAGCTCGGGCTGCGGTTCGATCGCGTCGCTGAAGGGCTGCGCGACTTCCGCGGCGCCGAGCGGCGATTCGACGTCAAGGGCGAACCGAACGGCATCCTCGTCGTCGACGACTACGGGCATCACCCGACCGAAATCGCCGCGGTGCTCGCTGCCGCGCGAACGCTGAATCGCCGCGTCGTCGTCGCCTTTCAGCCGCATCGCTACACACGCACCGCGTCGCTGATGGACGCGTTCGGCCCGGCGCTGTCGGGTGCCGATCACATCGTGCTGACGGACATTTATCCGGCGAACGAGGATCCGATTCCCGGTGTCACGCTCGACACGCTGGCCTCGGCGATCCGTCGGAGCGTCACCGTACCACTCGACGTGGCGCCGAAGCTCGACGACGTCGTCGCAGCGATCGCGCGGATCGCGAAGCCCGGGGACGTCGTGATCACGCTCGGCGCGGGATCGATCGGCAGCGTGCCGGACCGGTTGCTCGAGGTGCTCAAGTCATGAGCCCGGTTGCGTCGCTCAACGCCGACAAGCGCTTCCGCCGCGCCCATGTCAAACCTGCGAACAAACGCCGGCGCTGGCGCGGTCTGTTCAAGGCGCTCTTCGTGTACGGGCTCGTCGTCGCGGCGCTCGCGTTCGGCTGTTATCGCGTGTCGATCGGCGCCGCGCAGGCGCACGTGCTGAAGGTGGACCGCATCGTCGTGCGCGGCAACGAGCGCCTGTCGAAGGGCGAGGTTCTGGCCGTGCTGAACGGGTTACGCGGCGAGAGCCTCGTCTGGACCGATCTCGACGCGTGGCGCCGAAGGCTGCTCGCGTCGCCGTGGGTGGGCGACGCGGCGCTGCGGCGGTCGCTGCCATCGACGGTCGAAGTCGTGATCTCGGAGCGGCAGCCGGTGGGCATCGGCCGGATCAACAGCGACATGTATCTCGTCGACGACCACGGGGTCATCATCGATCAGTACGGCCCGCAGTACACGGATCTCGATCTGCCGATCGTCGACGGCTTGTCGGCGTCGCCGAACGACAGTCCGACGATGACCGATGAGGTCCGCGCCGATCTGGCGGCGCGCCTCATCGCCGCGATCAAGGCCAGGCCGGCGATCGCGCGGCGGCTGTCGCAGATTGACGTCAGCGACGCGCACAACGCGAAGATCATCCTCAGCGGCGATCCCGCGGTGATTCATCTCGGCGACGACCAGTTCCTTCCGCACCTGGAGTCGTACCTCCAGCTCGCCGCGGCGCTGCGCGAGCGCGTGGCGGAGATCGACTACGTCGATCTGCGGTTCGAGGATCGAATTTACGTTCGGCCCGCCTTCGCGCCTTCCGCCTCCGCGCGTTCCGCGCTTCGGCGGGACAAGCCGGCGCTTCGGCGGGGCAAGCTCGCTGGAAAGAAGTGAACGCGGCGAGAAAGCGATGAGACGTTGAACGCAAAGTTCGCAAGGCACGCAAGGAAAGGCTTGTCCCTGCGGTCGTTGCGGCCTTTGCGTTCTGACCCGGAGGCTTCGTGGCACGAAAAGAACGGTACCTGGTCGGGCTCGACGTCGGCACCTCGAAGGTGACCGCGGTGGTCGGCGAGATGATGGACGGCGACGGACTCGACGTCGTGGGCCTCGGCGTCGCCGAATCGCGCGGCATCCGGCGCGGCGTCGTGGTCAACCTCGAGGCGGCAGTCGACTCGATCAAGAAGGCGATCGAGGAAGCCGAGCTGATGGCGGGCGTCGAGATCGACTCCGTGCACCTCGCGCTGTCGGGCCCGCACATCAAGGGCTTCAACAGCCGGGGCGTCATCGCGGTCGCCGGCAAGAACCGCGAGATCACACGCGAGGACGTGCGGCGTGCGATCGACGCCGCCAAGGCGGTGTCGCTGCCGACCGGACGCGAGATCCTCCACGTGCTGCCGCAGGACTTCGTCGTC
Source organism: Acidobacteria bacterium 13_1_40CM_65_14 (assembly GCA_001917905.1). Taxonomy (GTDB): domain Bacteria; phylum Acidobacteriota; class Vicinamibacteria; order Vicinamibacterales; family CAVVIG01; genus QHWF01. The sequence continues at coordinate 28,932 of MNEX01000160.1, forward strand.
GACGAGCAGGACGGCATCGGCGCGCCGGTCGGGATGACGGGCGCGCGGCTCGAAGTCAACGTGCACATCATCACCGGCAGCCAGAGCTCGACGCAGAACATCGTCGCGTGCGTCAACCGCGCGGGCGTGACGGTCGCGGAAACCGTCGTTGAGCAGCTCGCGGCGAGCGAGTCGGTGCTGACCGAGGACGAGAAGGAGCTGGGCGTCGCGCTCGTCGACATCGGCGGCGGCACGACCGACATCGCGATCTACGAGCGCGGCAGCCTCTGGCACACCGCGGTCGTCGGTGTCGGCGGCGATCACTTCACCAACGACATCGCCGTCGGCCTGCGCACGCCGGTCCCGGACGCGGAGAAGGTGAAGCGGAAATGCGGGTGCGCGCTCTCCGGCATGGTCGACGAAGACGAAACGATGGAAGTGGCGAGCGTCGGCGGGAGAAAGCCGCGCGTCATGGCGCGCCGCATCCTGTCGGAGATTCTGCAGCCGCGCGCGGAGGAGATTTTCCATCTGGTCTGGGACGAGATTCGCCGCGCCGGCTACGAGAAGAGCCTCAACTCCGGCATCGTGCTCACCGGCGGCGGCGCGATTCTCGACGGCATGCCGGAAATCGCGGAGCAGATTTTCGATCTGCCGATTCGCCGCGGCTGTCCCGGCGGCGTCGGCGGCCTCGCGGATCACATCAACAGCCCGACCTTCGCCACCGGCGTCGGGCTCGCGCTGTACGGGTATCGCAACTCGGTCGGTGACGCCGCGCGCGCCCCGGTGGGCGCCGGCGCGTTCGTGCGCGTCGCGGGGCGGCTGCGCGGGTTGTTCAGGGAGTTCTTTTAGGCAGGCCCGAAGGGCGTGTGAAAAAACACGACGTTTGAACGCAGAGTTCGCAGAGCACGCTGAGAAATCCTTGGGGTTTCTTCTCTGCGGGCTCAGCGGTCTCTGCGTTGAACGTGAGTCGTTCACAATCTCAAGGCCTGCGCGACAGGAGACGCCAGATGGTTGACTACAACGACGACGAGATCGCGGAAGCCAGGCGCCTGAGACTGCGTCTCGAAGAAGAGGGGAGCACTGGAGCGCGCATCAAAGTCATCGGCATCGGCGGCGGCGGCAGCAATGCCGTCAATCGCATGGTGCAGGCCGGACTCGATGGTGTCGAGTTCATCGTGGCCAACACCGATCTCCAGGCGCTGCGCACCAGCGGCGCTCCGGTGAAATTGCAGATCGGCAGCAAGCTGACCAAGGGTCTCGGCGCGGGCGCCGACCCGAACGTCGGCCGGCAAGCGGCGCTCGAGGACACCGAGAAGCTCATCCAGGCCCTCGACGGCGCGGACATGATCTTCGTCACCACGGGTCTTGGCGGCGGCACCGGCACCGGCGCGGCGCCGGTGATTGCGAGTCTCGCCAGCGAGCTCGGCGCGCTGACGGTCGCTGTCGTCACCAAGCCGTTCAAGTTCGAGGGGAAGACGCGCCAGGTGCAGGCCGAGCGCGGGCTCGACGCGCTGCGCGACTGCGTCGATACCATCATCACGATTCCCAACGAGCGCTTACTGACAATCATCGATCGCACCACGCCGCTCGTCGACGCGTTCGCCACCGCGGACGATGTGCTGCGGCAGGCGATCCAGGGCATCTCGGATTTGATCCTCGTGCCGGGGCTCATCAACCTCGACTTCGCCGACGTGAAGACGATCATGGCAGGCATGGGCCTCGCCATGATGGGCACCGGCGTGTCGGAGGGACAGGACCGGGCGATAGAAGCGGCGCGCCGCGCCATTTCGAGCCCGTTGCTCGAGGGCGCGTCGGTGAACGGCGCGCGCGGCGTCATCATCAACGTGACCGGCGGTCCCGATCTCTCGCTCGTCGAAGTCAGCGAGGCCTCGTCCATCGTGCAGGAGGCCGCCGATGAGGATGCGAACATCATCTTCGGCGCCGTCGTGGATCCCGCGCTCAAGGGAAAGGTGAAAATCACCGTCATTGCGACCGGCTTCGGCGGGCCATCGTCGGCGCGGCCGTCCGCGTCGGCGGCGCAGACGCCGGTGGACATGACGCCGTACACGGATCACGCGCGGCAGCGAGCGGACATCTCCGCATCGTTCGCCGGCGAGCGCGCGCCGGCGCGCCTGTCGATTGCGCGGCGGCCGCTGCTGGATCTTCCGATGGGTGCCTCCGCCGCGGCGACGGCGGCCGCGGCTGCCGCCACGGCCACGGCGCCCAAGGCTGGTTCGACGACCGCGGCGCCGGCAACGCACCCCGCGCCGGATGCGGCCGCCCTGTCGCCCGCCGATTCGATCGACCCGATGGACACGCTCGCCGCGATCGACAACGAGCTGAAGCTCCAGATCGATCCCGACTTCGATCTGGGCTCGACGTTCGACGTGCCGGCATTCCTGCGTCGGCAGGATGGATAAAAGGAAGACTTACCGCGCCCTTTCTCCGCGCTCGGACACCACCGTTTGAACAATCGGTACCAGTCCCGTCACGAAAAGCGCGCTCAGCACCCACGCGGTCTTGTCGGACCAGAAACCTGCAGGCCAGTTCAACCGCGAGGCACCTACTACGACGACGGCCAATCCGTTGGCCATCGCGCTCAGCCTGACGAGCTTCGTCAAATTCCCCGCAAATGCACGCATTTCACGAATTACATCGTCGAGGCGTGCCAGATTAGGTCACGGCATTACTCGCCGGCCGAG
>MNEX01000102.1:0-12996 GCA_001917905.1 Acidobacteria bacterium 13_1_40CM_65_14
CACACTTTAAACTACACGGCCATGTGGCTGATCCTCTTTTTAACGCTGATCCCTCAACCGTCCTCGACCCTCGATTTCGACTACTTCAAGACGAAGGTGCAGCCGCTGCTCCTCGAGAAGCGGCCGGGGCACGCCCGCTGCTCGACGTGCCACTCGCGAAGCACGGCCTTCCGGCTGCAGGAGCTGCCGAAGGGGCGCACCGCGTACACCGAGGAGGAGTCGCGTAAGAATTTCGAGGCGGCGAGCCGCATGGTGTTGCCGGGCGTGCCGCTGAAAAGCCGGCTGCTGACCATGCCGCTGGCGCACGAGGCGGGCGGCACCGAGTTCCATCCGGGCGGCAAGCATTGGGAGTCGCAGAACGATCCGGAATGGAAGGTGTTGGCGGACTGGGTCAAGAACGCCGCGACCTCGGTTCCACCCGTCCGGTGACGTGAAGCCGTTTCGGTACTATCTGCGCGTCCGCTACGTCGAGTGCGACGCGCAGAAAGTCGTCTTCAACTCGCGGTACGCCGAATACGTCGACGTGTCGGTGACATACAAGACAGCCTTGCTCTGAATTGCGGATTGAGGATTGCGGAATGCGGATTCATTGCGGATTCAATCGAACAATAAATCCGCAATCCTCAATCCTCAATCCGCAATGACGTGGTGGAGAGGTGAATTGATGAAGCGCGCACCCGAGGCGATCGACACCCGACGCCTCGTGCTCCGCCGCGCGCGACCAGCCGATGCCGAGGCGATCTTCGTGCGCTACGGCGGCGGATCCGGAGGTGACGAAGTACGTGGGCTGGCCCGCGCATCAAACCGTCGAAGACACGCGCGGGTTTCTCGCCTTCAGCGAGAGTCACTGGGAGCAATGGCCCGCCGGTTCGTACCTCGCCTGGTCGCGTGAGACCGGCGCGCTCCTCGGCAGCACCGGGCTGTTGTTCGAGACGCCGCTGCGCGCGATGACCGGGTACGTGTTCGCGCGAGACGCCTGGGGTCGCGGCTACGCGACTGAAGCGCTGGCCGCCATGGTCGGCGTCGCCCGGACGGTCGGCGTGCTGCGCCTCTTCGCGTTGTGCCACGCGGACCATCGCGCCTCGGCGCGCGTGCTCGAAAAGTGCGGATTCTCCCTCGAGGGCACGCTCAGCCGGTACGCGGAGTTCCCGAATCTGCAGCCCGGCGACCCGCTGGACGTCCTCTGCTACGCGACGATCTTCGAAAATGCCTCTGGTACTCAGAGGGAAAACTGTTCATAATAGAGCCCACCCGAACCACGAGCGCGGCGCCCCTTCGGGCGTCCCTGACTAAGGAGACGACATGGCGAAGAAAGCGACGAGCAAGCGGAAACCCAATGCGGCCTTCATGAAGCCCGTCACGCCGGATGCCGCGCTGTCGGAGGTCGTCGGCTCGAAGCCGCTCCCGCGCACCGAGCTGACCAAGAAGCTGTGGGCGTACATCAAGAAGAACAAGCTGCAGGACCAGAAGAACAAACGGATGATCAAATCCGACGACACGCTGAAGGCGGTGTTCGGCGGCAAGCCGCAGGTCAACATGTTCGAGATGACCAAGCTGGTGAGCAAGCACGTCAAGTAGCGCCAGCCAATCGGACGAACGCAGGCCACGGGCGGCGGTCGACGAGACTGCCGCCCTTTTTCATGATCGCCGACATCAACGGCTGCCAGATCTCGTACGACGCGCGCGGCGACGGCGATCCGCTGCTGCTGCTCCACGGCGGGATGGGCGCGGGCGCCGATTGGACTTACGTCTTTCCGACTGACCCGATCGGATTTCGCGCGATCGTGCCCGACATGCGCGGACACGGCGGATCGACCAACCCGTCGGGCGCATTCACGTTCCGGCAGGCGGCGCTCGACGTCTTCGCGCTCCTCGATCATCTCGGCGTCGACAAAGTCAAAGCGATCGGCTTGAGCGGCGGCGGCATCACGCTGCTCCACATGGCGACGCTGCAGCCGGCTCGCGTCGACTCGATGATCGTCGTGAGCGCCCCGCCGTACTTTCCCGCCCAGGCCCGCGCGATCCAGGCGGCGTTCTCGGAAGAGATGCTGTCGGAGACCGAGCGGCGCGCGATGCGCCAGCGCCACGTCCACGGCGAAGATCAGATCCGGATGCTCGTGGCGCAGTGCCACGGGTTCGCGCAGAACTTCGACGATGTGAACTTCACGCCGCCGCTGTTGTCGACGATTACGGCCGACACGCTGATCGTCTTTGGCGATCGCGATTTCCTCTATCCGGTCTCGATCGCCTTCGAGCTGCACGCCGCGATCCCGCGATCGTTTCTGTGGATCGTGCCCAACGGCGGCCACGGCCCGATCTTCGGACCGCATGCACCGGCGTTCGTCGCGACAGCGACCGCGTTTCTCCGCGGCGACTGGCGCACACGCTGACCACGAAAGCACGAAACCACGACAGTCCGAAACCCAAGAATTTCTTTTTCGTGTTTTCGTGTTTTCGTGTCTTCGTGCTTTCGTGGCTCGAGAGCGTCTTGCTAACTCGCCAACTCACCAACTCGCCAATTGTGATGCTACCATCCGATCGCATCATGAGCTCACGCCGGTATCTTCCCGCGCTCATTCTGTTGTTCATCGGCAGTGGCTGCGCTGCGTTGATCTATGAGATCGTCTGGTTCCAGCTGCTGCAGCTCGTCATCGGATCGTCGTCCATCTCGCTCGGCATTCTGCTCGGCACGTTCATGGGCGGCATGTGCCTCGGCAGCCTGCTGCTGCCGCGCGTGATTTCGGCGCGCCAGCATCCGCTGCGCGTCTACGCGTTTCTCGAACTGGGCATCGGCGCGCTGGCGATCCTGATTCTGTTCGGCATGCCGCTCGTCGGTGGTCTCTACATCGCCGGAGCAGGCTCGGGCGTGACAGGCATCGTGTTCCGCGGCATCGTCACGGGGATCTGTCTCCTGCCCCCGACGATGCTGATGGGCGCGACGCTGCCGGCCATCTCGCGCTGGGTCAAGGCGACGCCAGAGGGGATCGCGTGGCTCGGCTTCTTCTACGGCGGCAATATCGCCGGCGGCGTCATCGGCAGCCTCGCGGCCGGCTTCTATCTGCTGCGCGTGTACGATGTCATGACCGCAACGTTCACCGCGGTCGCGCTCAACATCCTCATCGGCCTGATCGCGCTGGCGTTCTCGGCCGTCGCGCCGTATGAACCATCGCCGGTAGCGTCCGGCTCGAGCCGGACACCACCACCGGAACCATCATCGGTGGAGTCCGGCTTTACGGAACGATCGCCGGTGGCGTCCGGCTTCAGCCGGGCTACTGTTTACGTCACGATCGCGCTGTCGGGGATGACCGCGCTCGGCGCCGAAGTCATCTGGACGCGGATCCTGTCGCTGCTGTTTGGCGGCACGGTCTACACCTTCGCGCTGATCCTCGCCGTCTTCCTCGTCGGCCTCGGCATCGGCAGCACGCTCGCGTCCGCGCTCATTCGCGGCGCCGTCAACCCGCGGCGCGCGCTCGGCTGGTGTCAGCTGCTCCTGTGCGGCACGTTCGGATGGGCGGCGTATCAACTGAATGTCTCGCTGCCGTACTGGCCGATCAATCCTTCGATCGCGACGACGCCATGGTTCACGTTTCAGCTCGATCTGGTCCGTTGTCTGTGGGTCGTGCTGCCAGGCGCGATCCTCTGGGGCGCGAGCTTTCCGCTCGCGCTCGCGTCGCTTGCCCCGGGGACAATGTCTGGCGACGATGCGGCCGTGCTCGCCGGCGGCGTGTACGCGGCGAACACGGTCGGCGCCATTGTCGGATCGATGGTCGCCAGCTTCGTCCTGATCCCGTGGATCGGCAGTCAGCACGCGCAGCAGGTGCTGGTCATCGTGTCGGCGGTGGCCGCGCTGCTGATGCTCGAGCCGTCCTACGCAAAAGCAACCGCGGAGGCCGCTGAGAGCGCAGAACCAAAAAGCTCGGCGGCCTCTGCGCGCTCGGCGGTTGCTTCCTGGAATATCGGCGGCACCGCAGTGCTGGCGATCGCGATGGTCGCAGCCGGACTGCTGGCTCGCAGCATCCCCCCGTTGCCCGGCCTGCTGGTCGCCTACGGCCGCTACGCCGCCACACGCGTCGGGCAGGCGGACATTATTTATGTCGGCGAGGGCATCAACGCATCGGTCGCCGTGTCCGAGCTGTCGAACGGCGTTCGCAATTACCACAACGCCGGCAAGGTGCAGGCGTCGAGCGAGCCGCAGGACATGCGGCTGCAGCGGATGCTCGGTCACCTGACGACCCTCATTCCCGAGAATCCGAAGAAGGTGCTCGTCATCGGCTGCGGCGCCGGCGTCACCGCCGGCGCCGTGTCGATCGATCCCGCGGTCGAGCACGAGACCATCGCCGAGATCGAGCCGCTGGTGCCGCGTGTCGTCTCCACCTATTTCGCCCAGCACAACTTCGACGTCGTCCGGAATCCCAAGGTCCACGTGCGCATCGATGATGCGCGGCATTTCGTCGAGACGACCCACGAGAAGTTCGACGCGATCACGTCCGACCCGCTCGATCCGTGGGTGAAGGGCGCGGCCATGCTCTACACGCGCGAGTTCTTCGAGATGGCGAAGCAGCATCTCAATCCGGGCGGCGCCGTGACGCTGTTCGTGCAGCTGTACGAGAGCAACACGGCAGCGGTGAAGAGCGAGATCGCGACGTTTCTCGAAGCCTTTCCGAACGGCATCGTCTGGGGCAACACGAACGAGGGCAAGGGCTACGACCTGGTGCTGCTCGGCCAGGTGAACCCGACGAAGATCGACGTCGACAACGTTCAGAGCAAGCTCCAGCGGCCCGAGTACGCGGCCATGGCGCAGTCGCTGCGCGAGATCGGCATGAGCTCCGCGGTCGATCTCTTCTCGACCTACGCGGGCCGCAAGCCGGATCTGCAGGCGTGGCTCGAGGACGCGCAGATCAATCACGACAGCAACCTGCGGCTGCAGTACCTCGCGGGCCTCGGGTTGAATCTCTATCAGGCCGACGCGATCTACGCCGACATGCTGCGCTACGTCTCGAAGATGCCGGAAGATCTCTTCATCGCGTCGGACACAACCAAACAGCGTTTGTTCAGCGCGATCATGACCGCGCAGGGAAAATAGTCGTTGGTCGTCGGTCGTTGGTCGTTGGTTGTTGGTCGTTAGTCGTTGGTCGTTGGTTGTTGGTCGTTGGTCGTTAGTCGTTGGTCGCAGAGTCGGTCTGACACACCCGTTGGCGACGTTCTGTTCTGGATACACGCGAGCGCGACGGCCCGAGCGTGACACACCCGTTGGCGACGTTCTGTTCTGGATACACGCGAGCGCGACGGCCCGAGCGTGTCAGGCGTGGGATAACGTGGGCCCCGTGGTGACGTTCTGTTCTGGATACACGCGAGCGCGACGGCCCGAGCGTGTCGGGCGTGGGATAACGTGGGCCCCGTGGTGACGTTCTGTTCTGGATACACGCGAGCGCGACGGCGCGAGCGTGTCTGCGAGCGGGGGTGGGGCCCCGCGAGAAGTAAATAAAGGAGGCCTCATGTCGTTCTCGAAGCGCCTCGCGCCGGGTTTCTGTCTCTTCTTGATGTTCGCGATTGCAGCCGTCTGCGACGCGCAGACGTTTCGCGGCGGCATCTCGGGCCGGATCGCCGATTCGAGCGGCGGCGTGCTGCCAGGCGTCACGGTGACGGCGACCAACAATGCGACCGGCGTCGCGCGAACGACGACGACGTCGGACAGCGGCGACTTCTCGTTCCCGGATCTGCCGCTCGGCACCTACACAGTGGACGCCGCGCTCGCAGGGTTCCAAACCGTGAAAGTGACCGTGGAGGTCACCGTTTCGCGCGTCTCGTCTCTGGATTTGAAGATGGGACTCTCTGCGGTTGCGGAAACCGTGCAGGTCACCGCCTCGTCGCCGCTGCTCGACACGGTCTCCACCGCGCTCAGCAACGTGATTCAGCCCAAGCAGGTCCAGGATCTGCCGTTGAACGGCCGCGACTTCACGCGGATGCTGCAGCTCGCGCCGGGCGTGGCCGGCACGTCGGTGAACGGCGTGCGCGGGCGCGGCAACAACTTTCAGATCGACGGCGCCGACAACAACGATGCGTTCCAGAACATCGCGGCCGTCAATCAGGGCGGCGTGTCGGGCATCGCGGGCACCCTGCTGCCGATCGAAGCCATCGATCAGTTCTCCGTGCAGTCGGGCGGCTCGGCCGAGATGGGGCGCAACGCCGGATCGACCGTGAATCTGGTGATCAAGTCAGGCACCAACAACCTTCACGGGAGCACCTTCTACTTCAATCGCCACGAGAAGCTGTCGGCGACCTCGCCCGTGGCGGCGCCCGGCACGCCGAAGCGTCCGATTCGCAACAACCAGTACGGCTTCTCGCTCGGCGGCCCGATCGTGCACAACAAGACGTTCTTCTTCTCGACGCTCGAAGTCCAGAAGCTGACCGCCGGCAACACGACGCCGACGACCGCGCCGTCCGCTGACTGGGTGGCGAGCGCGACGCAGCTCCTGAATCAGTTTGGTGTGGCCGTCAACCCGACGTCGAGAAACCTGCTGGCGCTGTGGCCCGCGGACAGCCGCACGGGATCGGCCATCGCGCAGAACTTCGTCAGCACCGATCCGAACGCGTACAGCAGCTACAACGGCATTGCAAAAGTCGATCACCAGTTCAACTCCGTCTTCAACGTGTCGGCGCGCTATTTCGGCGGCGGCGGCGATCAGGTGGCGCAGACCGGCTCGCCGTACCTCGCGTACTACCAGGCGGTGCCGAGCCGGATGCACAACGTCTCGGTGGTGTCGACCGGCGTCTTCACCTCTCACCTCGTCAACCAGCTGGTCGTCGGGTACAACTATTTCAAGCAGACGTTCAATTCGCAGGATCACTCCGCCGATCCGATCGCGATGGGCCTCAACACCGGCGTCACCGATCCCGATTTGAGCGGGCCGCCCAACATCACCATCAGCGGATTCGCGGCCGTGGGCGGCACGCAGCCGCTGGGACGCGTGGACAAGACGCTCCAGTTCACCGACACGCTGTCGTACGCCACCGGCGCTCACCAGATCAAGATCGGCGGCGAATTCCGGGTGGCCAAGCTGTTCATCTTCTACGACAGCAACAAGCGCGGCACCTTCACGTTCGACGGCACTGTCGGTCCGTGGGCGTCGCTGCCGGCGTCGGCCGCGAGCGCGTCGCTCAAAGCGCTCGCCGACTTCATGGCCGGCAGCGCGGCGACCGCCAGCGTCGTGCGCGGCAACACGCATCACAATTATTTTCAGAACTCGCTGGATCTCTTCGTTCAGGACGCGTGGACCGTCAGTCCGAAGGTCACGATCAACTACGGCCTCCGGTACACCTACCCGGGCGTCCTCGGCGCGAGCGACGCACCGCTGACCAACTTCCTGCCCGATCGCGGGATGGTGTCCACCGAGTCGCTGTATCCGGCGGACAAGAAGGATCTGTCGCCGCGGGTTGGCGTCACGTATTTGCCATGGTCGAGCCGGAAGACGGTGTTTCGCGCCGCCTATGGCGTCTTCTACGACATGCTCGCGGTGAATTTCTTCACGGCGAACACGAGCTTCGCCAACGGCGGCGCGCTCGGCGTCGGCAACAACCCGGGCGGCGCGACGCCGGTCTTTTCGATCACGCAGCGGCGATTCACCTACGCCAACACCGTTCCGGTGTTCGGCACCTCACCCCAGCCGCCGTACGGCGCGTTCGCCGTCAGTCAGGGTCTGCGGCTGCCGTACGTCGAGAACTTCAACGTCAACGTCGAACAGCAGATCGGCCCCAGCACCGCCGTCCAACTCGGGTACGTCGGCACGCGAGGCCACCGGCTCGCCATCATGCGCGACATCAACGCGCCGCCGCCGAGCGCGGCGGGGTTGTCGCAGGCACGCCGTCCCTTGAACGCGGTCTACCCGGATCTCGCGGCCATCAACCAGCTGGAGACGACCGGACGCTCGCGGTACAACTCGCTGCAGGCGTCGATCATTCAAAACTCCTGGCACGGTCTTTCCGGACGGTTGAACTACACGCTGGGCCACGCGATGGACAACGCGTCCGAAGCGCGCAACACGCTGCCGATGAACTCTGCCGATGTCGACGCCGATTGGGGCAACGCCTCGTTCGACATCCGACACGTGCTGACGGCAGGCTTCACCGACACCCTGCCCGCGTTCGGGACGTCGCGGCTCGGCGACGGCTGGCAGCTGAACGCGATCGCGCACATTCAAAGCGGATCGCCGTTCAACGTCACAACCGGTACCGACGCGAGCGGCACCGGCGATCGCTCCGATCGTCCGAACGTGGTCGGCGATCCGTTCAGCGGGATTGTGCAGCCGAACTCACCGGTCTCCGTGCAGTACTTCAACCCGGCCGCCTTCGCGGCGCCGGCGGCCGGCACGTTCGGCAACGTGGCGCGGAATGTGTACTACGGTCCGGGCTTCAAGACCGTGGACGTGTCGGTGTTCAAGACAACCAGGTTGAACAAGGGCGCGTCGCTGCAGCTGCGCTGCGAGATCTTCAACGTCTTCAACATCACCAACTGGGCGAACCCTGGCAGCACGCTCTCGAGCTCGACGAGTTTCGGTCTGCTCACGAACACACGCAACGGCAACAGCGCGCCGGGCATCGGTTCTGGTGAGCCGCGGAACGTGCAACTCGCCGCGAAGATACTGTTCTAGCGGCGGCAGATAACGGAGGAGACGGAGGTAACGGATTCACAAACGGAGGAACGGAGGAAACGGAGGACGAACGGAGGTGTGGTCCGACGCGCGCCGCGTTGCGGCGCCGATGGCGGGAATCGATCGCGGATACAAGTCGCAGGCCATTCTGAAGCGACTCGCATCCGCGGTCGATACCCGCCATCCGGTGGGCCTGCTTCGCAGGCCCACGCGTCGAACCCCCCGTCTCTCTCCGCGATGTCCGGGATGTTCCGTTTGAACTGGTTAACTGCGTCCGCGATTTTGAACACCAGCGGCCGGATTGAGCAGGCGCTGCACGCCGTCGACCAATAGCGGCACATTGAAGTTGATCAGGAGGCCAGCCGGACAGCCGGTCAGGCGCAGGTACGTCAGGCCCTGCGCTTCGTGGATCGGCGCGAGCGCAGCAACCGACTTCACTTCAACGACCACGAGATCTTCGACGATGAGATCGATACGGTAGGCGGCGTCGAGTTTCAGGCCTTTGTAGACGATCGGAACAGGCCGTTGCACAACGAATCGCATGTTCCTCGAGGTCAGCTCGCGTTGGAGGCATGCCTGATAAATCGATTCGAGCAACCCGGGACCAAGCGTTTTATGCACTTCGATCGCGGCGCCGATGATCTTCCGGGTCACGTGACTGAATGTTGAAGGATCGATGAACATGCGTGCATGGAGTGCAACGTCGGAACCAGCCCGAATTCCTCGGGATTCCGAAGATCGCGGGCTGAAATGTTGCAGATTCTCCAATAGCGAATCGCGACCATGATGGCAGTAATTGCACCGGTTCGACGCGCGCCGCGCAGCGGCGCCGATGGCGGGGATCGATCGTGGATATGAGTCGCACGGGATCGGACTGCGACTCATATCCACGATCGATTCCCGCCATCCGGTGGGCCTGCTGCGCAGGCCCACCCGTCGAACTCGCTCTTCTCCGTTCGTCCTCTGTTATCTCCGTTGCTCCGTTTGTGAATCCGTTACCTCCGTCCTCCTCCGTTTGCCTTCGCGCACAGTGTTATTCTTCGCACGCCCGGAGGAGCAACATCATGTCGATCCGCAAGAGAGTCAGGCGCACGTTGCTCGCGCTCGCGCTTGCTGCGCCGTTCCCGAGCGCACTCCCATCCCTCCTCGCGCAGAATGGCCGCGTCGATCAGGCGATGTATTCAGGCCTCCGCTGGCGGAGCATCGGCCCGTTCCGCGCGGGTCGCGTGAACGGCGTCACCGGTGTGCCTGGCCAGCCGAACGTGTTCTATTCCGGCTCTGTCGGCGGCGGCGTGTGGAAAACCACGAACGCCGGCCGCACCTGGTTCCCGATCTTCGACTCGCAGCCGATCGCGTCAATTGGTGCGGTGGCGGTCGCGCCGTCGACGACCGACGTCGTGTACGTCGGCACCGGCGAGGCCGACATGCGATCGCAGATCTCGTACGGCAACGGGATGTACAAATCGACCGATGCCGGCAAGACCTGGACGCACATCGGCCTCGACAACACGCGCCAGATCGGCAAAGTCATCGTCGACCCGCGCGATCCAAACGTCGTCTTTGTCGCGGCGCTTGGTCACGTGTACGGCGCGAATCCGGATCGCGGCGTGTTCCGATCGCGCGACGGCGGGGCGACGTGGCAGAAGGTGCTCTTCAAGAGCAACGACGTCGGCGCGATCGATCTCGCGTTCGATCCAGGGAACGCGCAAACGATCTACGCGTCGCTCTGGAACACACGCCGTCCGCCATGGAGCGTGTACCCGCCGTCGTACGGACCCGGCAGCGGTCTCTACAAATCGACCGACGGCGGAAGCAACTGGCAGCAACTGACGAGCGGCCTCCCAAGCGAGGGAGTCGGACGGATCGGCGTCGCGGTCGCACCCTCGAATCGCAATCGCGTGTACGCGATCGTCGACTCGAAGGACGGCGGGCTCTACCGATCCGACGACGCCGGCGCGACATTCACCAAAGCGTCGGGCGATCCGCGCATCTGGGGACGCGGCTGGTACTTCGGCAAGGTCGTCGTCGATCCGAAGAATCCCGATCTCGTCTACTCGTCGAACACCGGCGTCTACCGATCGCGCGACGGCGGCAAGACGTTCGGGGAGCCGTTCAAGGGATCGCCGGGCGGCGACGATTATCACCAGCTGTGGATTTATCCGGACGATGGGAATCGGATGATTCTGGGCGGCGATCAGGGCGCGGTGATCAGCGTCGACGGGCTGCAGGATCATCCGACGTGGAGCTCGTGGCTGAATCAGCCGATCGCCGAGCTGTATCACGTCGCGCCTGACTACAACTTCCCGTACTGGGTGACCGGCGCGCAGCAGGACAGCGGCGCCGTTCGCGTGCGGACGCGCGGCAAGTTCGCCAACATCACGATGCGCGATTGGGAGCCGCTGTGCGCCGGCGGGGAAGCGGGCTACACGGCGCCCGATCCGCTGAATCCCAAGATCATGTTCGGTGGCACGGTGACGCGCTGCAACGTCGAAACCGGCGAGACGAAGAACGTGACGCCCGAAGTGAATCTGCCCGCCGCCGCGCGTCATACCTGGACCAATCCACTGGTGTTCTCGACCGCGGATCCGCGCGCGCTGTACTTCGGCGATCAGTTCGTGTTCAAGACCATCGATGGCGGCGACGATTGGTCGCGCATCAGCGACGACCTCACGCGGCCGACGCCGATCGATCCGCCGAATCTCGACGCGGCGACGGCGGAGGACTTCGACAAGGCGCGCGGCAAGGGCGGCGTCGTCTACACCATCGCACCGTCGCCGCTTCGCGCGCCGCTTCTCTGGATCGGCACCGACGATGGGTTGATCAAGGTCACGCAGGATGATGGGAAGACGTGGCACGACGTCACACCGAAAGAGCTGGCGCCGTGGAGCAAGGTCGTGATGATGGACGCGTCGCATTTCGACGCCAACGAAGCGTACGCCGCCGTCGATCGCCATCGTCTCACCGACAACGAGCCGTACATCTACCGCACGAAGGACGGCGGCAAGACGTGGCAGAAGATCACGCGCGGGCTGCCGGCCGGCGTGTACATGCAGACGGTGAAAGAGGATCCGAAAAAGCGGGGCCTGCTCGTCGCTGGCACCGAGCTCGGTGTCTTCGTCTCGTTCAACGACGGCGACGACTGGCAGTCGCTGCAACTGAATCTGCCGGCGACGTCGATGCGCGACCTGGCGTTTCACGACAACGATCTGATCGTGGCGACACACGGCCGCGGCTTCTGGGTGCTCGACGACGTCAGCGCGCTGCGGCAAGTGGGATCCGAGGTCACGACGTCGGACGCGTTTCTCTTCAAGCCGTCCGACGCAATCATCCTCCCGCCCGCGACAGACGATGGGACGCCGACGCAGAAGGACGAGGCGTGGGCCGAAAGTCCGCCGGTCGGCGCCATCATCGATTACTACTTGAAGTCCGCCGCCAACGGTCCGGTGACGCTCGAGATCCTGAACGGCGCGGGCCAGACAATCCGCCGCTACTCGAGCGCCGATCCGATCACCCCGATCGATCCGAACACGCTCGTCGTCAACGCGGTGTGGCAGCGCCCGCAGGAAGGACTCGCGGCGTCAGCAGGCATGCATCGCTTCGTGTGGGATTTCCGTCCGACGCCGCCGCAAGGCGGACGCGGCGGTCGTGGCGGCGGTGGTGGAGGCGGCGGCCGCGGCGGAGCGCCGCCGTCTGCGCCGGGGAATTACAGCGTCAAGCTCACCGTCAACGGCAAGAGCTATACACAGCCGCTCGCAGTGAAACCGGACCCACGACGATAGACCGCAGAGGTGATGATCTGTTCTGGCCATTGCGCGCGCCTTCACTGGCCGCCGATGAAGGCGCGTGCAAATTCGATCAGCGGAATTACGAAAAAGAAGACGAGGATTACGGCCGGTTCTTCTTCGCACGCGTGGTGACCCACAGGTCCTGGTCCCCGAATCCACCCGGCCGGTTCGACGCGAAGAAGAGCGTCTCGCGATCGGCGGCGATGTACGGCTGTTGATCGACGACCACGCTATTGACCGTCGCGCCGAGATTCACCGGCGTGGACCATGCCTGGGACAACGTGTCTCGCGTCGAGACCCACAAGTCGGCGCCGCCGAACGTGCCGGGGCGATCCGAGAAAAGAAATACCTCGAGACCGTCGAATCGTACAGACGGCCGTTGATCGTTTGCCGGGCTGCTCAGTTCCGGAACGAGACTGGCCGTGCCAAAGGATCCATCCGCAGCGGCGGCGCTGACGTAAATGTCGACGCCTCCGACACCCCCGGGCCGGAAGCTGCCGAAGAACAGCAGCGGGAGGCCGTTCTCGTCGTTCTCGAAAAAGCCGGTGCCGCCATCAAACAAT
>MNEX01000102.1:13015-13568 GCA_001917905.1 Acidobacteria bacterium 13_1_40CM_65_14
CCTCGTTCAAGGCGGCGGCCTGCGCCACGCTGCCGCCGATCTGGATATTCACCTTGCCGCGAAGACGGTTCTTGTCGATGAAGTCGGTGAGAGCGGGGATCAGGCGCGCGACGTAGGCGCTGCTGTCGGTTTTCAGGTAGGCGACAAGGTTCGCGATCCGATAGTCCTGATCTACATAGAGGTCGAAGTCGCCAGACCCGCCGGAACGGTTCGAGCCCAAGAACAGACTCAGTCCATCCTTGGAGATGGCGGGACCGACATCATTCGACGACGAGTTGACGGTCGCTCCGAGATTTACCGGTGCGGACCAAGCCGAGAACTGTGGCGCCGCGTCCGGATCGGCCGCGGTGACGACGAACAGCGCGAGGACGACGCCCATGCACGCGATGCGGGCACCAACGGTCATGGCAACCCTCCTTCTCGGGGCGAGCGCCCCATACAGATTGGTTTCGACCTGGCCGCAGCCTGCGGGTGGGGTAGCGAGTCCGGATCATCCGGCTTAAGCGCGCGGAACTCCAGCCCGTATTCGACCAGATCACCCAGCAGCTTTCCG
>MNEX01000091.1:0-9650 GCA_001917905.1 Acidobacteria bacterium 13_1_40CM_65_14
GCGCCTGTTCGCGGCGCTGGAGATGGAGATGAAATCCGCGCCGTTCAAATTGAGGTCGACCTCGCCAGGCGTGTAGTTGCCGTTGCCGTCCTGATCGCGCCATCGGTACACCGCGGTCCGCTGCGAGTTGAGATTGTACAGTCCGGCGTCGGCATCGTTGAACAGATAGTTGTACGTCCCGCCCGAGACCTTGACGACGGTCTTTTGGTTGAGACTCCAGGCGAACCCGACTCGCGGCAGGAACCGATTCCACGTGAGGAGATCGACCTGGTCGAAATTTCCGGCAGGGAACAGCTGCGGAAACTGCGGGCTGGCTTCTTTCGACTGGGTCGGCACGAACGGCGTCTGCCGCTCGAAACGGATCCCCAGGTTGGCCGTCAACCGATCGTTCAGTCGCCACGTGTCCTTGAGATACCACGAAATCGTGTTCACCCGGTTGCGCGGCGTGACCGGATAGTTCTGAATCTGGATCTCGACCGGCTGGTTGGACACACCGTTCACTCTGTCGTAGACGAGCGTGTAGTTGCCGTGCGGATGGTTCAGCAGACCGGTGCCGTGCGTCTGCCGGTACATCGTGCTGCCTGTCTTCAACTCGTGGCGTCCGGCGAACGATCCCGTCGGGAAGTACGTGAAGCTCGCGTCGTATTGCCAGTTGTCGCGCGGCCGCTGGTCCGATTGCTGGTTTCCGCCAGTGCGCAGCCCGGTCTCGCGATCGAGACGGCTCGGAAAGTCGGCTCCTCGGTAGACAGGTGTGCGCACTGCGCTGTAGTCGGCGAAGTACCCTCCGTAGCCGCCTACCACGTTGAGCAACATACGGCTGTTGATCGTGCTCTGCCATTCGACTTTTTTCACCCACGTCGGGTCGCGGTAGTCGCGTGTCGCCTCGAGCGGCACGAACCGGCCGGCGTCCCGCTGCGGCTCGAGTTTGAGGCCTCTCTGGTACAAGCCGATCAACCGGTTCCCCTTCGACAGCTGATACGAGAGCTTCAGATTCTCCTGGGTCAGCATGCCGTTACGGTACGCCAGCGGCTCGTCGCCGGTGAGATACTTGCCATCCGCACCTGGGCCCGACACGAAGCCTAGCAAACCGCTTCGCCGATGCTGGCGGCTGAAGCCGCCGTAGAACCACAGCTTGTCGCGCACAATCCGGCCTCCCAGATCGGCAGCGACGTCGTAGTGAAACTGAAGGGGCTCTGTATCGGTCAATCCTTGGGCTCGCAAAGAATCAGTCAGATTGTTGCTTTGCAATTTCGGTCCCTGATACGACCCTTCGTACTTGCCGTGGAAATCGTTCCCACCCGATTTGAGGACGGCCACCATGTGGATGCCCGGCACGCCCACTTCAGCGTCGGTGCCCGAGGTCTTGAACTGCACTTCCTCGAAACCGAAGTAGTTGAAGTACACGGCCGATTGCGGATCGCCGCCGGTCGTGATGTTGATCCCCTCGACTTCGAGCTTGGGCTGAGCGACCACACCGTAGCTCGACATGTCCGGACGCAACGCCATCCGGCTGCCGCCGACGTCAGGGGCGCCATCCCTGGCCGCGCCGGGCGCCATGTCCAGCACCGCCCAGAGATCGCGGCCGCGCGGCACGGTCTCGATCGTCTGCGCGGTGAAGTTCGACGAGGTGCCCGACGAGGTCAGGTCGACCACCGGCGATGCGCCGCTGACCGTCACCGTTTCCTGAAGGGCGCCGACCGACAACGTCGCATCGACTCTCGCTGTGAACCCAATAGCGATTTGCAGATCGTTGCGAACAAACGTGCCGAAACCCGTCAGCTCGAATTTGATCTCGTAGGCGCCACCAGGCAACTGCTCGAAGCGATACGCGCCGTCGGCCTCAGTGGTGGTCGCCCGCTGCCCGATCTGCAGCGCGGGACTCGCGATCGTCACGGTGACGCCCGGAAGGGCCCCGCCCGTGTCGTCTTTGACGATGCCGTGAATCGTGCTGGACGCGGCGCTCTGTGCCGAGGCGACCGGCACGCCGACGCAGATGACGAGCGCCGCGAGCAGCGCCACGCTCCCAAGCAGCCGCCGGGAACACTGTGCACACATAATGACTTCTCCCTTGATATGCAATCGCGAACGGTCAGCGCGCCGTCGTCGGGCTCGCGGCGTTTGTCAGTTTGATCGGCTGGACGAAGGCGCCATTGGTCGCCACGTCCCAGGCCGCGAACCGCACCCACTTCTTGCCAGCCGCCTTGAACGGGATCTGGAATCGCTTCTTCCCGAACGCCGGCAGATCCGTGGTCGGAATGATCTGCCTGTCGGTCTTCTGCCCGTCGCCCCACACGACTTCCACGAAGTCGAGAGGAAACGTCCATTCGACATCCGCGGTGATCGACCGCTCGTCGCCGGTTCCCTCCACGCCGTACGAGGAGATCAGAACCTCGCCCGACGTCACGAAGAAGTCGCCGCGCTTCAGCGCATTGATGATGGGACTCATGTCGTCGACCGTCGGCAGCCGATCGAGCTTCACGTAGTTGACCGGCGACATGCCGTAGGTGTCGTCCCACGTCGGCCTGCCGCGATCGCCGATGTCGGAGCGCGCCTCGGAAATGGCGAGGTTGTACTTCGGTGGCGTGGGCACGTCGGCCATCCAGTTGTTCACCTCGTCCCACAAACCCAGACAGCGGTACTCGCACAACCGCTTCTCGGAGGCGTCGATGCCCATGCCCCATCGATACCCCAGTCCTCGGTAGTTCTCGTGTCTGAAGTGCGGCGTATCTTTGATCGCATCCGGGAATCCGGTCGACGCCTTCGAGCGCGGGTGCGGCATGAAGATGAGCGCGTTCTCGCGCTCGGTCATGGCCATCATGTCCGCCGGGCTGCCCAGGTTGTACACCGTGCCGTACTTGGGATGCTGTTCCACGAGCGGTTGGCCCGCGGCGCGCCTGGGCAGCCAGAACACCGGCTTCGACAACATCAAATCGGTGTGTGCGCGCAGCTCGACGCCGGGATTTTCCCGGTCCGGCATGACGAGGAAATTTTTGTCCGAGTGACGGCGCGCGGCGTCGTAGTAATCGGCCAGGCCCTTCAGCGTTTGCTCGGGGCCGCCGCGGCCGCTGACGCCGTCGATGATGCCGTAGATCTCGATCCCGGCTCCTTTCGCAGCCTCGACGTCGTTGAGCCGGTTGTCCATGCCACCGGACTTGCGCAACCGCTCCACCAGACCGACGTGATAGTGGTTGCCCATCACTTTGTAGCCGGAGAGCGGCTTGAAGCGATCCCCATGCGTGAAGGTGAGCGCCGAGTCGATCGCCGCCTGGCCCGACTCCGGACTGATGTAGAGAAACACCGGCATCTGCTGCCACGTACCAGGACGCGCGCTGTACAACGCGAAGTTGTGGAAGAACTCGGGATCCTCTTCGTTCTCCGCCTGTCGAAGACCGAACGAGAACGACGTGTCACTGTCCTTGCGATACCAACTCGCGCCGAGATTCTGCGACGATTCGCGGGCCCAGTAGTAGCTGTGCGGCGGCGGGAATACCGCAATGGATCCTCCCTGAAGTTCTGCGGCGATCACACGGTTGCTGCTGAAGACGATCGCCGGCGACTGGCTGACGAGGCCACCAAATTGCTGGTCTTGCCAGCGGTTGCTCAGATCGCGCCACGTGACACGCGAGGTCGGTTGAATCGGCAAACCTTTGAGCCCGCCGTCGTACTTGAAGGCGACCGACCGACGATCGGTTTTCGCGATCGCCACCTGCCGGATCAGATTCGAACCTTTGAACACGTCGTACTGAAGCCGGCCGGAGAAGACGCCTACCTCCAACCCCGGAAAACTGATCTCGAGCCGCGCGCCGTTGGTTTTCACTTCGCAGCCTTGCGCCCGGTATGTCGCCGTCGCGCGCGTGATTTCCTCGGGCCGGCGTGGGAGCCCGGGCTGATTGAAAATGCCGCCCATCGGAGGAATCGACGTGGCGTGAGTCGGCGGTCGCTCGCTACTTCCTTCGAGGTACAGCGGCGCGTCCCAGAATGCCTCCCACTTGATGCGCTCGATCGTCTCCGCCGTGAGCCCGCCGTCACGCAGGGCCAACTTGATCCACTCGTCTCCGCGCGTCTCTTCGTGTTGGTAGGCGTCGAGGATCTCGGGCGTGATTTTGACGCCAAGCGCGGCAAGCGAATCGGGCCGCAGCTGCTGCGATGTGACGCGACGCAGGCCGGAGACCACACGGAACTCCGGCGTCACGTTGGTCGCCAACGTGCTCCACGGACCACCCTTTCGGCGAATCGCCAGCTCCCGGATCGTCGGCGTGCCCCCATCGATGGCGAGGCGCATCCGCAGCTCCGCGCCGTTCTCACCGTCCCAGGTGACGGCCAGCGCGTCCTCTCCTGTTTTCGCCGTCAGGCCGGGCGCGGCCTTGTAGTCCGTCAGATTGCACGTCAGCGGAGCCGCATGAAGCGCCGGCGCGACGAGCGCGAGAGCCAGAGTCGCCAACGGAATTTTCATCACGAGCTCTCCGGATTCGGAATCAACCGCGGAGCGCGCAGAGGCCGCAGAAAAATCTTGCTCTGCGTGCTCTGCGTGCTCGGCGGTTTTCGTTCACTCGGTTATCAACGGCTTCCGGTCGATGTCATGGCGCTCGAAAGTTTGATCGGCTGAACGAGCGCGCCGTTCCCCGCCGAGTCCCACACCGCAAAGCGCACCCACTTTTTTCCTGCGGTGCTCAACGGAATCCGGAACCGGTGCCGGCCAAACGGCGGCAGATCGGTCGCGGAAATAATCTGCCGCTCGGTCTTCTGGCCGTCGCCCCACACGACCTCCACGAACTCCAGCGGAAAGGTCCATTCCACGTCGGCGTTTACGGTGCGATCAGTGCCGCTGCCCTCGACGGCATACGAGGAGATCAACACCTCGCCCGACGTAACGAAGTAGTCTCCGCGCTTCATCGCGTTCACGACGGTGCTCATGTCGTCCGGACGTGGCAGTCGATCGAGCTTGACGTAGTTGACGGGATTGTTCGCGTAGATGTCGTCGCCGGGACCTTTGCGATAGGTCTCCGAGATCGCCTGGATGTACTTGGGGGGCGTGGGCACGTCGGCCACCCAGTTGTTCATGTCGTCGAACAGGGCGAGGCACCGGTACTCGCAGAGGCGCGTCTCGGAGCCGTCCAAACCCATGCCCCAGCGATAGCCGATGCCGCGGTAGTGCTCGTCGCGGAAGTGCGCCGTGTCCTTGATGGCGTCGGGATACCCGGTCGACCCCTTCGACCGCGGATGCGGCATATAAATAAGGATGTTCTCGCGCCTGGCCATTTCCATGAAGTCCGCCGGCCCGCCGAGGCGGTACACCTTGCCGTACTTCGGCTGGTCTTCGACCAGCGGCTGACCTGCCGCGCGGTCCTCGGTCCAGAACACAGGCTTCGACAACAGGAAATCCAGATGTCCACCAAGACCCGTCGTCATCAGTTCGTGGTTGGGCATGATGAGGAAGTTCTTGTCGGAATGCCGCCGCGCGATTTCGTAGTAGTCGGCAAGGGCCTGTAGTTGCCGGACATTGTTGCCAGGAACGCTCGCGCCGCCGGCACGACCACCTCCGGCGCCGAAGCCACCACCTCCACCAATCGGCGCGAAGATGTTCACGCCGGCCGACTTCATCACCTCGAAATCGGGGAGCTTCACATCGAGACCGCCGAGCGCCCGCGCCCGCGGGACCGGACTCGTGTGGAAGTGCGTGGCCATCACCTGATAGCCCCGAAGCGGCTTGTAGTGATCGTCGTGCGTGAACGCGAGTGCCGCCTGAAGTGTGGCCTGGCCGGGTTCGGCGTTGACGTAGAAGTACACCGGCATGCGTTGCCACGTTCCAGGCCGCGCGCTGTACAGCGCGAAGTTCTGCCGGGTGTCCTCGGGTCCGCGGCCCGCGGCGGACGGCTCCGCCTCGCCGTCGGCCTGGCGGACGCCGAACGAGAACGTCGTCTCGCCGTCCTTGCGATACCACACGTACCCGAGGTTGACTTCGGTTTCGCGCGACCAGAAAAAATTATGCGGGGGCGGGAACGCGGCAATCGCGCCGCCTGGCGCTTCGACGGCGAGCACGCGATTGGCGGCGACCAGCGGCACAGGACCGTCGTTCTTCGCGCCGCCGAACTGATAGTCCTGCCAGAGATTCGCGCTGTCGCGCCACACCACGCGCGACGCAGGCTGGATCGTGAGCCCCTTGAAGCCGGCGTCGTACTTGTACGCGACCGACGGCTCGTCGGTCTTCGCAATGAGCTCCTGGCGAATCAGGCTCGTGCCCTTGTAGACGGAGTACTGCAGGCGTCCGGCAAACACGCCGGCCTGCACGCCGGGAAACGTGACCTCGAGGCGCGCGCCGTTGGTCTTCACCGCGCAGCTGCGCGCCTGATACGTCGCGGTCGCACGCTTCACCTCTTCAGGCTTGCGCGGCAATCCGGGTTGGTTGGCGATGCCTTCCAATGGAGGCGTCGAATCGCCGTGCGCGGCGTCGCCTCCCGGGACGTTCAACGGCGCGTCCCAGAACGCTTCCCATTTGATGCGATCGATCACCTCCGGAGTGATCTCGACGCCCAGGTCGCGCAGCGGTTTGATCTGCTGGAGCGTGGCGCGCCGCAGGCCTGACACCACGCGGAACTCGGGCGTCACGTTGCTCGCCAGCGTCGCCCAGTCGGCGCCTTTGCGTCGCACCGAGAGCTCTCGAATCGTCGGCGTGCCGCCGTTATTCGTCAGGCGGAGTCGCACCTCGTGATTGTTGCCGCCGTCCCACATCAGCTCGAGGATGTCGCCGACCACCGCGGCTCCGAGTCCCGGAACCGCTTTGTAGTCGGTCAAGCTGCAGTTCAGTGGATCGGCGTGAAGCGCCGAGGCGACGAACACGACGGCGGCACTCATCACCGCAATTCGCGATGTGTTTCTCATCTCAGCCTCCGAGTTGGGCGGGGCTTATCATATGCCTTACAAACCCGAGAGGACCGGATTGCTTTTATGAAAACACAACGAATGATGAAGGCTCTGGCGGCCGGTGTCGCGTTGACGATGAGCATCGCCGCGGCTTCGGCGCAGCAGCCGAGACAATCAGTGACACTCACGCCAGCACAGGGACCGCCGGCTGGTGGCCGCGGCGGCGGCACGAACTTCACGCAACCAAGTCCGATCGATTTCAACGACCATGAGAGTTATGTGCCGCTGTTTGATGGAGTGAGCCTCAAGGGGTGGGACGGCAATCCAAAATTCTGGCGCGTCGAAGACGGCGCGATCGTCGGCGAATCGACGCCTCAGAATCCCAGCGGCAACAATTACCTCGTCTATCGTGACGTCGACGCGAAGGATTTCACGCTGAAGTTTGAGATCAAGATCGTTGGTGACGGCGGCAGCGGAATGCAGTACCGAAGCAAGACGGGCCTGCCGTGGCTCGCGCGGATCGCGGAGAACGTGACCGCGAACGTCGGTCCGGTGAACCTCAATTGGATGATGACCGGACCGCAGGCCGACTTCTGGCCCAGCCGGGTGTACACCGGCCAGTTCTATTCAGAAAACACACCGATGCGCATCCTCGCGTGGCGAGGCCAGGTCGTCGAAGGTTTCGGCGCCACCCGCAAGAGGCTGATGGGGACGATTGGCGATCAACAGGCGCTGGGCACCATCGTCAAGATGAACGATTGGAACCAGTACACCGTGATCGCACGCGGCGGCACGTTCATTCACATCGTGAACGGCCAATTGATGGCGGCGATGATCGATGATGATCCGAGCTCGTCGAACAACCAGTCAGGACAATTCGGCATTGAAATCGAAGCGACCACCAAGGTTTTCGTCCGCAACATCTGGCTGAAGAAACTGAACTGACGCGAACCTGCCCGG
This sequence comes from Acidobacteria bacterium 13_1_40CM_65_14, assembly GCA_001917905.1. Taxonomy (GTDB): domain Bacteria; phylum Acidobacteriota; class Vicinamibacteria; order Vicinamibacterales; family CAVVIG01; genus QHWF01. Next base: position 7,822 of record MNEX01000091.1, read on the forward strand.
GCGAGTGGACTGTCTACGCTGATTCAGTACCGACAAGCAGCCACGAAAACACGAAAACTCGAAAGCACGAAAACGAAAGCGCGCAAATCCTGTTCGTGGTTTCGTGATTTCGTGGTTTCGTGCCTAAAAACCGCAGTACGAATGACGGTCCCGAAATGGAGCGTACACGCCACTAGCATCGCCGGTGCGCATGATCACCACCTCGACGCTGGAGGAGCGACGGACACGCCTGCCGTCTTGAGCGCTGCGAGCACGCGCCTGTCCCTGAATGGCACGCGACGGAGCCGCACGCCGGTCGCGTCGTAAATGGCGTTGGCGATCGCCGCGATCGCGGGTTTGCAGGCCGCCTCGCCGGCACCGTAGTGAGGAAGATCCGGCCGGTTCGGATTCGGATCGCCGTTCACCAGCACCACGTCGATCCTCGCCGGCGCGTCCGCGTGCGTGAGCGTGGGGCTGGAGCTCCAGTCCACGCTCGTGACCTTTTCGGTGTCGAACGCGACTTCCTCGTGCAGGGCGCGACTCATTGAGTGGAGCATCGCACCTTCGACGGTGCGGCGCAGCGCCTCGGGGTTGATGACCAGCCCGCAGTCGTGCGCGCAGACGAGCCGCTTCACCCACACGTGACCGGTCTCGCGATTCACCTCGACCTCGGCGATCTCGGCGACGATCGTCTGGCCGCGGAACGAGTACGAGATGCCGCGGCCGGTGAGCATCGGTCCGGCGCCGCGCGGTTTCGGCGAGGGACGCGTGTCCCAGCCAAACGTCTGCGCCGCCGCTTTGACCACCGCGATGGAACGCGCGCGCCTGAACCCCTCGTCGTCGGCGGTGCTCGCCGTGAGGAGCTTCAAGCGGAATTCGACCGGATCGGCTTTCGCCGCCGCGGCCAGTTCGTCGATGAACGACTCGGCGGCGAAGGTCACCTGCGGCCCATTGGGATCGCGGAGGTTTCCCGTGCGAAGCGGCGTCTCCCACACGAGCGGCAGCGATACCACGTGCGTGGTCATGCGCCGGTTTGCGATGGCGTACGTGTCCGACGGCGTGGCCGCGCTGCCACTGGCTGGCGTGGCGCGTCTCGTTCCCATGAGCTGCGCGATCAGGACGGTGTCGGCCTCGTTGTAACCGAGGTGGTTGTAGTCAGCGGCGCGCGCATCGTATTCCAGCGCGACCAGGTTGCCTTGCCCGTCCAGGCCGCCGCGCATCTTGACGGTAAACGCCGGGCCCTTGGTGTCCCACGCGGTTTCCTCGTCTCTCATCCATTGCACACGAACCGGCCGCCCGATCTCTTTCGCCAGGAACGCTGCCTCGAAGCCCGCGTCGTCGGCTGCCGTGCGGCCGTACCCCTGCGGCCCTTCCATCCAGACGACGCGGACGCGATCGCGCGGCATCTGAAGAAACTCCGCAACGCCCGATCGCAGACCGTACGACTTCATGTCGTTGGAATACACCGTCATCTGACCGTTCGACGGATCCGCCATGGCATGAGCGGGCGCCAGTGCCGTGTGCCCCTGGAACGGAAACTCGTATTCGGCTTCGATAATCTTCACCGCGCCCGCGAGGGCTGCCTCGGGATTGCCAATCACGTTCGGCCTGGCGCTCGACGTGGGCGTGGCGCTGCGCATGTATGCGTACAGATTTTCCGATGTCGGAAAGGAACGCGTCGCCGGCTTCTGCCAGTTGATCTTGAGCTGCCGGGATGCTTTGATGGCCTGTTCTTCCCGCTCGCAGACAACCGCCACGTAGTTGCCTTTGCTCACCACCTTGATGAATCCAGGGAGGCCTCGGACGGAGGACTCGTCGATGCTCATCAGCTTCGCACCCGCCACTGGCGG
>MNEX01000091.1:9893-14087 GCA_001917905.1 Acidobacteria bacterium 13_1_40CM_65_14
GCCATCTCCAGCAGGACTCGCCGCGCCTCGGCCGCCACGCGCCGCATCGGCCAGCCATCGACCTGAATCGCATCCGACCCGCCGGATCCGCCTTGGTCGACGGTGTTGTCGGTGCTGCCCATGATGCAGGTGGTCTTGTCGAACGCGATGTCCAGTTCGTCGGACATCATCTGGCGGAAGGCCGTCCCGGTGCCCTGGCCGCAGTCCGTCTTGCCGACGTAGAAGGTCGCCGTGTTGTCCGCATGCACGACGATCCACGAATCAAGTTGTTTGAAGTCGGGGTCGGGATACGGACCCGCAGCCTGGAGAGCCGCGCCCGTGGGACCCGCGGCAGCGCCGAGCGCAACATCGATCACATCGGGGATCACATCGGGGATCACATCGGGGCCTGCGACCGCCGCGACGCCGAAGCTCACGACCAGCATGCCCGACGTCTTGAGGAACTCCCTGCGGGAGTTTTTTTCCAACAATTCTTCGACGTGCTTCGGGATATTCGTGAAGGGTGTCATGCGACCACCTCCTTGCCCGTCATCGTTTTCACGGCGCGTTTGATGGCGGCCTGGACGCGGTAGTACGTCATGCAACGGCACAGCGTCCTGTTCATCGACTCGCGGATCTGCGCATCCGTCGGATTCGGATTCCGATCCAGCATCGCCTTGGCCGTCATGATTTGCCCGTTCTGACAGAACCCGCACTGCGGGACCTGCTCGTCAATCCAGGCCTGCTGGATGGGGTGCAGCGTGCCGTGTTGCGCGAGTCCTTCGAGCGTGGTGACCTCGCCTTTGACGCTGGACGTCGGCGTGATGCACGACCGGGTCGCCACGCCGGCGATGATCACGGCGCACGCCCCGCACTGGCCAAGTCCACAGCCAAACCGCGGGCCCTGCAGGCTGAGATCGTTGCGCAGGACGTACAGCAGCGGCGTCGAAGGCTCGACATCCACCGTGTGAGTCGCCCCGTTCACCTTCAATGTGATCCTGCTCATGACCGGATTCTCCTTGCGCGCACACTATCGGCCGAGTTGCCCCCGAAATCAAGTGATGACGTGGACTAGAATCTCGGGCTATGCCGTTATATGTGAGGACATCATGAGACTCAGAGACGCTGCGCTCGTCGGGATCGTCGCCGTCGCGGGGTTGACAGCGGTTGTCAGTGGGCAGAACGCCGGCTCCGACTGGCCGCAATGGCGTGGACCGAACCGGGACGGCACGCTGACCACGTTCGCCGAGCCGAAAGCCTGGCCCGAACAGCTCACGCGGCGATGGAAGATCGAGGTCGGCACCGGCTACGCCACGCCGATCGTCGTCGGCAATCGCGTGTTCGCGTTCTCCCGCCAGGAGGAGAACGAAGTGATGCGGGCGATCGATGCCGACAGCGGAAAAGTCGTCTGGCAGACCAGCTATCCGGCGCCGTTCAAGATGAACCCTGCCACCGCGCGTCACGGCCCCGGCCCGAAATCGACGCCGGCCTACGCGAACGGCCGGCTCTTCACGCTCGGCATCAGCGGGATCGTCACCGCCTTCGACGCGGGGACCGGAAAACAGTTGTGGCAGAAGCCCGCCCCGCCAGTCGAGCCGCTGTTTCACACGGCGCAGTCGGCGCTCGTCGACCGCGGCGTGGTGATCCTGCACGTCGGCGGTCACAAACAGGGTGCGCTGACGGCGTTCGATCCGGCGACGGGCGCCGTGAAGTGGAGCTGGGACGGTGACGGTCCAGCGTATGGCTCGCCGATCGTCGCCGACATCGGCGGCACGCGCCAGGTGATCACCTTTTCGCAGGACAATCTCGTCGGCGTGGACGCCGCAAACGGCCAGTTGCTGTGGCGCACGCCGTTCACCGCGAGATCGACCACGAACTCGATCACACCGCTCGTCTACGGCGGCAACACGGTGATCGTGTCGGGACAGGGCAAACCGCTCACCGCGTACACGATCTCGAAGCAGAACGGCCAGTGGGCCGCCGGCCTCGCGTGGGAGAACGACCGCCTCTCTCTGTCGTTCAGCAACGCCGTGCTCGTCGGCGACGCCGTCTTCTCGATGTCGGCGATGAACAGCGGCCAGTTCTTCTGGGCCGACGCCAAAACCGGCAAGACGCTCTGGACGTCGAATCCGCGCCAGGCGGGCAACGCGGCGATCGTACGCGCTGGCAATCTGCTCTTCGTGCTGAAAGACGACGGCGAGCTGATGGTGGCGCCGAGTCGTCCTGGCGGATTCGAGCCGCTGAAAACCTACACCGTCGCCGACACCGCCACGTGGCCGGCTCCGGCGGTTTCGGGCAATCGGATCTTCGTCAAGGACATCTCGACGATCGCGCTGTGGACCATCGAGTAGGCGTTCAAAGGAAAACAATTCATGAACATCATCTTGTGGGTGGTTCAAGTCTTCCTCGCGGTGGCTTTTTTTGCACATGGCTGCCTCTTTCTCTTCCCGCCAGCGTCAATGCTGGAGCAGATGAGTGTCATCCCGCCGGCATTCCGCATTTTTCTCGGCGTGGCCGAAGTGTTGGCCGCGATCGGACTCACCCTGCCAGGCATCACGCGCATACAGCCATGGTGGATTTCCTGGGCAGCCGCCGGGTTGATGATTGTGATGATAAGCGCCACCATTTTTCACATAATCCGCGGTGAAGTTAGTTCCGCGATTACCACGTTTATCCTGCTTGTAATGGCCACATTCGTCGCGTATATGCGCTGGAAAGTGAAACCGATCTTGCCGCGAACCGTTGCCTAGTACAGAACGGACAGCTCCTCGACCGGCAACTTGAGCGCAGCAGCCAGGTCGCGGCCCAGCGCGTTGCCGGCACCGCGCTCGGTCCTCGCGATGAGGATGTCGGGCGTGCCGTTCTTTCCGACGAGAGACACTCGTTCATGCAGTCCACCGATCACGTGGACAGGCGGGAGGGCGCTCTCGACGCGTACGGCTTTGAACTGGTGAATCGGAAACGTGCCTTCCGGGCCGGCGAGCCGGATGCCGTACACCCGGCCTGGCTGGACGATCACAGCCTTCGCGGTGATCGTTCCTCTCGTACCCGGCAGGTTCGCGAGAAACAGTCTCCCGAAGTACACCGTCAACGCGGCGACGATGAGAAGCGCGAATACAGCAGCTCTGTTATGCGAGACCAAGAGCGAGTAGAGAACGCCCGGCACGACGACGACAAACAACAGTCCGAGGACGCCTCGCAGAACGACTGTGACCGGGCCGCTCGTGTCGAATTCAAAGGGCAGCGCAACGGCCACGATTCATGAGTCTAGCAGCCCGTGGTGAAAGTCTGGCGTCGCACCGAGACGGGCGAGGCGCCCCGCCGGCAAGGCGCGACGACCGAGAATACCGGGAGTATTTGAGCGAGGAGCAACGCAGCCGGCGGGGATGCATCGCCCGTCGAATGCAGCCAGACTTTCACCACGGGCTGCTAGTGCCTTTTTCTCGCCGGCGGCGTGCTGGGTCCGCTACGCTGATCGAACACAATGGACACAAAGGACACAAAGGGAAGCCGACTAGAAGCCATCTCACAAATGGCGTTCCCACAAGAACACGAAAACGCGAAAACTCGAAACAACCTAAAGGTATTCTTTTTCGTGAAGGTATTCTTTTTCGTGGTTTCGTGCTTTCGTGGTTTCGTGATTGTTCGGGTTTATGAACCGATCTACTGAGTGACGTCCACGCGCGGCCACACTTTTGGCTGACCGCGTTCGTCGACGATGAGCGCCTTGCTGGACGGCGGCAGCACCTGGAGTGACTTCAGGAACTCAATCAGCGCATCCTGCTCGTACTTGACGAGGCGCTCGAACGCCTTGCGCTGCTCGAGCGCTTCTCCTGCATGAGCCAGAACCGCCTGTCTCATCGTCGTGAACAGACCGTGGTGGAAATACGGCGACTGGTTGCCGACGCCCCAGAGCCGCCGCGTGAGGAACTTCCGATTGCCAAGGGTGACCTTCGGCGAATTCGCCGGCTGATTCATGTCGAGCGGCTCGGCCGCCGAGCGATCGGCGGGATCGGTAATGTCGTGCAGCTTGAAATCCGTGTAAGCCGGAACGTCGATGACGCTTGGATTGCCCGGCGGACGCGTCAGCCGCGGCTGGGGCAATGCGGCGCTCGTGAGATCCGCTTCCAGGATGCGCGCACCGGGGCGGCGGAAGTTTCCGCGGGAGTTGTACGGGCCGGGCTCCGAGTACATCCAGCCTTGACGATTCAGGCG